>JAHJSU010000104.1 GCA_018829985.1 Elusimicrobiota bacterium | reverse complement strand
TTTGGCCGCAAAATGTAACTACAGGCCTGTCTTGTCTCGCGCAAAGCCGCAAAGCTCGCAAAGAAAAGCGGGCATGCATCTGTTTTTTTGCGCCTTTGCGCCTTTGCGTGAGGAACATTGAAATTCCTGAGCATCAAGTTAGTCCGTTCCAATCAATTATTACAGGTAAAGGGTATGGTGTCCAATTTGGGGGCTTGGTTACTTTTGTTCATTGCTCCGGAGAATTCACATTCTATGGGGTACAATTAGCAGGTCTTGCAAATAATTTCTCTCCGGACCAGACAACGATTTATATGGCAGGGATTCAGGTGGCTGGTATAATCAATACGGCTGGAGATGTAAAGGGTGTGCAGATAGGTGCTGCGAACGATTCCTATAGCTGCCGCAAACGGTCCTCTTCTACGACACTGAATAACAGGTACGGCGCCAGGAATCTCTTACCCTCTACTGATTTTTCATCTTCCAGCTCGCCGCAGGTAATTCTGTCTTTAGCCTTTCCAAAACCCACATGCGGATGAGGCTGGAGAATCCAATCCCTTTTCTCCCGGAGATATCTTTCAAGATCTTGACCATTTGGTCATTCATCTTGATAGCAACAATACTCCTTTTGGGGGACGGAAAGTGAACACCTTCCACTTCTTTAAGTTCCCCCTCAAATTCAAGCGGGGAGTGTTTCTGCCAAAATTCAGCTTCCTCTGCCTCAGTTTTGAATTTAGGAATTTTATCTTTTTGAAATTTCATTAGATCTCATCTCCTATGTTTTTTATATCTTTTTTTCTCAACCTGGTTCATTTCCCTTGCGGTAATAGGTCTAATCTTTCCGCCCTCTTTTGGAACTATTACCACGAACAGGCACCTTCCAGCATCCGTCTTTCCAAAAACAAAGTATTTCTCCTCTGGACCTTTCAAGACAAAAGGATTATTAAAACAGGTCTCCTCAACTTCAAACGGTTTCACATGATGTCTTGCAATATGGGATGTATTCACCTCATCCCATTCATAGTCGAGGAACCTCATAATTAAGTATAACATAGTTATACCACACTGTCAAGGCCCATTTTTGTACAGCAGCCCGCAAGCCGGCTGACTGTCCGGAGAGTCCCGGCCTGGCCGGGAAACAGGGATTCTGCGGGGTAGGGGACGGGTAGGGGACGTAGCGTAGTTAGTGATTCCGCTGAAAAACCCCCTCTGGCCAAAAAACAACTTTAAAAATAACCATCGAAACACCTTAACCGATGAATAAGAATCGTTTGTGTGTGATCCTGGAGAGAAAATTTTTGCACGATTTTCGTGTCATTTCCGAGATAGGGGTTTTTCAGCGGAATCAGTTAGTTGACTAACTTTGGGAACAAGAGAATTTATGTCTAAAATACCTGGAATAAATTTAAACACAAACCCGGCAATGCGCGGCATGCCTATCCCGCCAGGTTAATTCCCCCCGCCCGGCAGCGGCAGCATAGACGCGCCCGCCCCGGCCGCCTGCCCGCCGTGTCGTGTTGGCGGGACTGAACTCCCCCGCCGACATGCCTTGACCTGGGTTTTCCCCCGCCCCGGCGACACGCTATTCCTGAAAACCCGCCAACTCCCGCCCGGCGGCCGCTTTTTTTGATATTATACCCATAATGACCGTTCCCGGCAAAATATTTTGGGCGATTTTCGCCGCTCAACTCACGATCAGGCATTATGTTTCCTACATTTAGACTGTCAGTATTTGAGGAACACCCGGCTCTCGAACTGGTCCGGGCCGCTTCCATCCGGGAAATAAGCGTGAAAGCGGTTATCACCTTTGAGCAGGTCCAGCAATGCCAGCCTGCCGAACTGGAATTCAGTCCGTACCGACAGTCCTGAAACGCCGATCTGGCTGCCGGGAAGGAGCTTGATCCCCAGGGTATAAGCGAAAATGGGGCTCATTTGCCATGTGTCCCAGGAATTGGACCAGTCAAAATGATTTTCGCCTTCTTTTAAAGCGAATGACAGGGCTTTTCCGCCGTTCTGATCGAAAATTATCAGCCAGGCGTTCCCGGCTTTTTTCTCAACGGCCGCGCTGACGCCGCCCCCCACGATAGGGAACGGGGAAGCGAAATCGAGCTTCACATACCCGGTTTCGCTCACGCTTTCATTGCTTATTCCAAGCCCGGACCCCGCCCGGGACAGGACGACGCTCCCGCCGCCCCGCATTTGCGCGGCATCCGCCGGATATTCGAAGTAGCCGTTGTAATACCTTTTTAAAGGGCCGGATTGGAAGCGCGGCATATAATATTTTCCCCAGTTGAAATTAGTGAAAACTATTTTTTCTCCCGGGCGCAGCCTGTAATCCAGCACGGTGCCGCTCTTGAACGGGGTTTGCGAGGAAATTTTGTTGTCCCGCGTCGTTTGGAAGATGTCCTTATGGCTCTCGGGATACAGCCCGCCTTTCCCCCAAAGATCGGAAGTGTAATGGTCAAAACGGTCCCGGCGCACGGCCAGCTCCTCGACGCCATAGATGCTCCGCCTGTCGTTTTTGGCGTGGAAATATATCCTGTTGTCCGGGTCGAAAAGGCGCCAAGCCCCGCCGGCAAAGGCTTCCGCGACGACATGCCCCGACAAGCTCCAGATCCGCGACCGCAGCCCGGCTAATTCCATCAAGGCCGCCTCCGCGCCGGCCGCGTCGTCGCACAATCCGTAGCCGTACCACGCAAGATACGCGGCGAGATCGTGCTCCCCCTCGCCCTCCATGGGGGGGGAGTCATGCAGATGATACGGCAGCAGAAATTTATATATGGCTTTAGCCCGGTCGATCTCGTCGCGTATCCCGCCGAAGCCGGCGGTCCTCAGCAGGCCGGGAACGGAGTTCCATAAATATTTTTTGTAAATTACCGGCCCACCCGCCGCCTTATCGCCCCTGTTCCTGATCTCGTACGCGTATAAGCGGGGCTGGCGCGGAAGACGGAGGTCCGGTTCCCGCATATTGAGCCGGAAAGACTCGTCGTACTTGATATCCCTGTCCAGCGAAACAGGGGACAGCGTCTTGTCGGCGCTGTTTTGATACCGCAGATAAGCGAGCAGGTGCAAATACCGCTTATTCATAAGCCCCATAAGGGCCATGGCGTTTTTCACGCCGAAGGGGCCCGAAGGCGGCGGGGAGAGATGATATTCCCGGGAGGCCTCCCGCAGATAATACGCCGCCTGCCTGTCCGGCCCTTCGCAGCCGCACCGCGAAGCTTTCCCGGCCTCCCTTATATAAAGCGCGCCGAAAATTCCCGTGCCCAGGAAGCCCAGGAAAATGCAGGAATAAACTATGAAAGCTTTTAATTTAGACAGACATACTCCCCGCCACGCGGGTGGTCCCCGCGCCCCGCGCGAAAATGCCCCGGCCTTTCCGTACAAAGGCGGCGCCCGCGAAAAGCGCGAATGGCACGGGAACCGCGAAGAAAACGACCATTTTTCTTATTATATAAAATAGGCTGCGGTTATTATATACCTGCCTCTGAGGAAATCTACAGACCTACGGCGGTGATATTAGGTTGGGGGGAATGCCCCGGCCTCAGGGCCAGAGCAGCGATGCGAGGTAATTGTATATACTTGTATTCATGAAAACGCTATGCGTTTACGCGGGCTCAAGCGCCGGGAAACTGGCGGAATATTCGCAAGCAGCCGGGGAACTGGGGAGACTGCTTGGTGAAAACGGGATAAAACTGGTCTACGGCGGCGGCTGCACGGGGCTTATGGGCGCGGTAGCCGACGGCGTCTTAAAGGCCGGCGGAAAAGTCACAGGCGTAATACCCGCGGCGCTGACCGGCATAGAGCTGGAGCATAAAGAGCTCACCGAACTGATAGTGACGCGCACCATGCACCAGCGCAAGGCCAAAATGCACGAACTCTCCGACGGGTTCATCGCGCTGCCCGGCGGCATAGGCACTTTTGACGAATTGTTCGAGGCGCTCTGCTGGGCGCAACTGGGCTTTCACCGCAAACCCTGCGGGCTTTTGAACATAAAGGGGTATTATGATCCGCTGCTGAAGCTGGTCAGGAACGCCCTGGACGAGGGCTTTGTGACGGACCAGCATGCGAAATTGCTGCTTGAGGGCGCCACGCCGCGCCAATTGCTGAACGCTTTCCTCGCTTACAAGAAATAAAAATTAAGTATACTTGGGTAGTTGCCGGAAACAATACGGGATATAAGGCAGGGAGGCCGCAAGCAATGAAAAAGCAGATCCTGAACAAAATCGAATCTTACGAGGCTTACGCCATAGAGCTGCAGAGGGCGCTCACGGCCATACCGGCCCTCGCGCCGGCAAGCGGCGGAACGGGCGAATACGATAAAGCCGTCTACCTTGAAACAGAGCTGAAAAAACTCACGTTCGATTCCATAGAATGGGTGAACGCCCCGCAGGAAGAGGCCAAGAACGGCATACGCCCGAACATCATAGCCCGCTATAAAGGCAAAACCCCGGGTAAAACGATCTGGTTCATGTCGCACCTGGATATTGTGCCGCCGGGCGAAATGAAGCTGTGGACCTCCGACCCCTACACGCTTAAGGTAGAGGGCCGCAACCTTATCGGCAGGGGAGTGGAAGACAACCAGCAGGCCATAGTAGCGAGCATACTGGTCGTGAAGGCCATGATGGAGCTGAACTACCGCCCCGAATACGACATAGCCCTGCTGTTCTGCGCGGACGAGGAGACCGGCTCGGGCTTCGGCGCCGACCATCTCTCCGAGAAGCGCCCCGACATCTTCGGCAAGGACGACATGTTCTTCGTGCCGGACTCCGGCGTGGAGGACGGCTCCAAGATCGAGGTCGCGGAGAAATCCATCCTCTGGATGAAAGTCGTCACCAAGGGCAGGCAGTGCCACGCCAGCCGCCCGTCGCTTGGCATAAACGCGTTCAAGGCGGCCAGCGAACTGGTCACCAAATACCAGAAGCTTTACAAAAAATTCCCGAAGAAGGACAAGCTCTACGAGCCGCCGATAAGCACCTTCGAGCCGACGAAAAAAGAGAGCAACGTGCCGAACGTCAACACGCTGCCCGGTGAGGACGTGTTCTACATGGACTGCCGCGTGATGCCGGTTTACAGCTTGAGCGAAGTGAAGGCCGAAATGCGCCGGCTGGCCGACGAGGTGGAGGCGAAGTTCGGCGTGAAGATATTTTTCGAGCCGCAGCAGGAGGCCCAGGCCGCCCCTCCCACGGACCCGAACGCCCCGATAGTGAAGGCCCTGAAGAAAGCCATTAAGCAGGTTTTGGGCGTAAAGCCAAAGGCCTACGGCATAGGCGGCGGCACCGTGGCGGCGTTCTTCCGGCGCCTGCACCTGCCGGCGGTGGTCTACTCCCGCCTGAACGAGAGCGCGCACCAGCCCAACGAATACTGCATCCTTGACAACCTTATAGGCGACGCCAAAGTCTTCGCCCTTTCGGCTATAATTCTGGGCAAACAGAAGTAACCGGAGATAGACTGTAGGTAAGAAGCAAGAAAGTGAGTGAGTAAGTAGTGATGAGGAGAGTAAGTGAGCGGGAAAGTGATTAAGTAAGAGAGGAAGATCTGGATAATTCTCGCTTTCCGGCTTACTCGCTTTATTACTCACTCTCTTCCTTGCTTACTTACTTTCCTGCTTAATCACTCAACAACGATGACCGAAAGCCGGAAAGAAAACAAATACGCGGGAAGATATAATTTCCTGGGTTCCGCGCCGGAGGATGAGGTCCTGGCCTGCGCGGAGCTTCTGCGCGTTTCTCCCGGAGACAGGGTCGTAGAGTTCGGCTGCGGCAACGGGGATTTCCTGGCCGCGGCGCTTAAGACCGCCGACAGCGCCGTGGGCGTGGACGTCTCGGCCAACCGGCTGGGACAGGCGGCGTTGCGCTTTAAAGGCGACGCCCGCGTGGAGCTGGTAAAGTCCCCCCTCCTTGAATTTGATCCCGTCCGCCTAAAGCGGAGGACCTTTACCAAAGGCCTTGCGCGAAAAACCCTGCGCCTGCTTACGGACCGGGAAAAAGCCCGGTTCTTCGCCAAGATCGGGCCGAGCTTCGCGCCCGGGGCGCTGTTCCTTATTGAGGACCTGGTGCTGGATTTTGAGCGCGCGGACCTGGACCTGAACTGGCCCGGCCTGATGAAGAACTGCGCCGCCCATTACGGCGCTTCCTGGGAGCGCAGGAAAAAAGAAGTGACGGCCTGGTTCAAGCAGGAATATCCCGAAGGCATA
>JAHJSU010000103.1 GCA_018829985.1 Elusimicrobiota bacterium | reverse complement strand
ACGGATTGGAGCAGGAACCGGCCCCGTTTACCCCGCCGCCCTGCCCGCCGCCGTCGCAAATTTCCGGCGGGATATCCACAAGCATGTAAGTGGTGGCCAGACCGCTTGCCACGCCAGTGGAAACAATGTCCCCGGCATTCAAGGCCACAAGCGCGCCCGTGCCGACATAAATTATCCCGCCGAGTTCCCTCGGATCGGCGTCCGATATTTCCAATTGTGTCGCCGGGGCGGTGGCGTCCACATGTATGACGGCGGTGCTGAGGGCAGTGTCAATACCATCCGGTGGTATTTTGGCGAAGGTGAACAGGGCATGGATACCTTCTTCCGGCAGCGTAAAAGGCTGATAGTAAACACTGGGAGTAGTGGTATCAGGATCGTCGTCAAGAATAAAGTACACCGTGGAGCCCGGGACGGCGGATATTGTTATAAGGGTATGGCTGGATATATAGTTTATCGCCCCGGAAACATACGATTCTTCAAAAGTTATTGTCGGGCCCGGCGGGGGCGGCTGGGCAACGGCCGGAAGCGCGGTAATAGCCGACGCCGCTAAAAGCCAGGAACAGATGATCGCCAGTTTTATGGCAAATCTATTCATCTTAATTCTTAAAGTCCGCGGATAACTCCGTTATCAGGCGCGGTGGCGCCCGGCTCCGGATCGGCCGGGGCGCCGGTGGCCAGCTGGTTTTCGATCTTGTCGAAGTTTATCTCCCAGCGGTTCGAACCTTCCGGCTTGCGTATGAAACCGTTGGTTTCAAGGATGCTTAAAAGGTTGGTGGCTCTGGCCGATGAGCCGAAATGGGCTTTTAAAAGATCCTGCGAAACCCTGCGCCTTTCAACTATGAGGCGCATGGCGTTCATCAGTTCCTCGGAACTGCCGCCTTTGCCGCTGGAGGCGGAGGCGTCTTCTTCCACTATCATCTGGTAATGCGGCCTGGCCTGCGCCCTTAAAAAGTCCGCGACTTTCTTTATCTCTTCTTCGGACACGTAGGCGCCCTGTATGCGGACCGGCTTCTGCGCGTCTATGGCGAGGTACAGAAGGTCCCCCCTGCCTATCAGGGATTCAGCGCCGGGAGCGTCCAGTATGACCCTGGAGTCGGTCTTTGACGTCACCTGCAGCGCCACGCGGGACGGGAGGTTCGCTTTGATAACGCCGGTAATGATGTCCACCGACGGGCGCTGGGTGGCCAGCACCAGGTGTATGCCGACGGCCCGCGCCATCTGGGCGAGCCGCTGTATGGCGTCTTCTACCACGTTTTTCATCTGCAGCATGAGGTCGGCCAATTCATCTATGACCACCACTATATAGTGCTCGGTCGGTTCGCCGTTGGCTAAGGCCCATTTGTTATAGGAGGCGATATTCTTCACTTTTGCCTGTTCGAACTTTATATAGCGCTTTTCCATCACCTGCGTGAGCGCTATCAGGGATTTAGCCGCGTCCTTCGGACTGGTTATGACCGAGACCCTGTCAGGAGTTTCATTGGGATCGTAAAGATACGGGATATCTTCGTAGAAAGTGAGTTCAAGGCGTTTGGGGTCGATGAACAGGAATTTGACTTCGTCCGGAGTGTTCCGGTACATCAGCGCAAGTATCAGGGACTGCATGAAAATGCTTTTGCCGCTGGCGGTGGCGCCGGCGACCAGCAGATGGGGCATGGTTTCAAGGTCGGCCACGGCCACGGCGCCTTCGGCGTATCTGCCCAAGCCGAACATGAGCGGGGCTTTCTTTTCGTTTAAAACGGAGCTTTCAAGTATCTCCCGCAGGCAGACCTTGGCCCTTTTCACGTTCGGTATTTCAAAGCCGATGGCGTCTTTGCCCGGTATGGGGGCTATCACCCTTATGCCGCCGGATGATTTCATGGCCAGAGCCACATCGTTGCAAAGGGAAACTATGGAGCTTATTTTTACTCCGGGCGCGGGTTTTAACTCATAGCGGGTGATAACGGGACCGGGATGGACGCCTGAGACGTGCATCGAGACGTTAAAACTCTTAAAAGTGTCTTCCAGCAGACGCTTTGAGGCGGTTATCTCGTCGTCGGTGGGGCCTATGAAGCCCTGGTCCGCCGGCGCTTCCAGAAGGTCGGTTGTGGGCAGCTTGAAATTCTTGTAGTAGTCGTCCCTCGGGCGCGCCGCTATTTTTGCCGCCTCGCTTTTGGCTTTCGGCTCCTTTTCTTTACGGGCCGGCGTTTCTGTCTTGGCCCGCACTATCCGGAGTTCGGGCGCGGCGCCGGGCCGGGGCTGTTCTTCCGTATTCGGCGCGGGCGGCGATTCGGGGATGGGGATGGGGAGGACCTCGTAAACAGGGCCTTCGGCTCCTTCCCTGTCGGTTATGATTTTGAGTTTAGACTTGAGCTGCGCGCGGGCCGCGGCCCAGTTACGGTAGTCGTCCGCTACGGTCTGGGAGACGATCTTGCAGACCCTGCGCCAGGAGATCTTGAATAAAAGCTGAAGCCCGGCGAAAAATATCACGCCGGAAAATAACGCCGCCCCCAGGTTCCCGAATATCTTCGCCAGAACCCCTTCCAGGGCGTAGCCCAGCCAGCCGCCGTCGAAGACCTTGGGGTCGAAGCGCATGCCCAGCATCTCTATCATCAAGGAGATGGCGCCCAGCAGCATAAGGGCGCCGGCCAGCAGGGTCAGCGCTCCCTTATGCGGTTTGCCGAGTTTTAAAAGGATGGCAATGAGGCCGTAAAGAAGGATGAAAGGGAAGACGTAAGCGGTGTTCCCGAGAAAGGAGAAAAGTCCTTTCGCCACCGGGCCGCCCAGCATGCTGTCTTTGGCGGCGGCGCTGAACAGCAGCCAGATCAGCCAGAGGCTGAACGAAAAAGAGAACAGCCAGTATAACACATAGGAGAGATTGCCGGACTTCTTTTTGTTGGGCGCCGCAAACCTGTTTCGAATTTGCATTTGAATCGCGTCATTAGTCAGGCTGAAAGTTTTATCTTATAGTTCAGATCCTGCGGATATATCTGGATCTTTCCCTGTGCCGTCAGCCAGCCGAGCGCCAGATAAAGGGCCGAACTTGAAAGATGAAGTTTCAGCTTTATATCCCAGGAGGTGGTTTCTCCGCCGCTCTTGAGGATCCCGGATATCTTTTCCGCGGTCTGCGCCACGGTGTCGGTGAATTTGGCTGTTTCGCTCATTTATTTTTCTTTATCTGGAACAGGTCCTGGTTCGGTTCCACCGGTTTGCCGTTTTCCGTCAGCACTTTTACTATGCTGCAGTCCTCTTCGGCCTTGATCTCGTTGAATACTTTCATGGCCTCTATGACGCAGATGACCTGGCCTGTTTTGACGGCGTCGCCTTCCCGGACGTAAGGCGGGCTTGACGGCGTGGGAGCTCTGTAGAAGATGCCGGACATGGAGGCTTTTATGTATTCGCCGGCCGCAATCGCAGCGGCCTCCCGGGCCTGCGCGGATTTGGAGGCGGCGCTTTGCGGGGCGTGGCCCGGGGCGCCGGTAAATACGGGTATCGGCTGCACCGTCTGGGTGTGCTTCCTGACCAGTTTGATGTAGGTCTCGTCTTTTGAAAATTCCACGACTTCAAGTTTATTGGCGCTCATGAACTGGTAGAATTTCCGTACCTGTTCAAAAGCCGCTTCAAGATTTTTAGGTCTTTTATCCGCAACGGGTTTTTTCATAAAACCTCTTCTATCTTTTTTCGTAACTACTCACCACAGAGACACAGAGAACACGGAGTTTTCTCCGCCGAAGGCGGACCCGCCGGACTGTTTGGCGGGCGCAGGCGGACCCGCCGGCTGTTTGGCGGGCACGAAGTTTCGTCATCTGTGTTTCCCCGTGTTCCTGTCAGATACTATTGCCCGCCAAACAGCACGGCGGGTCCGCCGGAATATTTGGCGGAAATTGTGTCGCTTCGCTCCACTCTGTGTTCTCCGTGTCTCCGTGGTTTTCTTATAGCTGAGTAGTTACCTTTTTTCCGGCGCCAGCAGGACTCTCCGCGAGAGCCGTATCTTGCCGGCGTTGTCCATGTCCACCACTTTTACCTCTATCTCTTCGCCCATCTTCAGCACGTCTTCCACCCTTTGGACACGCTGAAGGGCTATCTCCGAGATGTGCAGGAGCCCTTCTTTGCCGGGCAAGATCTCGACGAAAGCGCCGAAATCCTTTATGGAGACCACCCTGCCGGTGTAGACTTTGCCCACTTCCACTTCCATCGTGTAATATTCCACCATGGTCTTTGCGGCTTCAAGTTTCACCCTGTCCGTGCAGGCGATGAAGATCGAGCCGTCGTCCTCCACCTGGATGTCGGCGCCGGTCCTCTCGATGATGCCGCGTATGTTCTTGCCGCCGGGGCCTATGAACTGGCCGATCTTGTCCTTGGCGATCATCAGCTTGGCTATTCCGGGCGCGTATTTGGAGATGTCGGCCCTGGGGGCGCTGAGGTGAGCGGTCATCAGGCCGAGGATATGGTTCCTCCCGCCGGCGGCCTGCGCTATGGCTTCCTTGAGGATGTTTATCGGGATGCCCGAGGCGAGCTTCACGTCCATCTGGAAGGCGGTTATGCCTTGAGCGGTGCCCGCGAGCTTGAAGTCCATGTCGCCGAAATGATCTTCAAACCCGGAGATGTCGGAAAGGACCGCGTAGCAGTCCCCGTCGGTGATCAGGCCCATGGCTATGCCGGCGCAGGCGGCCTTCATCGGGACGCCCGCGTCGAACAGCGCGATCGAGCCGCCGCAGACGGTGGCCATGGAAGAGGAGCCGTTGGATTCAAGGATGTCGGAGACTATCCGTATCGTGTAAGGGAACAGGTCGTCGGACGGCAGAAGATGCAGTAAAGCCCTTTTCGCCAGCGATCCGTGGCCTATTTCCCGTCTGCCGGGGCCCCTGTCGGGGCGGACTTCGCCGGTGGAATAACCGGGGAAGTTATAATGAAGCATGAATTTATCCAGCGAGCGGCCTTCCAGGTCGTCCAGTATCTGCTTGTCTTCAGGCGTGCCCAGCGTCACGGTCGCCATGGTCTGGGTCTGTCCCCTGGTGAACAGGGCGGAGCCGTGGGTCCTGGGCAGAAAGCCCGCCTGCATGGCTATGGCCCGTATCTCGTCGGTTTTCCGTCCGTCCGCGCGGGCGCGTTTCTCCAGTATCTGTGACCTGGCAATGCCGTAGATGATCTCTTCCATCAGCGCCATTACCTGGAACGATGCGGCGGCGGTTTCCGGGAATTTGACGGTCATTTCGGCTATGAGGCCATCCTGGATCTCGGTTATGGTCCGCTCCAGCACTTCCTTGGGAGGGAAGGAACTCAGCAGCTTTTCGACGGCCGGCTTGGCTATTGCCTCGACCGCCGCCCTTATTTCCGGTTTTATTTCGGGGACCTTCACAGCGGTCTTAGGCTTGCCGCAGGCTTCGCGAAGTTTTATCTGGAGGGCGCAGAGCTTATCGATTTCCCGCTTAGCGGTTTCCATGGCCGCTATCAGGTCGTCGTTTGGTATTTCCCGGCCTCCGCCTTCCACCATCAGTATGCCCTGCGGCGTGCCGGAGATGATCAGCTCAAGGTCTGAATCCTGCCGTTGCTCATAAGTGGGGTTGACGACGAACTGTCCGCCGGCTTTGTTTATTCTAACCGCGGCAACCGGGCCGTTGAACGGGATATCCGAGACCATAAGCGCCGCCGCGGCGGCGTTGATAGCAAGCACGTCGGAATCGTTCTCGCCGTCGCTTGACATGACCAGCGACACGACCTGCGTCTCGGTGTTGAAATACTCGGGGAACAGCGGCCTGAGCGTGCGGTCCGAGAGCCGGGAACCGAGGATCTCTTTCTCTCTCGGCCTGCCTTCCCTCTTGAAGAACCCGCCGGGTATCTTGCCCGCCGCATAGGTCCTTTCTTTATAGTCCACCGAGAGCGGCACGAACGAGGGCGGATTATCTCTGGGTTTCTTGGCCTGGACGCAGGACGCCAGCACTACGGTCTCGCCGCATCTCGCCATCACGGAGCCGCCTGCCTGTTTGGCCAGCAGTCCGGTTTCAAATGAAATCGCTTTATTCCCCACCTTTTCTTCAAGGCGGATCAGTTTGGGTTCTGTCATTGGTGTTATTTCCTTAAGCCTAATTGCTTGATTACTTTTTTGTATTCTTCCCGGTTGGTCCTTTCAAGGTAGGTGAGGAAGCGTTTTCTCTTGGCTACGAGTATGGAAAGGCCTCTTTTCGTGGAGTGGTCTTTGGGGTTGGTTGCGATGTGCCTGGCAAGGTACTGGATTCTTTCGGTCAGCAGGGCTACCTGCACCGAGGTGGAGCCGGTATTGTTCGCATTAGCGGCGAATTTTTCCACCAGTTCCTTTGTTTTCTGTTTTGTCAATGGCATGTTGTTCTCTCTTTTGATTTGTGTCCCGGGACGCGGCCTGACTGCCCTGTCCGCGGGGCACGCTCGTTTGATTAGATATATTATCTGAAGCTTATTATATGATTTCCACTGCGGGCTAGTCAATTCGGGCCGGGTCCCCCCGCCGCGCGCCGCAGGCGTAGAACATAAGGCGCAAATTTGTTATTATGGTTTTCAGCCGGCAGATATCATGGGAGGTGGTTTATGCCCAGACCCGCGATAAGCGCCAACAAGCTGGCAGCGTTCCTGAACAAAGAACCCTGCCTGTTCACCAAAAAAGACATCATCGCCTACGTAAAAGCCAATGCCGTCAGAATGGTTAATTTCCGCTATGTCGCGGGCGACGGCCGGCTTAAGACGCTCAATTTCGTCATCAATAGCGAAAGATACCTGGACCGGATACTTTCAGCCGGCGAGCGCGTGGACGGCTCGAGCCTTTTTAAGAATATAGACGCCTCTTCAAGCGACCTTTATGTGGCGCCCAGGTATAAAACCGCTTTTGTAAATCCGTTTTCCCGGGTGCCCGCGCTGGAGATACTCTGCTCCTTCTACACTCCGGACGGCAGGCCTTTTATTAATTCTCCCGCCGAAATATTGAGGCGGGCTTCGGCGGAACTGCTGAAAACTTCCGGTTTTGAGTTTCACGCTTTAGGCGAACTGGAATATTACGTCATATCGCCCAAAAACCCGCTTTACCCCATAAGCGCACAGAAAGGCTATCACGAATCCTACCCTTTTGCCAAATGGGAGGAGCTTAGGACCGAGGCCATGGCCGCCATCGCCGAAGCGGGCGGAAAAATAAAATACGGCCACTCGGAAGTGGGTTTTATCCGCGCCGGGGATTCCGAGATGAGCCAGCATGAAATAGAGTTCCTGCCGGAGCCCGCGGCCGACGCCGCCGACCAGCTGGCCGTGGCCAAATGGCTGCTTTCCTCCATAGGCTATAAGTACGGCGTGACGCTTTCCTTCGCGCCCAAAATCTCCATCGGGCACGCGGGTTCGGGGCTGCACGTGCATGCCGCGCTCGTGAAGAACGGCAGGAACGCGATGATAGAGAAGGGCGCGCTTTCGGTCCATGCCAAAAAAATCATAGCCGGCTTCCTTGAACTTTCAAAGTCCCTGACCGCTTTCGGCAATACGGTGCCCACGTCTTATTTCCGCCTGGTGCCGCACCAGGAAGCGCCCATCAGCGTCTGCTGGGGCTACCGGGACCGCTCGGCCCTGGTCAGGATACCGCTTGGCTGGCTGAACGCCCGCGGCATGATAAAAGACGCCAATCCCCGCACCGCCAAAGACGCCGCGGAGACGGAACACAGGCAGACGGTCGAATTCCGCTCGGCCGACGGGTCCGCGAACATTCATCTGTTCATGGCGGGGTTATGCGTGGCCGCCCGGCGCGGTTTTGAGATGAAAAACGCCGTTGATTACGCGGAAAAACTGTTCGTTGAAAAAAATATCGGCCGCGCGGCGCATAAAAGCCTGAACGCCGGGCTGCCC
This sequence comes from Elusimicrobiota bacterium, assembly GCA_018829985.1. Taxonomy (GTDB): domain Bacteria; phylum Elusimicrobiota; class Elusimicrobia; order Elusimicrobiales; family UBA9959; genus JAHJSU01. Next base: position 5,411 of record JAHJSU010000103.1, on the reverse strand, counting down.
AAACTTCCTTCATCCTGCTATGAGTCCGCGCTCGCTCTTGAAGCGGACAGGGAGAGATATGAAGCCGAAGGAGTATTCACTCCCGCGGTTATAGACGGCCTGGTGAAAAAACTCAAAAGCTACGACGACCGGAACCTGAGCGAGCGTCTCTACGGCAAGGAAGAAGAAATAAAAAGGCTGGTGGAGGAATACCTGTACTGCTGACCCCAATGCCGGTCACTTAAGGGCTCCTTTGTCTTGGGATGGGGGGATGAGCAGCGTTCCGTCGAGCCCCCCACCTTGGTCCTCCCCCACAAGGGGGAGGAGGTCTGCTTCGAACGCGATAAACTCGACGAACACAATAAACTCGACGAACGCGACAAACGCTATTTTATCACTTCGTTTATCCCGTCTTTGATCTCCTCGTCAAAGGATTCGTCATAGCCGGCCCAGACATTGTAAATCGTATGGTCTTTTGTCAGCAGGTATAGGTAAGGCACGCCATGGGTCCTGTACTGGCGGGCCACGCGCCTGCCCTTATAGGCCACCGGAAAAGCGAGGCCGAAATCTTTAACAAAACCGGCCGCGGATGAAGCTTCGTCATTCAGGGAGACGCCTATAACGTTCAGTCCCCTGGCTTTATACGACTCATCCATTTTTTTTATGAAAGGGGCGGCCTTTCTGCAATAAGGGCAGGTCTCGGCGAAAAACATCAGCATTACGGGGTTCCCGCCGTAATCGGCCAGGTCTATCCCGCCGCCCGCGCAATCAGGCAGTTTGAAATATGTGTCCTTTTTCTCGTAAGCGTTTTTTGTTTCTTTCGGCGGAGCTTTTTTTGCCTGCGGGGTTCCGGTCACCGGTTCGGTTTCCACCGTCGCCGCTACGACGGCCTGGCCGGTCTCTTTCGGGGCCTCGGCTTTTTTGCAGGCATAAATGAACGCCAGAACCGGCAGCGCCATAAAAATAAAGCCCTTTATATTTTTCATCTTGTGTTCTTCTCCGTATGGTTATTGTATTATTTTTCTCAGCGCGTCCAAAGCGGCATTTACCGCGCAGCGCTTGATGAAAGTCCGCGTGCGGCGGAAGTTCCCGGTAAAGCGGCGGGTTTTCCCGCCGGGGCCGGTGACCGCGAAATGCACCAGGCCTACGGGTTTTTCTTCCGTCCCCCCGCCCGGCCCGGCTATGCCGGTCACCGCTACGGCGTAATCGGTCTTAAAAAGACGTTTCGCGCCTTCGGCCATTTCCGCGGCGCATTCCCCGGAAACGGCTCCGTGCTTTAAAATGGTCTTCCTGCCCACTCCCAGTAGACGCTCCTTGACGCGGTTGGAGTAAGCCGTGACGCCGCCCATGAAATAGCCGGAACTGCCGGGAACGTCGGTAAGGGCGCTCCCCAGCGCGCCGCCGGTGCAGGACTCCGCCGCGGACAGGGTAGCGCCTTTCGCCTCCAGCAGCCTCCCGACGGTTCCCTCAAGCGTCTCATCGCCCGAACCGTAGACGCTGTCTTTCAGGACCCTGCGGCAGGCTTTTTCTATGGCCGAGATCTTTTTGGAGCTTGCGCGCGCGTTCTTTCCTTTTACGGTAAAACTGAATTCAGCCGTATAGGGGCCGGCCAGTATGGTGTAATCAGCGTGCTTGAATTTCCGCATTACCGGGCGCAAAAGCGTTTCGGCCTGCGCTTCCCAGAGCCCCGCTATTTTGAGCCGGAGGGTTTTAACCGTTCCTTCTTTGACTTTAAAGAATTCCCTGATCTCGTCTGAGATGAAAGCGTCGAACATCGGCTCCCATTCGTTTCGGGGCCCCGGCAAAATTACCAGCATTTTCCTGCCGGAGGTTACTATCTGGCCGAACGCCGTGCCGTTGGCGTTTTTCGCCATTTTGGCGCCGTCGATAATAAGGCATTGGTTTTTGAAATTGGCCGTCTGCCCGCCAAACAGTCCGGCGGGTCCGCCTCCGGCGGAATGGCCATAGGCCTTTGAAACGGCGCCTGCGCAGGCATTGGCCGGCAGTTCTTTCATGCCGTAGTCGGCCTTAAGTATCTGTTCGGCGTATTTCGAATAGGCAAGTCTGCGGCCAAGGGCAAGGGCTGCGGCTTGCCTGGTCACGTCGTCGAAAGTGGCGCCCAGTCCCCCGCAGGTCAGTACCAGGTCCGCGTTCTTGAGGGCGCACTTGATCATCCCGGCGACGGCATTTAAATCGTCGCCTACGGAATGCTCCCTGGCTATCCTGAAACCCAGTTCGCCGAGACGGCCGGAGAAGAGCGGCACGTAACGGTTTATTTTGCCGGAGATCAGCTCCGAACCGGTACAGATGAGCTCGGCTTTTTTGAAATCCATTTAAAATCCCTAAAGGACCAATTTACAAAATAATCGGGAACATGTGCCATCCCGAAATTTAATAGAATATCCGGATACCATGTGGAGGACTTAATATGATAAAAGACACTCTTTCAAAAATAGAATCCGCCATCGCGAAGGTGAGGAAGATAGACAATAAAGACACGGCCGGCCTGGTGGAGTTGTTGACCGCGCTTAAGGCAGAACTCGAGGCCCTGCCTGAATCCCGGATGGATGACGCCAGAAGCATCGCTCATTTTACCGAGGCGGCGGCCCATGAGGTCTCGCGCGCCGACAAAAGCGCGCAGTTGAGAAATCTCTCCATCGCCGGCATCTCTTACGCGGTCAAGGGTTTTGAGGCTTCTCACCCGAAGCTGGTGGACGTGGTTAACGATATCTGCGTAACGCTGTCGCGCATAGGCATATAACCCGTCCGCCTAAGGCGGACGGGAGGGATGAGGGATGAAGGCTGAGGGCTGAGGGCTGAGGGATGAGGCAAAAGACGATATGAATGTGGAGAATGGAAAAGCAGGGGATTTAAATGAACCATTTTGATTATTCAGCGGTGCTGGGTGCGGCGTTCCTGGTGCTTGGGCTGTCGGGCTTAGCGAACGCCGCTGAGCCGCCGAAGGCAGAAAGAATCCCCCATAAAATGGAGAAGCACGGGGAAGTCCGGACCGACGATTATTACTGGCTCAGGGAACGGGAAAATCCCGAGGTCATAAAGTACCTTAAAGATGAGAACGCCTACACCGCCGCTGCGATGAAGCATACCGAAAAGTTCCAGGAAAAACTGTTCGCCGAGATGAAGTCCCGCATCAAAGAGGACGACTCCTCCGTGCCGTTCAAATACGGCCCGTATTTTTACTATAAAAGGTACGAGAAAGGTTCTGAATATCCCGTCTACGCCCGCAAAAAAGGCCTGACCGCCCCGGAAGAAATACTTTTGGACGTAAATGAGGCGGCGCATGCGTCCGCGTATTACCATGTCCGCTTCCCGACGATTCGGCCCGACCATAAAATGATGGCTTTCGCGGTAGATACCAGAGGCAGAAGGTTCTATACCGTTTATTTTAAAGACCTTGAGACCGGAAAGATCCTGGACGGGAACATTCCCGACACGGCCGGCAACATGAACTGGGCAAACGACAATAAAACGCTTTTTTACGTCAAGCAGGACACCGTGACGCTGCGCTGGAACAGGATTTTAGCGCACCGGCTCGGCGAAAAAGAGGACAAAGAAATATATTTTGAGAAGGACGAGACCTTTGAAGTAAGCCTTTCAAAATCCAAGTCCGACGCATACATCTTCCTGAGAACCGGCGCCACGCTCTCCACCGAATACAGGTGCCTGAATGCCGGCCGGCCGGAAGACGGGTTTAAAATGTTTTATCCCAGGCGGCCCAAACTTGAATATTCGGTGGACGACGGCGGGGACGCGTTCTATATCACGCATAACGACAACGCCAAAAACTTCAAAGTTTCGGCCTGCCCGCCGGATAAGACCGATAAAGCCGGCTGGACCGATGTCATACCCCACAGGGACGACACGCTGGTCGAATACATAGACGTCTATGAAAACTGGCTGGTGATAAAAGAAAGAAACGGCGGCCTGCCAAAACTGCGCGTGATGAACAGGACCGATAAAAAAGACCATTACCTGCCTTTTGACGAGCCTACCTACGTGGCCGACGCGGGCGAGAATTTTGAATACAAAACCGATTGGTTCAGGTTCAACTATCAATCGCTGACCATTCCGGAATCCGTCTATGATTACAACATGGCGACCGGAGAGAAGCTCCTGAAGAAAAGGCTGGAAGTGCCGGGGGGCTTTGAACCGGAGGATTATGTTTCCGGATTTCTGTCATTCACGGCCCGCGACGGCGAAAAAGCGCCGATGTCCATCGTCTATAAGAAAGGGCTGAACCTCGCATCCGGCGCCAATCCTGTCTATGTCCATTCCTACGGCTCTTACGGCTACAATTCGGACCCGTCATTCAGCTCCGTGCGGCTGTCACTTTTGAACCGCGGTTTTATCTGCGCCATCCCGCATATCCGCGGCGGCTCGGAGCTGGGCCGGCGCTGGTACGAGGAAGGCCGGCAGTTGAAGAAGAAAAATACCTTCTACGATTTCATCGACGCCACGAAATACCTGATAGAGAGGGGCTATACTTCGCCGAAACATATATACGCCGAGGGCGGCTCGGCCGGCGGGCTGCTGATGGGCGCCGTTTCAAATCTCGCCCCTGAATACTACAACGGCATCATAGCGGGCGTGCCTTTCGTTGATATCCTGACCACGATGCTGGACCCGAATATCCCGCTTACGACCAGCGAATACGACGAATGGGGCAACCCCGGGGTCAGGGAATACTACGAGTATATGCGTTCCTATTCCCCCTATGACAATGTGGAGAGGAAAGCCTACCCCAACATGCTGATAACCGCAGGCCTTAACGACTCGCAGGTCCAGTACTGGGAACCCGCCAAGTGGACGGCCAGGCTGAGGGCCATGAAAACCGATAACAATCTCCTGCTGCTTAAAACCGACATGGACGTGGGCCACGGCGGCAAATCCGGGCGCTTCGAGTCGCTCCATCTCAACGCTTTCGGATACGCCTTCATGCTGGATCTGGAAGGCATCAAAGAATAACCTGAGCGGTTGAATAATAGAAAGCTCCCCGCGCCGGGCCTGTCCGCCTAAGGCGGACGATTGTCCGGGTGCGGCGAGCGGCGGGGAGTTGGTTGTTTCAGTCGTCAGCCGGGGCGGGTTCTATAACTTCATACCTGCCGGCAGGCAGGTAAGTCTGCCCGCTGGTCCGCCCGCCAGTTCGAAAGAGCGGGGCAAGCCCAAAATGAAGAGCATCGGAGCGATCCACAATTCAGCAAACAGTACGGCTCCTACGCAAATGTTATAGCATAGTAAGGACCCTTTTCGGGAAGCATCAGAAATTATGAATATTCTGGGTATTTCCTGCTACTATCACGATTCGGCCGCCTGTCTGGTCCGGAACGGCGGAGTCGCGGCCGCCGCGCAGGAAGAGCGCTTCTCCAGACGCAAAAATGACCCGAATTTTCCTATAAACGCGGTTAATTATT
>JAHJSU010000102.1 GCA_018829985.1 Elusimicrobiota bacterium | reverse complement strand
TACAGCCGCACTTTACGAGGTAATATTCGGTGAACCCATGTCTCTTTCACGTATCTGCGTAGTTGCAGAGCTTGCTCTGCGTAAAAGGCAAAGCAAGCTTTGCCACTACAGAAGCAAAGTGCGGCTGTAGAAGTAGTTACAATTTTCTTTACAATCCCATCCAGCAGTTCCGGCGACATTTCTCCTCCCCTATTTCCCCTTACGCCTCTTTCTCAACGGCAAAAGTTTTTCAATGTCAATCTCATCCTGTTTCCGTCCGGCTTTTTCTTTTGATTTTATCAGGTCATTCAAACCGATTAAACTGACGGGGACATCGTCATACTTAGCTTTTGTCTTTGCCTTCCACGCCTGTTTGAAATTTATCCCGGCTAAATCGGACACAATGTCAATTCTGACAGGCTCCACTCCGATTTGATAAATTGTGCCTTTATCCATAAAATCCTCCTCAGAAATATTTCTGAGCGGGGCGCCGAATTTTTTCAATGCCTTATAAAGGTTTGTAATATTTTCAAAGTCCCTTTCAATCCAAATGTCGAGATCTTTCGTATATCGCGGTTCGGTGTAATAAATCGTCGCGTAAGCGCCGATAATCAGGTACCTGACTCTACACTCGTTTAATACTTTCAATATCTCTTTGTAATCTTGATTTAAATCCATTTCCGCCTCTTATTTTGTAAAATTCCCCAACCATTTCCCACGCGGCAGAAAATCTTGATTTAGCCCCGCATTTTCGCCAGAATCTGATGTTCCAGTCATCATTGGATTCCGACAATTTTATAATCCTTTCCATTACAACTCTCTTTTTTTTCATGCCCTTCACGCTCCAACGCTCAAAACAAAAACGGCATAGGGAACGGCATAGGGGACGTTGCGTAGTTTCTTGACTATTGCGCAAAAGCCGGCCAGGGCGGATTTAAATCCGCCTTTTTTTCCGTTAATTTGGCCGCTGTCAGGTTTCATATTTGCTAATGCCGCTAATAACTGCACGAATTGCGCGAATAACACCGACAGAATCCTATCTTAACCTTCCATCTCCAGGTATGTTTTCGCTTTATTTAAAAATTCTTTCGCGTTTTGCAACGCCTGTCCGGTTTTACTTTCATCTATTTTCGGCAACGGGTCATAGTCGCAATTTTGCCTTAATTTAAAAATGCCGCTCAGCGCCTTCTGGAATTTTTTGTCGAAAATGCCGCTTTTGACAAATTCCCTGCCGAAATTGGAAATAACGCCTTTATGCGAAGAAAAAGACAATCCCTTGGCAAGCAACAGCGCTTCCGCAATATAAAACATGGCATAATACGCCCTGGAAACGGCAATCCGGCACAGTCCCGCCCCAATAAGCAGTTCAGCGGCTTTTATATCCTCTTTCGCCTTTTCAATCAGGCCGCTTATCTCATCCATAAATTTACTCCCTCTTTGCGCACATTAAGCAACAGCGGAGTCTGCCGGACGCGGTACTCTTCTTTTTTCCTGATAATAACCGATATCAGGAGGGCATAATCATATTCCTCCTCAACCGTGTAAACCAACCCTGCGACTCTGTCAAATTCCGTACTCCAATCATCATAGTCTGTCAATGTGATCATGATGTCAATGTCGGAATCTTTTGTGGCGTCGCCGCGGGCTTTCGAGCCGTAAAGAATAACGCCGTCCAGATTGTCGCCGTAAAGCTTTTTCAAGCCTGATATCAGCTTGTCAAGCGCCTCTTTTTCCTTACCCTTAAGACAGTTTTTTCCGTTCATATAGACAGTAAATGCATAAAGAATGTCAAAACGTAGGGACGTAGGGAACGTTTCTTACTTTCTTACTTATTGTTTTTACCGTGAAATTCGCCAAAAACCCGGTCAAAGCGGATTTTAATCCGTCTTTTTTATTGTTAATTTGGCCGCCGTCAGGTTTCATAATTGCGAATAAGACGAATAACCGCTATTTTCCACCCTCCATCGGCAACTTTTCTATCGCGTCCAGTATTCCCGGAAGTTCGCTTTTGGCGATATTCCACAAAATGTCGTAGTTGACGCCGAAATAGTCGTGAATAAGTTTGTCCCTTGTGCCCGCCATTTCCTTCCACGGTATTCCGGAATGCTTTGCGGTAAAGGCTTTCGGAAGTTTTTTCACCGCTTCGCCGATAATCTCAACATTCCTGACAACCGCGTCCTGCGTCTTCAAATCCCCGAGAAAGGCCTGGTAATCCATCCCGCCGATATATTTTCCGATTCTTCCGGCTGCCTCTTTTATGTCCGCCAGCAATTCCTCTATCCGCCGTTTAGACATACCTCATCCCCTTTCGGATACTATCGGCGACGGTCTTCGCCCTGATGCCTTTAAGACCTTCCGGAGTAAGCACCTCCACTTTCCGGCCAAGCAATTTTTCAAGATATTCAGCCAGGCGCATGAACTTCAAACCTACAGGCCTGTCAAATTCAATAAATAAATCCACATCGCTCCTCTTCCCCGCTGTTCCGGCCGCGAACGAGCCGAAAAGCGCCAGCTTCTTAACCCCGAACTGTTCATGCATATACGGCAATCTGCTATTGAGCGTAGCGACTATCGTTCTCTGTGTCATAATCAAAACCCCTGTGTTCCGTCTTCCGTTCCGCTGAATTCAGCCATAATATTTCCAGACATATCAGATGCTTGCTTCCGTTCATATACCGGCCTCACGGCTAAGCCGCCAATGGCAAACTTTCCGCTATTCTAACGCCTTTTCGCGGACACTCATAATTATAATATATAAAGCACGAAAAACAATGCTTTTTTGCGCTCTCCGGAAGCGCTATCCTGAAAGGATGCCCGCCAAACAGTCCGGCCCCCCCCGCCCCCGCCAAACAGTCCGGCGGGTCCGCCGAAGCTGTGTGGCGGAAAACGGCCGGCGGGTAAACGGGCAAGCGGGTACCCGCCAATACTACCCGGCGGGCGCAGCGCCTCGGTTAATTGGGGACATATCACTATTTTTTCCTCGGCCGCCCCACATTCACCACAGTCAATCCACGTTGTGTCATCCTTTCTATTTTCCTGATAAAACCCGCATCCCCGCACGGCCTGCCGCTTTTCACTTTCTTCCTTATATTTAGAGCCAGAGCCTCTCGCGGTTCCTGTCTCAAAAACTCTTTCCAATCTTTTATCGCGCTGAATATTTCCGTTTCATTTACCAAGGGGTCTGTCTTTCTTACGCCGCAATGGAACATGGCGCTGGACCACGGATAATCCCAGGCATTTTTAACCATACCCGCCCTAACCGGGTTTCTCTCAATATAGGCCGCAGCGGCGAACGCGTGCTGTTCATCAAGCGGGCAGGAAAAGAATCTTCCCTGGAATAGATACCCCCTGGCCCCGGAACGGAAATTGAACATGCGGGTATAATGTTTATGCGCTTCACCCAACGCTTTTGCAAGGGAGTCTTCGTTAACAGGTGTAGCCATCAGGTGAACATGATTGGTCATCAGGCAATATGCCGGGAAAGTTACACCGAATTTCAATCCGAATTTCTTTATGAGACGCAGATACTCAAACCTGTCCTCATCACTTGAGAATACCGGAAGTAAGCGCACCCCCCGCTGCGTAATGTGATGAGGAAAACCCGGAGCTACCACTCTTGCTATTCTTGCCATATCCCCCCCAAAAAAACCGGTTTTACGAGTATACACGCCGAAAAATAGTGATGTGTCCCCAATTAAATTACCTAATTATTGCAAAATATTATCCAGTCGGCCCCGTCGCTTTGTAATGTTACGGCCTCCCATTGGGCGGAGAAAAGGACATAGCTGAGGGCGCCTTCGATATCCTGTCCCCCGTAAGGGAGAATATTCACCGGGTAATCATACCCGGCACCCTGGACATCCACCCGCTTAAAAGTGTAAATCCTGCCGCCAATAGCCGTCGCGTTGGGCAGATTAATATCTGTGTCGCCCGTGGCTCCGGTCGTTCCGTCAACCAGGATCGTGCTGTCGTTTTCCGTCACAGTGTAAGGCGAGTCTGAAAAAGTTATGGTTTTAATCGGAAACGATATGGCGCCGCCGACGCTCAGGCGGGAATTAGGCGCGGCAACGCCTATCCCTGCCCGGCCGTCCAGAACAATCAGTCCTGACGATATAAACACCCCGGGCAGGGACGCGTTCTGCGCCGTGAAGGCGGCGGTGGAGGCGAAAGTATTGGCTCCGGTGAATACTTGCGTGGAAGCGACGCCGGAATATCCCGCCGCGGCGTGACTGCCCCAGCCGTAGGCCGCATCCCAGTCGGCGTAGCCGGCCAGCGGCGCGGTGGACGTAATTACGTTATTAAGGCTTGTTTGAATACTGCCGGTGGAAGCAGCCACGTCGGTCAATTGTGTCTGTATTGTCCCGGTTGAAGTTATGATATTGTTTAAAGCGGCGGCGCTTGCGTAACCGGCTGACGCGTGACTGCCCCAGCCGTAGGCCGCATTCCAGTTTACCAGATCCCCCGACACTACGGCGTAGGACACATGGGCCGTAAAGACCGGGTCGGCCTCGGAGTCCGCGAGCGCCAGCGCCCCCAACCCGCTTACCGCGCCGGTAGTTATATAAACCCTGTCGTCGCCGAACCTGCCTGAGACTATCGCCGCGGTTGATAATTCCGCCGCCAATGTGTCATCCGTCCCGTCGGCCAGGCCGGCGGGCACGTTTTTAAGCTGGCTCCAGTCCACGGCGTTGGCGGGGTCGTTTATGGTTGAAGCCGAGGAGGGGTCTTTTTCCAGGTTTGAAAGCGAAATCCTGGCATCCGGAGCCAGCGCCTGCGCGACCATGGCGTAGGGCGCGGACACCATCTCCTGCCGGGGGGACAGCGGCACGCCGTCCACCGTTATTTCCACATACCGCGCCCCCGCGAAAGCGGCCGTTGAGAGGTTGACGGGGGTCCCGGTTTCAAGCACCACGCTGAACACCCCGTTGGCCACCTCCACGCTCTGAGCCTGGCTGGTCCACACCACGCTTCCTCCGGACAAGGCGTCGTATATTTTGAATATAAAATTTTTCGCGCCTTCCACCGGCTGCCCGCTTTCCTCAAGCCGCCCCTGGAAATTTATCTTCAGCGGGACCCCGGCGTGAAGAAGGATGAGGGATGAAGGATGAAGGAAAGAAGTAAAAGGCTGAACTTCCGGGACGTTAATTTGTTCATAAATGATATTTCCTCCGGTCAATCCTTATCTACCTTATTATCATCAGCTTGCCGGTCCTGGTCTGGCTGGCGCTTTTTACGACATACAGGTAAACCCCGCTGACAACCGCTTCGCCGCGCGCATTTTTCACGTTCCATTCCAGGAAATCGCCCGCGTCCGATTTATCCAGCGTGCGCACCAATTCGCCGCTTATGGTATAAATCCTCACGCGCGCGGAGCTGGTAAGGCCGGTAAATGTGATCGTAGTATGCCCGGCCGAGGGTTTAAAGGGAACAGGATAGCAATGGGCGGCCCCCAGGTCCGGCCTGGCGGTTTCAAGCGTGATTACCGCCGGCGTCGCGCCCCCCGTGATGGTAAAATCACCTCCGCTCAGGCGCGCGCCGGAAGCGGTCGGGCCGCCCATGTTAGCGGCCTTCATTACCAGCGCCCCCCCGGAGGCTGTGCCGCCTCCGGACAAAGATGAAATTACAGGGACGCTAAAAGTCCCGCCGGTCAAAATGATAGCAGCCGACAACCGGCAACAGGCAGCCGGCACGCAGACCGCGGAAAATACCGCCACGAGATATTTGTTTGTTTCGCCCATAAGAATAGGGTAGAAGGTAGAGGGCGGCGGGTAGAGGGTGAAGAACTCCACACCCTATACTCTAACCCCTAACCCCTATACCCTATACCCTGCTGTTAGCGCCCTACTGTCCCCGGTTTAATTTCTCCAGCGCCGCTATAAGAGCGCTCTTAACGCTCTCGTCTTCCTCATTTTTCAGGGCCTCCTGGAGGGCTATTCCCGCGCTTTTTTTCCCGCGGTCTCCCAGAACTTCGGCGGTATGCCGCCGCATCTCCGGCTCAGTGTCGCGCAGGCGGCCTTCAATAGCTTTCAGCGCCCTTTCATCATTCTGCCGGGCAAGCCCGGAGACCGCGGCCAGCCTTACCTCCATGTTCTCCGCGTACAGCAAAGTGATAAACGGATCTATAACCCCCGGGTCGTTCAACCCGGCCAAAAAATTAATGCCATCCCTCACGATTTCCGGATTTTCATTGTTCAGCATGCCGAGCAGCAGCTTGAACGGCGACTCCCCCCCTTTCCGGGCGGGAGGGATCTCGGAGGACAAAGCTGCCGCCTGTTTATCCGCCGGCAAATTCCGGGAGAGGGCGGGCTCCGGCAGCTTTTCCAAAGCGCCGGCAGCCTTGCCGGGCCGGCTGAATTTATACGTAACGCCGAACTTATGTATATTGCCGAAGTCATACGAGGAGCCGAACGAATAATCCACGGCTATTTTCCTGCCTGTGTAAGCCGACAAGTCGAACCCGAACCCGAAATTGGCGCCGCCCGAGATATTCCCAAAAGAGCTGTAGCCGGCCCTCAGCGCCAGCGCCCCGTAAAGCAGGTTCTCCAAGCCGGCTGCAAAATAGTCCGGCCCGTCTTCCGGGAAGATAAAATCCAGGGAAAGCAGCACGCTGGAAACCCGGCTGTCAGGCGCTATCCCGTATGAAACCCCGGTTTTAAAGCTGAAAGGCAATTTCGAGCCTTCATTTATGAATTGGATCCGGCTTGAGGCCAGGTTTTCAAAACCCAGGCCCAACTTCAGGTTCTTCACCCCGGGCATGATCATAAGCCCCCAATCCAGCGCGTAGCCGGACGCTTTCCTGGTATCCAGCTTTTCTGATATATGCTTTATGCCGGCGCCGTATAAAAACGAAGGGACAAGCGGGGAGCCGGTCTTGATTCTGCCGCCATAGGAAAAATACAGGGCCATGTCGTAGGCCGACACGGAGCCGGTCCTGTTGTCGGCGCTGTTATAGGAAGGCCTGGAGCCCGCGTTCAGGTAATTGACGCCGAAGCCCAGGGCCCCGTGCCGGAGCGGACAGGCGGCGGCAAACCATTGCTGGGAAACTTCGGAAAGATACCTGTTATAGGCAAAGGAAAGTTCCGGCGTTTCCAACAGGCCCAGGCCGGCGGGGTTATAAAAAACCGCGCCGGAGTTGTCGGCGGCGGCCGTGAAAGCGCCCCCTAGCGCGGTTTCACGCGCTCCCACGGGTATTTTCAGGAAATTGGCCGCGGCCGTGCCCGGCCCGGAGGCAAAAGCCGGCGCCGGCGCGGTTAAGCACAGCAGGGAAAGGTTTAAAAAAGCAATGCGCATCAAGGCAACCCTATTTGCTCAGCACCTTTATAGCTTTGAGATAGAACGGGTCGTCCAGCAGAACGGTTTCCGAGGAGGAATCCCAGGCTTTTTTCAGCGAAGCGGCCCGCTCTTTTGACAATTCAACACTGTGCTCCGGCGTTAAGCCCGTCCCTTCAAGGTCCCGGCCGGAAGGCGGGAAGAGCCTGGCCACGGTCAGTTGAAAGTTCTTTCGCCCCAGCTTGAACGCCCTCTGCAGGGAGACGTTTCCCCTGGTGGTCCCGCCCACTATCGCGGCGCCCGCGACGTCTTTGAGCGCGGCCGCGAACGCCTCGGCGGTCATGGAGGTCCCGCCGCCCACCAGCGCCGCGGCCTTAAGGCCGGCGAATTTGCCCTTTCCGGGCGCGTCAAACCGCCTGGAATACCCCTTGTGACGGGATTTAAGCTCAAGGACCGGCCCCGCTTTGGCCGCGAAACAGTCCAGGATCGCGGCGGCCTCGTCCGGCATGCCGCCCCTGTTGTTCCTGAGGTCAAAGATCACTTTTTTCGCGCCGGACCGGACGAGCGTGTCAAGCCCCGATAAGACCATGCCGCTTGAACCTTCAAAGAACACGCTTATCCTGACAAAAGCCGTTTTAGTCCCCGGCTCATAAAAGCCGAAGACCACGGGAAAAGCGAAATCCGTTTTTTTAACCCCGGCCTCAAAGGTCCCCAGGCTCTTTTTGAGCGCCCCGGCCCCTGACCCCTGACCCCCGGCCCCTGGCCCCCGGCCTCTGACCGCGCGTTCCACTTTCAGCCTGAATTCGCCGCGGCCCTGTATCTCGCGGGAGAGAGTTTCGGAGCTCGCCTTGATACCGTTTACTTCCAGTATCCTGTCCCCGTCCTTCAAGCCGGCGGCCAGAGCCGGGGACTTCTGAAAGGCTCTCAACAGATGGAAGCCGCCCCCCCGGCCGCCTATCAGCAGGCCTGAGGACACAGCGGCGGGGCCCGCCGGGGGGGCCCGTTTAAATTGTTTTCTGGCTTTTATCACTTCGGCGTACTTATCCAGGAGATGCAGACCGGCGGCGCCCCTGGCATCAAGCAGTTCTTTTATCTTTTGCGGGGCGTGCTCCTGATAGCTGTGCCGCTCGAACAGCTTTATTATGTCGGCGTTAAACTTCTTGTCCGCGCAGGAAACGGCGGCCAAAAGCGCGCAGACCGGCAGGAATGCTTTATTCATTAAGGTAGATTATATTATTTTTAAAAACTATATGCGGGCGGTTAACCATAGTAACGGGTAACGAGAATAGAAGAATGGGTTATTTGTCTTTAAAACCCTCTAGCCTATAATTATTCGTTGCTTATTACCCGTTACTCGTTACCAGCGTAGTGAGTCCAACGCTTTACAATGCTTTGGGTAGCCGTCCGCCTTAGGCGGACGTTTCATACGCCAAGCATACGCAGGCTTCCGCCAAACAACACGGCGGATCCGCCTAGGGCGGAAAAGCCTGCGCCGAAGAAGTCGGGAACTGTAAAGGAAACTCTGACTCATTATCTAGTGATCAGACAGGCATCATGCCGTCCCCGGGCGGGAAGTCTCCCACCATGCTGTTATCGTCAAAGTAGTTCGGGGGCAGGCAGCAGCAGGGCGCCGCCGGCGAGCAGCCGCACTCCTCTCCATAACCGTAAGTGTCCATATAGTCCTCAAGCGCCAGGTCCTGCAGGCCGGGGTCTTCAGGCGGAAGCCCTCTGCCGGCGGGGTCATCCCCGGAATTTCCCTCCCCGCCCCCGGCCAGGCCGCCGAACAGCGGATTGAGCAAGCCCAGCAGGAAGTCGTTTTGTGATTTTTTATCCTGGTATTCCTTGTCGTTCTTAAGCGCCTCCCTGGTGCCCTCCTCGTTAAACCCGGGCTCGTCCACCCTGGACATTCCCAGGGTCCCGGCGGAGCCGGGGTCCACGTTCTGGTCCTTAAGGAACCCGGGTATGGAATTGGGGTTCATGCGGTCCAGTTGCGCCTTCATTTTTTCGTTGTACTGTACGGCGTATTCCGTGTCCGCCGCGCCGTCAAAGGCTTTTGCCGTCCAGTTCCTGGCCGCGTCCCTTGAAGTATCCCTGGCGCCGTAAAGGGTGGACTTTAGAGCGCTTTTCAAAGATTCAATGACCGAGGTTTTGGACGCTTTTGCGGAACCCCCGGCGGCTGTCTTACTGCCGGAGCCTGAAACACGCTGGATGGTCGCGGTATTATTGGCCTCGCCGCTGCCAAAAGCCGTTGTTTTTGAAGCCTTGTCGCCCTGGGACTGTAAGGACGCCGCTTCCCGGGCGGCAAGCTGCTGCCTCATGGCCGAGCCGGCGCCGGAAGCTGTCCGGAAATCCCTTTCGGAAACACGGGCGGCGTCCCCATCGCCTCCCGGCCCCTGACCCCTAACCCCTGACCCCTGACCCCTAACCCCTGACCCCTGACCTCTGACCTCTGACCCCTGCTCGTCCGGCGGACCCAGCAGTTCGTTTTTAAGCGCCGGATCGGCCTTTGCCAGTTCTTCTTCGGAGGCAAAAAAGCCCCCGGTCTTCTGGGCTCCGGTGCGGTCGCCGTAAAGCCGGCTGTTGGAGGCCAATTGGTTGTAATTATCCCCGCCGACCAGTTTGTGAGCGGCATTTCTCATCGTGAACCAGGCTATAAAGCCGCCGCCGGCCAGAAAAAGGAAAACAAGGACAAGGCTCAGCCATTTATACTTCTTCCTGCGCCCTTCAGGGCCGGAAAACATTTCCCAAAAACCGCGTTCTTCCCGCTCATTTCCGTCATTTTTCGGAGTCATAGACGCTCTCATAGACCCTCCGCGATAAACTGTAAAAAACCGTAAAAACAACAACTGCGGCCCGGAGACTGATGCATCCCGCCAAACAATCCGGCGGGCCCGCCTGCGTTGTCCGGCGGGAAAAATATCATCCCCGGGACCGTAGAACAGCAGGTAAAGGAAGTCTAAAGTGTAGAGTCTAGAGTGTAAAGTGTGGAGAAAAAACACTTCCCGTTTCTCTTTATTCTTTACTTTAGACTTTCGACTTTAGACTTTACATCCCTGCTTCTTTAATGGCCTGCTTATGTTATAGCAGACAAAACCGGAATTTTCAAGAGGCAATCCGAAAATCGCGTGCGATTTTCGGAAGGATGAAGGATGAGGGATGCCCGCCAAACAATCCGGCGGGTCCGCCGGCTGTTTGGCGGAAAGGATGAAAAACGGAAAAGAGGAAACCAAAATTTTCGTGACTACTCAGGTCTGTTGTCGTAGTGGCAGAGTTTACTCTGCCCAAAAAGGCAAAGCAAGCTTTGCCACTACAAAAAATACGTGAAAAATACGGGGAACCTGAGTAGTTACAAATTTTCACCGAATACCCTTTCTCTTTTTTCCCTTTAATTCCATACAAAGAGTGCTCCCTCATCCCTCATCCCTCATCCCTCCCCCTGGGCAGCAGCCGCGGCGGATGGCCGAACTCGCTGAAAATGGCGGCTATCTCGTCGTAATCCAGCTCTTCCCTGGCAAGCAGTTCTTTCGCGAACCGCTCCACGATATGCCAGTTGTCCTTCAGCAGTTTCTCCACCTCGACTAGCTGCTCGCGCAGCAGCTCCTGGGATTCCCGTTCAAGCCTGTCGATTATTTCGGCGGAGCGCTCGGCTTTCGGGACGGCGGAGTAGTTGCCTATAAAGCCGCTCTTGCCCATGCCCATGCCCCAGACCATCCAATGCGCGGTCACGGCGGCCGAGGAAAAATCGCAGCCGACGCCGGAAGAGGTGACGCCGTATTTTATCTTTTCGGCGGCGAATCCGCCGAGCGCGGCCCGCAGGCGCCCTATAAAGGTCTCCCGGTCCGGGGCGTGTATTTCCTCGTTCGGCATATGGTGCACCACGCCAAGGGCCCCTCCGCGGTGAAGTATGGAGGCCTTAAAGACATCGTCGGTCGGGTGGGCCAGGTAAACGGTCACCAGGTGGCCGGCCTCGTGGCAGGCGATGCGTTCGCGCTCCTTGTCCGTCATGTTCAGCCGGTGCACCATGCCGAGCTCTATGCGCTCGATGGCGGCGCTGATATCCTTGAAAGTAAGCTGCTCGCGCGAGTTGCGCACCGCTATCAGCGCCGCTTCCTTCACGACGTTCTCTATCTCCGCCGGGGAACTGCCGACGGCCTTGCGCGCCAGCCGCGCCAGGTCTATGGAGCGGTCGTATTTCACCTTGCCGAGGTAATAATCAAACAGCTTCTCCCGCTCGACCAGGTTGGGCCTGTCCACGAAGATCTTGCGGTCGAACCGGCCGGGCCGCAGCAGCGCGTCGTCCAGGATCTGTTCCAGGGCGTTGGTGGCGCCGAAGACGATGACGCTGGCCTCGGTCTCGGCCAGGCCGTCCATTTCGACCAGCAGCTGGTTCTGGGTGCTGTTGGTCTCCGAACCCCCGCCGAAAGCGTCGTAAAGTATCCTGCGCCGGCCGATAACTTCCAGCTCGTCTATAAAAATTATGCAGGCGCCGTGGGCCTGCGCGAACTGGCGGGCCTGCTTGAAAAGCTTGCGGATCCGGGAAGCGCCCACGCCGACGAAGACCTCCACGAATTCCGAACCGGACGTGGAGATGAACGGCACGCCGGACTCGGTGGCCACGGCCTTGGCCAGCAGGGTCTTGCCGCAGCCCGGCGGGCCGACCAGCAGCACCCCTTTAAGGATCTTGCCGCCGATGGCTTTCACGCGGCGCCGGTCCTTGATGAGCTGGACCACTTCCCACGCCTCCCGCTTGGCCTCCGTCAGGCCGACCACGTCCGTGAATTTTATGTTCACAGCCGCGGCGTCTATTTTGGATTTTTTAAACCTGGCGAACCCGCCGAAATGCATCAGGTAAAGAAAGCCGACAAAGATGACGGTGTTCAGCGTGGCCCAGGGCATCATGGCCATGTTGGACGCGATGATATATTTGCGGGTGTTTTCTTCCATCCCCGCCATATACCAGATCGGAAGCAGAACGGCAACTATCACAAGCGCGGCGATCGCCAGCTTCAGCCAGTGGCGTTCAAAGAACATTTTTATCTTGAACCAGAGCATAGTCAGGTAAAAAAGGATAAAGGCTGAGGGATAAAGGCTAAAGGGCGGAAAAAAAACCTTGCATCCGCCGTATCCTTTCCTTCATCCTTAAGCCTTTATCCTTTAGCCTTCCGTCCGCCTGAGGCGGACGGGCTAGTGGATTCCCGGCAGTTTGAATTGTATGGGCCTGTCGCGGTTGGGCACGTATTTTATCACTGTCAGCTGCTTGTTGCCGGTGCAAATGTAATTATAGCCGTTTACGCAGTTGGTATTGGTGGGCCCGCAGACGGCTCCCGCACCCCCGGGCGGGCAGATCAGCGCGACACCGGCCCTGTTGGTTTCCACGGTAAGCGTAAGCACATTCCACACCTGGGTCCGCACTATCTCCAGACTCGCTTTTGAGCCTTTGAGATTGAGGAACCCCGCGACAGACGGCGAACCGTAACCAAGATAACCGCTTACTTTTTCTTCTATGTCGCTCCTAAGCCAGCCGTCAAACGCCATGTAGACTGCGTCGGCGTTAAGATGCGATTCCAGCTGCCAGCGCCTGGCCGCGTAATAGGAGGCTATCTCCATCTTCTGCACCAGCACCAGCAGCGCGAACATTTTGGCGGTTACAAAGAGTACTATCATGAAAATAGGGAACAGCAGGACGACTTCGGTCATGGCTTGTCCCCGCCGCCGGCGACAAGCCAGAGGCGAGGGGCTAGGGGCTGGGGGAGAGTATTTTTTGAATAACCGCATCATATTTATTCCTGAAATATACCTGTCAAATTCTGTATTCCTTCCCTAACCTCTAACCCCTCGCCGCTATCCCCTCCGTCTTTACCCTCAGGGGTAAAGACGGGTCTGGTACTTCGGCGTGGGATTGGGCCAGACGCAGTTGTTGCCGGCCCCGAGCTGCGGGCACTGGCTGGCGACAAGCGCGTGCACGCAGGGCTTTCCCTGATTCGTACAGTCATCACTCCACATACCGGCTCTATTGTTAAAATCAATGCCGAAATAGTTCTCTTCCACATTCCAACTCTGGTCTACATTATAGCCGGGGTCGCCTATACGCCTCAGGAAGTTATCGTTGAAACCGGCAAGCTGGAACAAGCCGTTCGGACTGCCGCCGGCGGTCATATCTACGGGCTTCGGGGTAACTCCGTCTGCTTGAAGGGTCCCGCCCAGGAAATAAGGCAGCGGGTTAAACGGTGTGGGCGTACGCGCAACTTTGGCCCATATCATTATTTTTTTCACGTAACACATGAACATGTCGCCGCTGCAGTTGGTGGGGATCGTACTGCTGCCGCTGAGGGGTTTGTAGGGCTTAAAGCCGCCCGCGAGGCCCTCATCGCCGCAAGTCAGGTAGTTGTCATGGCAATCCTTGGTATTGGCGTTCAGATAGTAGGATTTTCTGAAGAAGCTGAAATTGCTGGTCAGATTCAGAAAGACGGACATCTGTGATTCCTCAACCTGTCCCAGCAGCGTGTAGACCTGGCTGTAAAACGTAAATATGCGGACCGCGTCACCCCAGGAAATATTGATTTTGATCCCCTGTTCCTTGGTTATCAGGGTAAGCACGTCGGCCACTTGCGGAGGATTCTCGTTGATGTTGGGCCTTTTGGTTTCGTCAAACCTTATAGGCCACTCACCCTTGTCGTCAAGCGGAACGGGCATCCTGCCCGTATCGGAGGCGTATCTGGGGAAATCCCCCGCCTCATAAAGCATGTCATATCTGCAATGAGCGCCTTTACCGTCGCTCTTTTGCAGGCAATTATCATCGCCGGCGGTGCAGGGGGTGCTGTCGCACCCGTAGTGTTCCTTGAAGATCCTGTAGGGGAAGGTGCCGTTCACGTAGGCCGTGCGGTTGAGGAGATTGGTATAGTCGCCCATCTGGATGAAGGCGGCCGAATCTACCGCGAACTGCTGACGGATCTTTTCCCTGGAGAGCTTGGTGGTTTCAAAGATCAGGTAGACAAAAAGCAGCAGGGACGGGAGAATGATCAGCGACGGGAGCAGCAACTGGCCCCGCCGGCGGAAAAGGCTAAAGGCTAAAGGATGAAGGCTAAAGGGCGGACGGCGGAAAAGGCTAAAGGCTAAAGGATGAAGGCTAAAGGACGGATAAGAGGAATTTACAACTTCCCCCGGTGCTCCTTTGCTTTTTTTCGCCTTGATACCCATATAAATCTTTCTCTTTTTCTGCCTTTATCCTTTATCCTTTAGCCTTAATCCTTTATCCTTTCTTAAGATTCCCATATAAACCTTTCTCTTTTTCTGCCTTTAGCCTTTAGCCTTAATCCTTTATCCTTTTCTTACGTCGGCTCACCCGCGCCCAGGACCATGCCTACCATGGTATAAAAAAGGCCCAGTATGTGAGGCTAAAGGACGGATAAGAGGAATTTACAACTTCCCCCGGTGCTCCTTTGCTTTTTTTTTCCTTAATTTCCATATAAATCTTCTTTCTTCTCTGCCCTTTAGCCTTTAGCCTTAATCCTTTATCCTTTTCTTACGTCGGCTCACCCGCGCCCAGGACCATGCCTACCATGGTATAAAAAAGGCCCAGTATGTG
>JAHJSU010000012.1 GCA_018829985.1 Elusimicrobiota bacterium | reverse complement strand
GGCGAGACCCAGCGCTATACCGCAGAGGATCATGCCGATCACTTTCAGATAGAAAGTGGCGGGGGTATTGCCCGCATTGATAAGCATGGCTCCTACAAGAGCAAAAGCAATGCAAAGCGTTATCAGCACAAGAATCTGCTTGGCAATGCCTTCAAACCAGCTGCCGGCATGCGTGGCATCGGGAGCGACCGGAACCACCGGGGTCACGCCGTCGGGACCGGTGGGGCCGCTGGGATTGGGCGTGACCGTGGGCGCGTCATAGGGCGTGGGCGGAGCATCTACCCCCCCAGTGCCAAGGCCTGTCCCGCCGCCGGGGTCCACATCGCCGCCGGGAGTGCTCCCCTCCCAGGCTGCATCCTGGGTGCTCCGCAGCCCGTCTATCGAAGTGCCGCCATCGGTGGAATACTGCGTTTTTTTCAAGCCCATAGCCTGACCCTTTGCCCCCAGGCCTATCGCTTTCGACGTTTTGCCGGCTTTTTTTCCGCCCATCACAGCTCTGGCCGAACCTTTCATGGCCAGCAGTTTCTTCCGCGAATCAAACTTAGGCATGTTTGAAAAACCCGAGCCTACCTTTCCGAAGTCGACTTTGTTGCCTGAGAATTTATTCCCGAACCCGCCCATATTGCTGAATTTTTTGCCTCCGCTGCCCATGGAGCCTGAAAGCCCGCTGCCGAAACCGCCGGCAAGCTTAGCCGCCATCTCATTGCCCGCGTTCGGGCTGCCGGGCGAGCCGGCGCCGCCGCCGAGGTTGCCGTTCCTGTCGTAGCCGTTAATATCGAAGCCGTTCCTGTCGTAACCGTTGTTGTCGAAGCCGTTAATATCGAAGCCGTCCTTGTCGTAGCCGTTCCTGTCGTAGCCGTCCGCATCGTAGCCGTCCTTGTCGTAGCCGTCCTTGTCGTAGCCGTTTGCGTCGTAGCCGCCGGCGTTTTCACCCGCGCCCAGGCCCTCTTTATTGGCGTCTTTGAACATATCAAGCGAGGAGCCGCTATTCCGCTGACGCATGATAGCGGGCACATAGCCGCTCCCTGTCTTGTTGGAACTGAAGGCCCCGGAGGTCTCGGCCGGATTGTTCTGGCCGCTCATGTAAATGCCGGTTCCCACAGCCGCGGCGATTACGGCGGCAGTAAACAGCAGGCCCATATTGCCGGACAATAAACCGCCCAGCCAGCCGCCCGATGACGAGGCGCCGAACCTGCCCGCGCCGAGAGCGGCCCTGCCGAGAGCGGCTCTGCTGCCGATGCTGGCTGCGCCGGGCAGCGCTTCTCCGGCGCCGCCCATCGCGTTCCGTCCGCCGCCACCGAATTTGGAGCGGAGCCACGGGATAAAACCTCTCTTCTTATTTTCTTTTTTCTCTTCAAAGTTTATTTCAGGTAAATCACTCATATATCCTCCTAATCCGGCCATTCATGTATTTTACCGATACTCACTGCCCTTATAACCCGCCAAGAACGTTGCCCAGCCCCATACTGCCCAGCCCGCTCATCCAGCCGGGTGCGCCAGCTGCCGCAGACACCGCCGGAGTATTAATGGTGGCCCCATTTACGTTGATAGAAGTTGCTTTAGAGGCGGCGACACTCGTCTGGCCCGCTACGCCGCACAGGGCGTTCCAGGCCGCGATCGCCATCATGACGCCCGTTAATATCATCGTTCCCCCCAGCCACGGCTGACCCGTCCACGGCGGATTGCCGTTCGGATCGCCTTTCCAAAGCTGATAGCCGATATATATCACGTATGCAGCGGCAGCTATCGCCGCTAAAGCTGTCGCCAGAGCCGCACAGTACATGGGCTGCCAGGCTTTAGCGATTTTGCCCAATATCTTGGTTGCAATTATTAACCCCATGCTGATAAGTATGAACTTCAGGGCCTTGTCGCGCAGATCGTTCCAGGGGGACGCGTCTTCCGGCTCCGGAACTGCGGGCGGCGTGAAGCTGCTCCCGGTCATATTGGGGTCGCTGGCTTTAAGTTTGTTGCCGCCTGACAGGCCCGCTCCGCCAAGCCCCGTGCCGCCGCCGGGATCGCCTACATCGCCCGCGCCGGTAGTCTCGCCTGAAAAAGCTTCGGTGGCGTTCGTCCTTGCGCCGGTCCCGTCGGCCGTATACTTCGCCCTGGCGCCCATTTTACCGGCGAATTTAGCCTGGCCGAAAGCGCCTTTCTTGCTGGAGGGCACTGAGTATTTGGTCCCCCTCACAGACGCGGCCATGGAACCCGCCAGATTAGAAGTCTTGCCCTTTTGGCCCGCCGGAGCCTTATAAATCTTCCCGAACTTGCTGTTTATTCCGCCGAACATCCCGCCGCCGCCGGACATCTTCGGCATGCTCGTGCCGCTTCCGCCGCCGCCCTTGGCGCCGCCGAATCCGCCCGCCGACTGCAGTTTAGGCCCGCCGCCGGGCGCGTTAGCCGCGGCATCAGCCCCTGCCGCCGCGTCCGCCGTTTCGTCGGTCGGCGCGTCGCCCGAATCTTTTTTATTCGCGGCCTCCGCGTCTTCGCCCAGGGAGAGCCCGTCCTTCTTTGCCTGTTCCCTGAACATGTCCAGGGAACCTTCCACGGCCGCGTTGTTCTGCCTGGACCGGTCCAGGCTGGCGCTGCGAGCCTGTTCATCGTAGTAGGCGTTCTGGAACAACTGCGGCGTGTAGCCCGATTTAGAAGAGGGTCCTATGAAATTATATATCACGCCGATGCCGGCCGCTATGGTGGCGCCGCCGAGCACCATACCGACGATGCCCGCTTTAGTGGCAAAAAGCCCGCCCAGGCCGGAGCCGGCCGAACCGAGTCCGGACGCTCCGCCGAGCCCGGACGCTCCGCCGAGCCCGGACGCCGAACCAAGCCCTCCGCGGGCAGCGGACGACCCGCCTTTGAAAAGACCGGAAAGGTACGCCCAGAAACCGCCTTTTCTTTCTTTATCTTTGTTAGATCCGCTCATATAACCTCCAAAACATTTTATTTATCCGCCGCAATTATCTTATTACTTCCTTAACACGGCCAATCCCGGCAGCCTGCTATTTAAGCGCGCCGCCGATTACGCCGCTGATTAAGGGGCCAAGCACACTCCGTATTATCATCTGTATTATCATCTGCTTGAACGCCTCGTCAGCCTCTTTCGACTTATCTTCCGTCGGCTTGGGCTTAGGCAGGGTTATCTTCTTGTTGTTTATTCTCGGATCGCTTTTTTTAAGGTCCGCGGCCGCCTCGCCCATCGCAATGCCCGCGCCGGACGCGCTGGTCTCCATACCGGTGTTGAGGCCGGAGGGATTACCCTTGGTTTTTTCGAAAGCGGAAGTGGCCCCGCCGCGCGCCGAGTCAACCTTTCCCGTCTTCGCGGCCAAGGCGCTCTTGGCCTCCATCTTCTGGAGCATGGCCATCAGGACGTTTTTCTTCTCCGCTCCCGGGGATTTTTTCAACCCCTGGTCTGAAAGAGGGGCAAGCTCGGGCTTGGCGTTGGCGGCGCCGAATAACTTTTTATGCTTGCCGCCGCCGGCGCTCATGGAAGTTGCGTTGCCGGCGCCGAGAGAGGGCTTGGCGCTCAGTCTGCCCTTGTGCGTGACAGGAGCGGGCGCTCCGGCGAAAGCGGACCCTCCCCCGGAGGAGCCGGAACTTCCGCCGGCCGCGGAAACGCCTTCTGTTGCGGCATCCTCGTTATCGCCGGGCCCGGACTGGAAAAGGTAAGAGGCTATCATTTCGCCTGAAGTGGCCGGATTGTCTATCATTGAGCCGTTCAGGGCGTAACCCGGCGCGCCGCCCTCCGACGGGATGCCGCTGCCGAGCGAATCCAGGTCGGCGGTCTTTGGTCTGAAGGGATTGGCCGAAACCGAGGAATTAAGCGAGGAGTTATTCATCAGCGGAATAGAGATCCACAGCAGAAGTATTATGACGGAGACTACTGCGCCGACGACATACTGCGTGGATTTGGATTTTCTGCCCGGCATTCGCATCATATCCGCTCCATTTTTGGCTAAAACAACTTTAGACTTCCCCTGACACGCTCCATTGGAAAGTTCAGGGCAAAGTTATCTGCTGCGCTAATACTATAGCAGAAATTCCCTGATTTGTCAAGGGCCCTTTCGATTCGCCCGGGCCGGTATGAGCGCAGCCGGACCGCAAAGAACTATGCTTCTTTACTCCTTAATTGCCGGCACTGACGTTACTGGTGCCGAAATCCGCGTTGACCCAGTTCCCGTCCTGGTTGACAACGGTTCCGACAGGCTCGAACGGCGGATCGCCGCCGGGCTTAAAGATCAATTCATCCCTGTATGGGATCCCGCCCTGCGTCCCCTCGAAGATGCCGTGCCAGTCCCCGTTGCTGTCCTGCGTATAACTGACCTGACTATCAACAGCCATGCCGTCTGCGCCCATATCGCAGCCTTGGAGGCAGGAAATTCCCCCCCCCACCCGCACCCCATCGGAATTGTACTCGGGGGGGGTAGTCGCCAATCTAAGAACATCCGGCGGCGGCATGCCGTCCTGCTGCCCGCTGTTGGAAGAGCCGGCTCCAGGTCCAGTCGCCAAGCCAGCGCCCAGGCCCTGCGCGATTTGCGCCGCCACCTGCTTGGCTATGTCCGCTTCCGTATTTCCTTCCGCCTTGTTCGGTTTGGCCGTCTTGTCCTCTACGGGCGGGGGCACAGCCGCTGAAAGAGATCCCGGCTCGAGAGTCTTTAGATCTGCTATGTCGCCCTTTTTTATACGGTCCAGGTTAGCCAGCCCGGATTTGCCGTAGGCAAGCGTGCCGCTCTTTTTACCGGCAGCGCCGGCCCCGAAGCCCTGGTCCCACTTTGCCTTGGCGGTCATGGCCGAGCCGGATCTCAAACCTTCCTTCATCGCGCTCCGCACGCTGGTGAGCGCGCCCATCGTGCCCTTGCCCGAAACAGCGCTCTGACCGCCCTTGCCCGCCGAGATCCGCGTATTCCCGGCATCGCCCGAGCCGCCGAACCGCGCCAGCCCGGCAGAGGTCTGCGAGCCCCCGCCGCCGCCGGAAATGCCGCCCAAACCGCCGCCCATCCTTGGAACAGCGGTCCTGACGGCGCGCGATGCGCCCCGCGCTCCCGCGTTCCCGGAAGAGCCTCCCGCGCCGCCGCCTTTGGCCATCCAGTCGGAGACGTCGGCCTTCGACCCGTCAAGCAGGGAAACATCCAGGCCCCTGAATTCCAGACGCTTCTTGGCTTTTCTGGCCACTTCAGCCTCGCTGTCGGCCGGGCTGAAATAGTTAAAGAGGGGCAGCAGAGCTTTTTTCGCGTTAAAACCGTAATGGAAACTGCCTTTGCCGCCGCCCTTAAAATCGCCCAGGCCCTGGAAGACGAAAAAGATAAAAACTCCGCCGCCGCAGGCGAGGAATGCAAGGACGAATATGATCAGCGCTTTTTTTCGGCTGTTTTTGCTTTCGTTCATAAGAGCCTCCGGGAATCAGCGGTAATATCGACAAAAACACCTGACCTTATTTCCCGCGCTGCTTTAAAAAAGAACCGGGAAATAAAGTTTTTATGACTTCCTACTTAGAGTCTAGCAGACGAAACCGGAAATTTCAAGGGCTATTTTACACCGCGATTATCCAATTCCTCCCAATTCAGTTTTTCCGCTTCGGGATTGTTTTATATATACTCCCTTATTTTTGATAACGCCCTCTCGTTCCGGATAACATGTTCGTAATAATCCGGCTGCCACAACCTTTGACCATTCTGCAGACCATTCTGTAGTGGCAAAGCTTGCTTTGCCTTTGACGTTGTTATTGATTTAAACGCCTGTATTATTTTAGGCAGCGGAAACCGCGAATCCTCAAGAACAAAAATTATATGAACATGATTCGGCATTATGACGTAATAATCCACTTTCAGCCCCGAAAATCTTTTTATAAGCAGAGCAAGCTCTGCGACTACAATTTGCCGTATTTGTGGATTGTTAAAAAAAGATTTTCTGTAATCCGCGCAAATGGTCGCAAAATAATATCCCTTTGCGGAATAATCACAATTTTTCAACCTGATATTCTTCCGGAATCTTATTTCCATGGATTGTTTCCGCAAGACTTTCCGTTTCCATTTCTCGCAGCGTCCGCATTACCATGCGGCGCTTTCAGGGCGGCTGGCAATCCGCCCGCTATTTCAGCGGGTGCTCGCCGCGTTGGCGAGCGTTTTTAAATCGTCTCTTGTCTCATCCCTCATCCCTCACCCCCCCGAGATCGGCGGGAAGACGTGCAGGATGTCGCCGGCCTTGACCTTCGTCGTTTTAGCCTTCTTATTGTCGAGTATCTCGGAATTGAGCGTCAGCACGAAGTGGTTCTTCACGCGGCCGGCCGCGTCGAAAAGGATGTCGCTCACGTCGGGCTTCTTGACGGCGGCGAGCTTGAGCAGCAGCTCCTGCACCGTTTTCCCCGGAAGCTCGATCTTTGAAAAGCCCAGGCGGGCGCGCAGGGTGGTGTATATCATTACGGTTATGTTCGCCATACAGCAACGCTCATCTCCGGCCGCAGACAGGGCAGCTTTTTATTTTTTCAAGGCGCACGGCATGCAGCATCCCGTGCGCGAAATCGTATATTAGCAGGCGGTCCCGCGACACCGGCAGGCCGCACAGCAGCTTCAGCGCCTCCGCGGCCTGCATCGCGCCCACGGCCCCCGGCACCGGCCCCGGGACCGGCGCCGCGCTTTTTAACGGCGGCGGCGTATGCGGGAAGGCGCACTTCAGGCAGGGCCCGCGGCGCGGGTCTATGACGGCGAGCTGCCCCTCGAAACCGTAAACCGCGCCGTGCACGAAAGGTCTGCCCGCCCGGAAGCAGGCTTTGTTTATTTCAAACCGCGCCTCAAAATTGTCCGTGCAGTCCATTACCAGCGAGTATTTTTTTAAAAGCGGGGCCAGGTTCGCGGAATCCAGCTTCACGCGGAGCGGCTCGAAGACGACATGCGGGTTCAGCTCTTTAAGCTGCGCCGCCAGCAGGACCGCCTTCGGCCTGCCGATGTCGCGGGTCCTGAAGAACACCTGCCTGTTAAGATTGGACAGTTCGAGGTCCCCGAAGTCAGCCAGCCCCAGCCGTCCCACACCGGCGGCGGCCAGATAGGACGAGACCGGCCCGCCGAGGCCGCCCGAGCCCACCACCAGCGCCGAAGCCTTCTTCAGCTTGTTCTGGCCTTTCAAACCCATGCCAGGGACTATCAATTGCCTCGCATACCTTTCCAGTTCGGACTTTGAGATCCTCATTTTACGGAGGCCTCCTTTATCTTTTCAAAAAGTTCTTTGGCGAAATCCGACAGCGTCCAGTCCCTGGCGCCCATTACGATAAAGATATCCCCCGGCCGGGCCAGCCGGACGGCCTTGTCTACGATATCCGCACGCCGCTCGAAATAGAAAGCCTTCTTCCCGAGCCTGGACAGTTCGTCCACGAGATATTTCGATGAAATGTCCTTCGCCACCGTGCCGCCCGCGTAAAATATCTCCGGCATGAACAGAACGTCGCCGTCCCCGAGGCTGGCCGCGAAAGCTTCTATCAGTTCTTTTTTTAGAAGCCGGGTGGGCGCATAGCCGTGCGGCTGGTAGACCGCTATTATCCGCCTGCCGCCGTCCCGGCGCAGCGCGCCCAGCACAGCCGCGACTTTGGCCGGGTTATGGGCGTAATCGTCCACGACCAGTATCCCGCCGGTTTCGCCTACCGTCTGGAACCGCCGCTGTATGCCTTTGTATTTCGCCAGGCCCGCCGCGCAGACTTCGAGCGTGACGCCAAAATTCAGGCAGACCTTCACGGAGGCCAGCGCGTTCTGGACATTATAGAGCCCCGGCGCGGGTATCTCAAAATCGACGCCGCCCATTTTCAAATGCGAGCCGAACATCCCCAGGCTCAGGCCCTGGAGCCCGGCCCCGGCGTCCTTCATCCCGAATATTTCCGCCCCGTTCCGGAAATCCGCCAGCTCCGGGTCAGCGCCGTTGACGTAAACTTTTTTAGAGTTCGCCGCGAACTTCCGGAAAATCTCTTTCAGCGCGGGAACTTCCTTATGGTCCTTGCTGATGTTCAGGATAAGGCCGGCGGCGGGCCTGTATTTTTCTATGGTGCCGTCGGATTCGTCGGCTTCTATCACCAGGATGTCGCTCTTGCCGCGCCAGGCGTTGCCGATGAGGCCCTTCTCCTGCAGCGCGGCCAGCGGGCCGCCGGTTATGACGCTGGGGCCCAGCCCCGCTTCCTCGAGGATGGTGAAGACCATGCCGACGACTGTGGATTTGCCGCTGGTCCCCCCCACGGCCACGGTCCTGAAGCTGTCTACGTAATGCGCCAGCAGTTCGGAGCGGTGGATTATCTTCGCGCCGAAGGCCTTGGCCCGGGTTATCTCCGGATTAGAATCTTCTATCGCGGTGGAAAGGGCCAGTTCCGCCGTATCGCCGTCCACGCCGGAGCCGTTCTGCGGGAATATCTTTATGCCCAGCTTTTCAAGCGAGGCCTTCCAGCCGAGGTTCCTGGAATTATCAAAATCCCTGTCCGAGCCGGTAACCGCGCGCCCTTCCATGGCCGCTATCTGCGAAAGCGCGCTCATCCCCGACCCGCTAATGCCCGTAAAATGAATCTTTTTAGCGCCGCTCATACCTGAATGATTATATTAATTTTTCGGCTATTCGGGTTTAGTATCGGCAGAGGGGACAGGGTTCGCGGGTCCTGTCGGGGGACCGGAACGCGAAACACGGCGTCGCGCACACCGTGCGCGCGCCTCCCCACTCGGGCTCGGCGCTACGCAAGCCTCGCCCTCCGTGAGGGTTTCGCTTATCCGGTTCCCCCGCCACCCGCTCCATTGTGTTTTTCAAGGAGCCATACGGAAAACCGGGAAGAATTGCTTTGGGTAGCCGTCCGCCTTAGGCGGACGTTTCATACGCCGAGCATACGCAGGCTTCCGCCAAACAACACGGCGGATCCGCCTATGGCGGAAAAGCCTGCGCCTACCAGTCGGGAACTGTAAAGGAAACTCTGACTCACTACACTGATATGAAGCTGACATAATGAAGGGGCGGGGGCAAATTCCCCGGGCGCTCCCTTAAGGGCTTCAGCCCGGTGTCTGGAGCGGAGTCGCTACCATTAGCGACCGGCGAAGAATGTTTGAGCCGAGCACTGTGTGCGAGGCGAGTTCTTCGCCGGCGGAAGACACCGGGCTCTTCCCCGGAAGCCCGGTCCCGGAGCGCCCGGGGAATTTGCCCCTGTCCCGACTTGGCATCTTACGCCCGAGGACATTCTCACCCGGCGACAGGACCCGCGCAAATTGTTCTACCTGCACCTGCGACCTTTAAGTGCGACGGGGAAATTTTATACTATATAGGACACCGGACAGGACACTGAAAGGAGGCGCCATGGACTGCAAGAAAAACGACAATCTGAACGACTGCAACTGCACTTACGAACCCTGCTCCAG
>JAHJSU010000101.1 GCA_018829985.1 Elusimicrobiota bacterium | reverse complement strand
TTATTTCTTCCTGCCGGAGGATTTTAGCGCGGCCAGGACTTTTTCGGGCGTGAACGGCGCGTCGAAAAGCCTTACGCCTACCGCGTTGTCAAGCGCGTTGGCCACCGCCGGCAGCGGCCCGTTTATCCCGATCTCGGAAACCGACTTCGCCCCGAAGGGGCCGTTCGGCTCATATGTGGGGATGAGTATCGTCTTTATCGGCGGCGCGTCGGCCGTGTTGAAGATCTTATAGCGCCTGAAACTGGCGTTCAGCGGCGTACCGTTGGAGGAGAACTCCATCTCCTCCGAAAGCGTATGTCCTATCCCGTTCAGCACGGCCCCGTCGTTCTGCCCCTCGGCCAGCGCCGGGTTGATGGCGGTGCCGCAATCCACGCAGGCCACGTAGTCCAGGATCTTTATTTTCCCGGTGCCGGTGTCCACCTCGATATCGGCGAAATGCGCCGCGAAAGGCGGCGGCGAGGTATGCGCGTAATGCGAGGCGCTCGCTATTATCTGGTGCTGGTCGTAGTAATAGAGCGAGGTGTTGGCCACCTCTGAAAGGGGGCAGGAGGCGCCGTCCTTCGCTATGACCTTCCCGCCTTCTAGCCGCAGGTCCTCTTTTTTCTTGCCCAGTATCTTCGCCGCCACGTCCAGGATCATCTCCCTGGCCTTTTCTGCGGTTTTCTTTACCGCGTTGCCGGAGATGAAGGTGGTGGAAGAGGCGTAAGCGCCGACATCGAACGGCGTAAGGTCGGTGTCGGAAGAATAGACCATGATATCATCGGCCTTGACGCCGAGGACCTCGGCAGCTATCTGGGCCATTATGGTGTCGGAGCCGGTGCCCAGGTCGGCGGCGCCCAGCAACAGGTTAAAAGAGCCGTCCTCGTTCATCTTTATAGTGGCCGAAGCCATGTCAACTTCCGGGATGCCCGAACCCTGCATAAGGCAGGTCATGCCGAGCCCGCGCCGGATCGGGCCGGTCTGTTTTTTATATTTCTCCTTTTTCTCATCCCATTTTATGGCCTTGAGCCCGGCTTCTATGCCTTCGAACAGGCCGGTGGAGGTGATGACCTGCTCCACCCCCTCCCTGCCCTCGCCCATGGCCTTAAAGACGGGAGAGCCTTCGCCGAGCCGGATGTAATTCATCTTTCTGAACTCCAGCGGATCCATGCCGATCTTCCGGGCCATCACGTCCATATGCGATTCCCAGGCGAAGAAGCCCTGCGTGGCGCCGTAACCGCGGTAGGCGCCCGCGACCGGCATATTGGTGTAGACGCTCTTACCGAGGAAGCGGATATTGTTCTTGACCCTGTACATCGGTATGGTATGCGAACCGGCGCACATCATCACGGTCAGCGCGTGGGAGCCGTAGGCGCCGGTATTCAGGACTATGTCCATCTCCGCGTCGGTGATCGTGCCGTCTTTCTTTACGCCGGTCTTCAGCCGCACGGCCGAAGGGTGGCGGGTCCTTGAGGAAACGAAGGTTTCCCGGCGGGTGTACTCTATCTTGACCGGCTTGCCGGTCTTAAGGGTAAGCGCCGCAGTGATGTCTTCCAGCAGGATCTCCTGCTTGGAACCGAAGCCGCCGCCTATGCGCGGCTTTATGACGCGTATCTTTTTGACGGGCAGCTTCAGCGCCTGCGCGACGATGCGCCGCACGTGGAACGGGACCTGGGTCGAAGTCCTTATGACCAGCCGGCCGTTAGCGTCGAAATAGGTGATGACGATGTGCGGCTCAATGGCGCAGTGCTGCAGGTACGGCATCCTGTAGGTGTGTTCAAGGACGAAGTCCGCGTCCTTGAACCATTCGCCGTTCCTGACGTCGAACTCGAATTTTGCGGCGATGTTATGCTCCGCGTCCGGGATATTCCTGGCGTCTTTCTCGTCGTGGATGACCGGGGCGCCGTCCTTCATGGCCTCAAAGGCGTCGAACACGGCCGGCAGGAGTTCGTACTCCACCTTTATCTTCTTAAGCGCTTCCCCGGCGGCTTCCGGGGTCTCGGCGGCCACGGCGGCCACCCTGTCGCCCACGAAGCGGACCTTGTTGTCCAGCACGAACGTGTCGTAAGGCGAAGGCTCCGGGTAGCCCTGGCCGGCGGTGGTATGCGGCGCCCTGGGCACGTTCTTGTAGGTCAGCACGGCTTTGACGCCGGGCGTCTTTTCCGCTTCTGCGGTGTCTATCTTTTTTATCCGGGCGTGCGCGTAAGGGCTCCAGAGGATGCGGCCGTACAGCAGGCCGTCTATATTGACGTCGTCGGTGAACACCGGCTCGCCGCAGGCCATGCCCAGGGCGTCCATTTTCAGGACCCTGTGGTTCACGACGGTAAATTTTTTAGTATCCATATGAACTCCTTCGTTATTCAGTAACCAGTGACCGGTAACCAGTAACCGGTTAACAACAAACAACTGGCGAGAAAGTTAAGAAACTCCTTAATCACTGGTTACCGATTACTGATTACCGGTTACTGTCTGTTTTTTCATCCTTTTCGCCGCCAGCTTCACCGCTTCCACCTGTTTCACATAGCCGGTGCACCGGCAGAGATTGCCGTCCAGGTATTTGCGGATCTCGCCTTCCGACGGCTCGGGATTCGTGTCAAGCAGATGCTTGGCGGAAATTATCATGCCCGGGATGCAGTACCCGCACTGCACCGCCCCCGCCTGGACGAAGGCTTCCTGTATCGGGTGCGGGGCCTGCACGGCGCCCACGCCCTCTATGGTAGTGACCTCGGCGCCGTGCGCGCTGAAAGCCGGTATCAGGCAGGCCAAAGCCGGACGCCCGTTGAATATTACGGCGCAGGAGCCGCAGTCGCCGGTGTCGCAGCCTTTTTTGGCGCCTTTATAGCCGTGGCGCCGCAAAGCGTCCAGCAGGAACTCGTTGTTCTTCACTTTTAAATTCTTCCGGAACCCGTTTATTTTGAGAGAAACTTCAAAATACCCGTTCACGGCTTTTATTTCAGCGTTTTCTTTTTTCATAACTGTCTCCTCTCAAGAGGGTTTAAGGTTTTTAGGGTCTAAGGGTTTTAGGGATGAAAAATGTTGTTACCCTTAACACCTCAAACCCTTAAACCCTTCAGTTCTCATGCTGGCTGGCCGAGAGATTCCAAAAATCTTTTGAGCAGGGTGGCCGCGACTTCCTTTTTAAACTCGTCCGCCTTGTGCTGGTGGGCAGTGTCAAGGCAGCGGGCAAGCTCAAGGCAGGCTTCTTCTATAACGCCGGGGTTTAGCCTGGCGCCGGAGAGGATCTGCTCGGCAGAAGCCGCCCTGAAAGGCTTCGGGGACAGCGCTCCCACAATCACGCGCGCCGCGCAAACGCTCCCGTCAGCGATCTCCACGCCCATAAAAAGCGTCAGGTAGGCGTCCCAGCTGGCTTCGGTCCTGGCGAACTTTTCGAACCGGCAGACCCAGTTCTTCGTCCGGGCCGGTATTATCACCTCTAGTATTATCAGGTCCCTGCCGGGACCGGCCCCGAGCCCGGGGCCGTAAAGCCCGGAAAAAGGGCAGGTCTTCACTCCGGCCTCGGACAGGAGCTTTACCCGGGCGTCCAGGCCCAGCAATACCGCCGGAAAAATATTAAAGGAATGAGGGCGCGCGATATTGCCGCCTATGGTGGCCATGTTCCGTATAAGCTGGCTGGAACACCTGGCCGCCGCGTGGGACAATACCCCTCCGGCCCAGCTCTGCGCGAGCTTCGAATTATCTATGGCGTCGAAAGTCGCCGTGGCGCCGAGGATCAGATCGCCGCCCTGTTTTTTTATGTGGTTTAAAGGCAGGTTTTTAAGGTCGAGGAAAGTTTCGACGGTTTCGGGCAGGGTCTTGGCCACCAGCGTCCCCCCTGCCACGGCGATGGCGTTGGCTTTTTTGTTTAAAAGCACGCTCAAAGCCTCTTTGGGCGTTCGCGGAAAACTGTAGCATTTGATGTTGTTCATTCCACCTCCAGGAATCTTCACACGTATCTTTTCCTCGCTCTTAACATCTTAACCGCTGATAACCCTTGCAGTTCAGGGTTTAAGGTGTTAAGGGTTTGAGGGGCTAAGAGTAAAAACAAAATTTTCCCCACCCTAAAACCCTTTCCCCTTGCCTTTCCCCTCGCCGAAGTACGGGTGCGGCAGATACGGCTGCCTGTCCGGCTTCTGTTCCGTCTTTTGAAGCTCCATCTCCTGCACCAGGATGGAAGACGGGGCTATAATGGCCGCCGGGACATAGCCGCGGCTGTAATACAAAGGCCCCGGCTGATAAAAATTATAGACGTAATGCTCGTCCGAAGTCAAAATGATGTCGCGCAGGGCCCTGAAGCCCACCCCGGTAAATTCCACCCCGTTCACCAGTTCCTCGGAGCCGTCCTTTACGCTGACTTTATAGACAAGCGCCGGCTTGGCCAGCAGCTCTTCCATCCGCTTCGTGTCGGCCGGCGCCATGCGCCGGATTATCACGGCGTAATCAAGCTCCAGCTCTTTGGCCGTTTCCAGCATTTTTTTCTTAAGCTCCGCCCTGGAAGCCGTTCTTTCGGACATGATGAAAACGTTCCCCGGCCGCGCGGACGGGAATTCGGTGATATGCCCCCTGCCGTGGCCGTTGGAAGTCTTGAACCGCTTTACCGGCGAGCGGGACATGTAAAAATTGACCAGTTTCCCGTTCCTGACCAGCTCCAGCTTCCCGGGCCTTACGCCTTCGGTGTCTATACGGTACGAGCCCATAAGCTCCGTGCCCCTGAACTCCGCCTGGAGCGGATCGTCATAGACGTTCAGGAAAGGCGCCGTGACGCGCATGTTCAGCTTGTTCAGGAAGGCGCCGGAGTCCACGTAGTATTTCCTGTACTCGTCGTTGTCCGCCAGCGGCGCTTTGACGAACGAGACGTTCTCGACGAGCAGCTGGTTGAAGAATTCCGCCGCCGCCTGGTCCTCGAACAGCACCGGGCCGAGATAAATCCCGGCGGTGGAGGAATCCACCAGCCAGCTCATCTCCCCGGCGAATTTTTCGGTTTCGGCCGCGAGGGCCTCGAAAGCCGGCGCCGCCGCAAGCGTTGGCCAGTGGAACTCCCTCCCGTCGTTGAACTTCAGGCCTTCCCCGGTCTGCACCGCGGCCGAGATGCTCAGGGTGAGCTTATCGCGGCGGAACCTGTAGCGCGAACCCTCGCTGTTCACGAAGCGGTAGGTCCGCGCAGCGTAATCCGCCGAAACGTCGGAGTTCTGGATCCTGGGATATTTTTTGAACACCGCGGAAAGCTTTTTAACGTATTCCTTCCACTTCCCAGGGTCGAAATCCGCCGCTCCGGGCCCCTCCTCGATAAGGACTTCCGGCTTTTCGGCGGAAAGATCATCGTAGATCTCTTTCAGGTTCTTTTTTTTCAGGTACGCCTTTTTCCGGGAATATGTTTCAAGCGCGCCCTTGTACGCCTGGTCGGTAAGGGACCAGAGCGAAAACCGCAGCGCGTCGTAATCCTCTTCTTCCGGGGCGGACGCGTAAAAAGGCCTGTAAGACTGATAATCGTCGCCGGCGTAGCCGGTGTTATCGAAGCTGCGGCTGCCGATGCGCACATCCGCCGCCAGGCTCCGGGAGACGCCGGCGCTGGTGCTGATAACGGCCCCGAACGAGGCCGAAACATACACGTTCGAGGACTCCAGCATGTAATAGCCGACGTAATACGGCCTGGCCAGGTCGTCCATTTTAAGCTTCGCCATGGAGCGGGCCAGTTCGTCGCCCATGGCTGCAAGCGGCTGGTCGTCGGCAGCGTGGAGAAGGGATGAAGGATGAAGGATGAAGGATGAAAAGAAGAGAACGGCAAACAGGAAGGATGAAGGCTGAGGGATGAAAGCAGAAAGGATGAAGGCTGAGGGATGAAGGATGAAGGACGGAAAAGAGGAAAATAAAATTTTCCCCGATGTCCTTTCTCTCTTTTCCCGCTCAATTCCCATATAAGTCACTCTCTTCCATCCCTCATCCCTCATCACCTATCCGTATAAGGCGGCTTGAGCACCGGCGGCCTGGCGTTGGACTTCTGCACTTTCTCGGTCTCAAGCTCGGAAAACAGCAGGCTCGGCGAGGCCGCGGAAACCGGCACCCAGCCCGATTCCGCTCCGCAGTTCCCGTTGAACGGGACAGCCTCGTCGCCGGTCAGCACGATCCTGGAGAAAGTCTGGAGGGGCGTTCCTATCAGGTTCAGGCCGCGCACAGGCTCGTCGGGCCGGCCGTCCGCGTAGACCTTGTAAGCCAGGGTCGCCTGGACCGAAAAGCTCTGCGGCAGGTCGCGCTGCGTTATCGTATAGCCCCCGGAAATATCTTTAATGATGAGGCCGTAAGGCTTGCCGCTTTTCTTTATTTCTTCAATAAGCTTCCGGCGCAGTCCGGCCGCCGGGATCTTTTTGGCGGATTCCACGATAAGGTTTCCCTGCCGCGCGACGGCGCCGCGCCCCGCGGAGCGGCGGCCGTGGCCGTTGGAGCCGGGGAACCCTTTTATGGGAGAGCGTCCCATTATAAAGCTTTTCAGCACGCCGTTCTCCACAAGAGAGGCGCGTTCGGCAGGCACGGCCTCGTCGTCGTATTTATAATAGCCGCGCAGGAATTGTCCGTTAAGCTCGCGGATCGTGGGATCGTCATAGACCGTCAGGAAGTCCGGCATGATGAGCTGGCCCGTTTTTTTGGTGAAGGTCTGCCCCGAGGATTCGCTTTTCTGGCGGTGGCCCTCGACCCTGTGGCCGAAGATCTCGTGGAAGAACACTCCGGCGGCCCGGCTCTCCAGTATTGCCGGGCCGCTGTAAGGCTCGCTGGCCGCCACGCCGCGCAGGCTCTTAAGTTCCGCCACGGAGTTATCGATGTCTTTTGAAATGACCTCCTCCGCGGGCATGCCGGACGGGGTATCGGAGTCGTAACTCTTAAAGCGGTCTATGTCCATGCCGTCGTCCGTGCGGCTGGACAGGGAGTATCTGATGCGCACATAAGTGTTCCCGGTCACGATGCGCGAACCTTCCGAATTGACCATATAACGGTTGGAGGTCCAGACGGAGAAACCTACATACGAGTCATATATAAAATCGTAGTCTTTCAGCTTTGCGGAAAGCCGGCGCACCATCTCTTTCACTTTTTCCTTATCAAAAACCGGGAACGACGCCCTCTCGTAGAACACGGCCGCCGTGGACACGGAAAAATCGTCGGACTTGTCCTCTTCTTCCGCCGTCACGCTTTTATTCATCTTCACTTTGGCGTACTGGTCCAGGGCGTTCTTATAGCGCATGTCGGTCAGCGCCCACAGCTTGCTTCTTATGGCGTCGGCGTCGGCTTCCACCGGCGCGTTCCCGTAGGACTGCCGTTTTGAATTCGCGTAAGCCTGCCCGCCTTTCAGCTCGTGGGTGTTGTCAAGGGCTTTATCCCCGATCCTGACGTCGACGTCAAAATCCCGGCCATAACTGTCATTCTCGCCGGAAATGGCCCCTTCCACGGCGTCCGCGCCGTATTGCCGCTCATCATAGACCTCATATCCTATGTAATAAAGCGGGGCCTTTTCGGCGTTCTTAAGCTTCTCGTACGAACGCTCGAGCTCCGCAGTCATGGCGTTCAGCAGAACATCGGTCTTGGCGTCCTGTGCGTAAGCGACAGGGAATAGGGGATAGGGGCTAGGGGCTAGTGTAAAAGAAAGAACGATCAACAAGCCGCGAAATAATTTCAGGGCAGCGGGTCCGGGGTAAAAAATACAGGGCGGGAATCTCTTTAAATTAACGCCCTTTGGGCGGACTTTCCCGAATTTAGCCACAAAAGGCACAAAACGCACAGAAAAACCAAGGAACGCAGATGACGCAGATGAATATGATGAGCGCAGATGGTTACAAATATAATGAAAAAAATCATATTGAATCATAAAAATCAGCGTCATCAGCGTTCTGTATTTTTTTGTTTCTTAAAAAACCGGCTTTTCCCCCTAATTCCCCACCCCCTATCCGCTAGCCCCTAGCCCCTGAACCCCACACCCTAGCAGCGCCCGTTCAAGCAGCACGCCGCACATCTCGCGCCGGTAATCGGCGTCGGAGCGGACATCCGTGATGGGAGAGACTTCTGTTTTGACCAAAACCGCCGCCGCGCGCGCGGTCTCCGGACCCAGGATCCGGCCCGTGAGGTAGCCGGCGGTTTTAATTGCCATGAGCGGCACGGGCGCGACCGACGCCAGCGCCACGGAGGCGCTTTTTATTTTATCGCCCTCAAGTTCAACCGCCAGGGCCACGGCCGCTTTGGAAATACCAAAATACGCCCGTGGACCCAGTTTTAAGTAGTCGCCGGTATGCGTCCACTTCGGAACCTCAAAAGCCGTTATCAGTTCGTCTTTTTTAACCCCGGTCAGTTTGGGGCCTTTGAACAGGGCGGGCAGGGGCAGCCTTCTTTTTTTGCCTTTCAGTTCCAGGATAACCTCCGCCCTCTCGGCGCACAGGGCGCAGACGGCGTCCGCGCAGGGGGAAGCGTTGGCGGCGTTGCCGCCGACGGTGGCCATATTCCTTAAAGACGGGCTGGCGAAATGGGGGATGGCCGCCGTTAACACGGGGAGCCAGCGCCGTATCACCGGAGAAGTCTCAAGCCCGGCTATCGTCACTCCGGCGCCGATAATCACCGAGGTTTTTGTTTCTTTGACGCTTTGGAGTTCTTTCAGGCCGCTTATGTCCACCCACACCCCGCAGGCATCGAAGCCGGCGTTGGCGGCGGTCACAAGATCGGTGCCGCCGGCCAGGTACTTGCGGGCGGCGGGCAGCGTTGGCAGGAGCTTCCAGAGTTCTTTAAGGGTTCGGGGTCTTACAATGAGTTTAGGCATTTTTAGTGTAGAGTGTAGAGTTGAGAGATGAGAGATGAGAGTTGAGAGCGCAGAATTCGGAATTATTAATCTCTCGTAACTACTCAGTTTATTAACAGACAGAACGCTGATGACGCTGATTTTTAGTAATTACTCAGCCACTAAGACACCAAGGCACAAAGAAAGTTTATGGATCAAACGGTTTGTTGTCTGATTTCTTTCGTGTCTTTGTGACTTTGTGGCTGAGTAGTAACGATTTTTATGATTAAACAT
>JAHJSU010000100.1 GCA_018829985.1 Elusimicrobiota bacterium | reverse complement strand
GTCAGGAGGGGAAGGTAACCAGTAACCAGTATCCAGTATCCAGTCAGGAGGGGAAAGTAACCAGTAACCAGTATCCAGTATCCAGTCAGGAGGGGGAGGTAACCAGTAACCAGTATCCAGTATCCAGTCAGGAGGGGGAGGTAACCAGTAACCAGTATCCAGTATCCAGTCAGGAGGAGAAAATACCCGGTAGGCAGTTACCGGTTACCGGTTACCGGTTACCGATTACCGACAATCATCCCTCATCACTCACCGACACAGGTCACACGTCACAGGTCACAAGTCACAAGCCGGAAACCGCAGAGCCCCGGGGTGTTTTCATGACCCGGGAACAATGCCTTGAATTTGCCGTGGGCTCGATAGCTAAAGTCCTGGGCAGCCAATTCGCCGCCGCGGATTCTTATCCCACACGGGTGCGCCTGCCGGCTCCGCCGCTAATGCTGGTGGACAGGATACTCGGCGTGCGCGGGGAAGCCGGGTCTTTAACCTCCGGCAGCGTGATTACGGAGCACGATATCAACCCCGGCGCCTGGTACCTGGACTGCGGGCGCATACCCACCTGCATCGCCGTCGAGGCCGGCCAGGCGGACCTGTTCTTATGCGGCTACCTCGGCATAGACGATCGCACAAAAGGCAAGGCTGTTTACCGCCTGCTGGACGCCGAGATCACTTTTCACCAGGGCCTGCCGCGCCCCGGGGCTGCCATTCATTACGATATTAACATCGAGCGTTTTACCAGGCACGGCGACATCCGGCTTTTCTTCTTCAATTTTGAAAGCACGGTAGGCGGCAGGCCGTTGCTCAGCATGAAAAATGGCTGCGCCGGGTTCTTCACAGAAGAAGAATTAGCGAAGGGCAAAGGCGTGGTGTTGACAGTGGAGGAAACCGCCCCGGCGCCGGGCATAAGTCCCGCCACCCGGGCGTCCGCCTTAGGCGGACCTTGTAGTGAGGCGGCGGCTGCCGCCTGTCCGGGCGGTGGGATAAGCCCTGCCGGCTGGAAGGCCCCGGCGCCGTTCGGTGAAGGCGTAGAATCCTACGACGACGCCAAAGTGTCCGCGCTGCGCGAGGGAAGGTACGCGCAATGTTTCGGTCCCGCTTTCGAAGGGCTGCCTTTAACAAACCCCGTAGGGCTGCCGTCCGGCAGAATGAAGCTTGTGGACCGGGTGCTGGAGCTGGCCCCGCGCGGCGGGCGCTACGGGCTGGGCAGCATCCGGGGAGAGATGGATATACGCCCGGATGACTGGCACCTGGCCTGCCATTTTATAGACGACCATGTAATGCCGGGCACGCTTATGTATGAATGCGCCCTCCACACCTTCCGCATTTTCCTTCTGCGCCTGGGCTGGGTGGCCGAGGCCGGCGGCTGCTGGTATGAACCGGCGCCGGGCGTTACAAGCCGGCTGGAATGCCGGGGCCAGGTGCTGCCCTCGACAAAGAAAGCGATGTATGAGATCATAGTGAAGGAAATCGGCTACCAGGCCGACGGCGGCCGGCCTTACGCGATCGCCGACGCTTTTATGTACGCCGACGGCAAACGCATCATACGCATCCACGACATGTCCATAAGGATGGGCGGGACCACACGGCAGGACATCGAGCGGCTGTGGTCCGCCGGCGGAACCGCGCCGGCTGCGCCGGAACCAAAAAAAGCGATCTTCGACAATGACAGCATCACCGCCTTCACGGTCGGTAAACCTTCCGAGGCTTTCGGCGAAAAATACAAGGTCTTCGATTCGGAGCGCGTGATAGCCAGGCTTCCCGGCGCCCCATATAAATTCCTGGACCGAATAGTTAAAATTGAAAACTGCCGGCAGTGGGAACTTGCCGCGGGCGGCAATATAGAAGCCGAATACGACGTCCCGCCGGGAGAGTGGTATTTTAAATCCGGCGCCCGGACATCCATGCCTTTTGCCGTGCTGCTGGAAGCGGCGCTGCAGCCCTGCGGGTGGCTGGCGGCCTACCTGGGCAGCGCGCTGACCAGCTCCACGGATCTGTCTTTCAGGAACCTGGGCGGCACGGCTGTCCAGTACGCCGAAGTCTTCCCCGGCGCCGGCATCCTGACCACTAAGGTCAAGATAACAAAAGTCTCCCGATCCGGCGGCATGATTATACAGGATTACGACCTGGAAGTCCTGTGCCGGGGCCGCACGGTTTACAAGGGCGGCACGCAGTTCGGCTTTTTCTCAAAAAAATCACTGTCTGGGCAAGTCGGGATCCGGAGCGCCGCAAGGTACGTTCCGCAGGCGCATGAAAACG
Source organism: Elusimicrobiota bacterium (assembly GCA_018829985.1). Lineage (GTDB taxonomy): Bacteria > Elusimicrobiota > Elusimicrobia > Elusimicrobiales > UBA9959 > JAHJSU01. Next base: position 7,031 of record JAHJSU010000100.1, on the reverse strand, counting down.
CGCTCGGCGAAAAGATACCTCTTGCCGCCGCTCCCGGCCTTCCGGATGAAAAACTCATAATGCTGGACGCCGTGGAAACCTATATTCCGGCGGGCGGGCCGAAAAAAGAAGGGTTCATCCGCGGCATAAAAAAGGTCAACCCGGACGAGTGGTTTTTCAAGGCGCATTTTTACCAGGACCCGGTCTGCCCCGGCTCGCTGGGCCTGGAATCTTTTATAAACCTGATGAAAATCGCCGCCGGGCAGAGATGGAAAGACCTGCCGCCGGGCTCGCGCTTCGAAGCGATGGCTTTAAACGAGAAACACCAGTGGATATACCGCGGGCAGATTGTTCCCAAAAACAAGCTTGTAACCGTGGAAGCGGCGATAACCGGCGCGGACGACGCGCGCAGGGTGCTGCGCGCCGACGGCCTTCTGATAGTCGATGGCTTGGTAATTTACCAGATGAAGGATTTCACCATCAGAGTCGTAAGCTTATGACGGATAGTGTGGGTTAATACCGAAATAAACCACCAAGCGCACAAAGATAAAAACGGAAAGGAAAAATAGACTATTCTTTCAATATTAATTTTGTGAACTTTGTGGTTAATTTGCAGGGTTGTATAACAGCCCCGTCCGGCTTTACGGAATTTAAATGAAATACACAAAAGTCTTTGTTGACGCCATCGGCTACGAACTCGGGCCCAATGTCGTCACCTCTTCGGAGCTTGAAAAACGCATCGCGCCGATGCTTGAAACCCTGCACCTCCCCCCCGGCCAGCTTGAAGCCCTGACCGGCATCCGCGAACGGCGTTGGTGGAACCCCGGCTTTGCCCTGTCTGAAGGCGCCGCGCGCGCGGCGCGCAAAGCCCTTGCGCAAACCGGGCTTTCGGCAGCCGACATGGGCGCGCTGATTTACGCCGGGGTATGCCGCGAGCACAGCGAGCCGGCCACGGCAGCGGCGGTGGCCGGCTCGCTGGGCGTTAAGCCCGGTACGGCCGTTTTTGACATCTCAAACGCCTGCCTGGGGGTGCTTAACGGGATGCTCGACATCGCCAACCGCATAGAGCTGGGCCAGATAAAAGCCGGGCTGGTCGTGTCCTGCGAATCTTCCAGGGAAATCAACGACAGCATGATAACACACATGCTGGCCGACAGGAGTTTTGAGTGCCTGCGGCTCTCGCTCGCCACGCTTACCGGGGGCTCCGGGGCGGCGGCGGTAATTCTTACGGACGGCGCTTTTAACGGCGGCCATAAAAAACACAGGCTGCTGGGCGGGGTATACCGCTCTGCCTGCGAACATCACAAGCTCTGCATCTGGCACCGCGACAAGATGTCCACCGACGCCACAGCGGTCCTGAAACACGGCGTCGCCCTGGGGCGGCAGACCTGGACCGATTTGCTGGCTGAATTGAACATGCGGGCGGAAGAATTCGGAAAAGTTATCTGCCACCAGGTCGGCGGAACGCATAAGAAAACCGTGCTGGACGCGCTGGGAATACCGGAAAATAAAGATTTTTCCACCTACGAATACCTCGGCAACATGGGCACGGCGGCCCTGCCGGCGACCGCCGCGATAGCCGACGAGCGGGAATTCCTGGCCCCCGGGGACAACGCGGCTTTTTTAGGCATAGGCAGCGGCCTGAACACGATAATGCTCGGAATAAAGTGGTAGTTAGCCGCAAAGAAGCACAAGAGGCGCAAAAAAGTAATGAGATTATAAACTATGCCCTTTCCCCGCCCTAAACTTGCGCTTCTTGCGCCTTTTTGCGGCTATTTCTGGCATTCGTAAATTATGAACCCTTACCTTCCTGACGGCGTTTCACGCGACCTATACCCGTTTACAGGGAAATTTATTACGCTGAAAAGCGGCGCCAAAATGCATTGCCTGGACGAAGGAAAAGGCAAGCCCGTAGTAATGCTGCACGGCAACCCGTCCTGGTCCTTCTATTACCGCAACCTGGCCCTGGCCCTGCGGAACGCCAGCCGGGTTATCGCGCCCGACCATATAGGCTGCGGGCTCTCCGACAAACCCGGAGACGACCGGTACGAATACACGCTAAAAAGCCGCGTGGATGATCTCGAATCCCTCCTGGACGGTCTGGGCGTAAAAGAAAATATCACTCTGGTCGTGCACGACTGGGGCGGGATGATAGGCATGGCCTATGCCGCGCGGCACACGGAGCGTATCGAAAAACTGGTCATCCTCAACACCGGCGCCTTTTTCCTGCCGGACGGAAAAGCTTTTCCCCCCGCCCTGCGCCTTTGCCGCACGCCGCTGGGCGCCGCGCTGATACGCGGCTTTAACGCCTTCGCGCGCGGGGCGGCCTGGGTCGGCTGCAAGCGGCGCAGGATGGGCGGGGAACTGCGCCGCGCCTACGCCGCCCCCTATAACAACTGGGCCAACCGCATAGCCACCCTGCGCTTTGTGGAGGATATCCCGCTGGCCCCCGGAGACAAAGCTTACCCGCTGGTATATGAAACCCAGGAAAAGCTGAATTCCCTCGCCGCCCTGCCGATGCTGATCTGCTGGGGCATGAAGGACTTTGTTTTCGACCATTATTTCCTGGAAGAATGGAAACGCAGGTTCCCGCGCGCCGAAATCCACAGTTTCCCGGACTGCGGGCATTACATCCTTGAGGACGCGCAGGAAGAGGTTGTACCGCTTATAAAGAACTTTATTAAAAATGCCCGAACTTAAAAACATCTCCTCGCTGATTTCGGAACTGGCGGCAGCAATGCCGGACCGCCCCGCGGTCATAGACGGCGCCAGGATAATTTCCTTCAGGGACCTGGATTCCGAAATTTCACTGCTGGCCGCGGGCCTGCGCCGCGCCGGCATAACTCCGGGGATGCGGACAGCCCTGATGGTCCCGTCCTCAATAGAATTCGTGACCCTCACGTTCGCCCTTTTCCGCGCCGGCGCCGTTATAGTGCTGATAGACCCCGGCATCGGGTCCGCGAACATGCGCGCCTGCCTCAACGAGGCGCGGCCGGAGGCTTTCGTCGGCGTGCCGAAGGCTCAGGCGGCCAGGCTGTTGCTGGGCTGGGCCAAAAAATCCCTGCGCATCTTTATAACCGCCGGGAAAAAATGGTTCTGGGGCGGGTTTAGCCTTGAGAATATAAGGCGGCTCGGCGCTGTAACCGCCGCGCCTGCCCCGGAAAACACTTCGGAAACTGCGGCAATACTATTCACCTCCGGCAGCACCGGCGCCCCCAAAGGCGCGGTTTACACACATTTAATGTTCGCCGCTCAGGCAAGAATGCTGAAAGAGTATTTCAAGATCGAGCCGGGCTTCCATTCAGTGCCCACCTTCCCCCTCTTCGCCCTTTTTGACGTGGCGCTGGGGCTTACCATAGTAATCCCTGAAATGGACTTCACCAGGCCCGCGGCCGTGAACCCGGCCATGCTTGCGGGCCTGATAAGAAAATACGGGGCCGTGCAGTTGTTCGGTTCGCCCGCGCTGCTGGACACGCTCAGCCGCTACGGGGAAAAGCGCGGGACTCTCCTGCCTTCGTTAAAGCGCGTCATTTCCTGCGGGGCGCCGGTTTCCCCCGCTATAATCGGGCGCGTAAAAAAAATGCTGGCGCCTGAAACGCAGGTTTTCACGCCTTACGGCGCTACCGAGGCCCTGCCGGTATCCTGCATTTCAAGCGATGAGCTGGCGGCGCTTGCGCCCGGCCTCCCCGGGATTTGCGTCGGCCGGACATGGGAAGGGATGGAAACATTTATCATAAAGATCTCCGACGCCCCCATACCTTTATGGTCCGGCAAGTTGCTTGCCAGAGACGGGGAAATAGGCGAGATCACGGTGAAAGGCTTAGTGGTATCCCGCGAATATTTCGGCAGGGGAGAAAGCACCGCGCTGGCCAAGATCCGCTGCCCCGGCGGCGAATTGTACCACCGCATGGGCGACACCGGCTGGAAAGACGCGGCCGGGCGGCTGTGGTTCTGCGGCCGGAAAAGCCACCGGGTCACGACCCCGGAGGGCGCGCTTTTCACCATACCCTGCGAGGCCGTTTTCAACGCCCACCCCGGTGTGCGGCGCGCCGCGCTGGTGGGAACGGGCCCGGCGGGCCTGCAGACGCCGGTGCTCTGCGTCGAGCTTGAAAAGGGAAACGAGGAGCGCGAGTCACTGACGGCCGAACTGCTGGCGCTTGGCGCGGCCCACGAACGCACAAAGGCCATAAAGACCGTCCTGTACCATTCCGGCTTCCCGGTAGACATACGCCACAACGCCAAGATCTCCCGTGAAAAGCTGGCGGCCTGGGCTGCCATGCAAGTCACAAGTCACAGGTCACAAGTCACAGGTCAAACACCGGCGGGCGGCGCCTGATACGGCACTGTCATGCAAGTCACAGATCACAAGATAGAAGTAAAAGAGAGTTATCTGTTTCTTTCCGCGACTTTCATATATCTGGCCTGTGACTTGTGACATGAAACTTATGACAAAATTTTTATGGCAATAAAAATTTTATGAAAGCTTTAGTCACCGGCGGCGGAGGATTCCTGGGCGGGGCCATTGTCGAGCTGCTGCTCGCCAGGGAAATCTCCGTGCGCAGCATGGCGCGCGAAGAATATCCCCGGCTTGCGAAACTTGGCGTTGAATGCTTGCGGGGAGACGTGGCCGACCGGGAAGCGGCAGCGGCCGCCTGCCGGGGCTGCGACACGGTCTTCCACGTCGCGGCGAAGGTGGGCATGTGGGGCCGCTACGGCGATTTTTACGAAACGAACGTGAACGGCACGGCGAACCTCTTGGAAACGGCAAAAGCCGCCGGAGTTTCCCGTTTTGTTTTCACCAGTTCCCCCAGCGTGGTGTTTGCCGGGGGCGACGTGGACGGCTGGGATGAAACCGCGCCCTATCCCGTAAACTTCGATTCGTACTACGCCAAAACCAAAGCCCGCGCCGAACAGCTTGCGCTGGCGGCAAATTCGCCGCGATTCGCCACTGTGGCCTTGAGGCCGCATCTTGTCTGGGGCCCCGGGCATGACCACCTTATCTCAAGGATCGCGGCCCGGGGTAAAGCGGGAAAACTGCGGCGCATAGGCGGCTTCAACAAGCTGATCGATACTACCTATATAGACGACGCCGTGAACGCCCACTGGCTGGCCGCCGAAAAACTCTCCCCGGGCGCGGCCTGCGCCGGCAAAGCCTATTTTATTTCCCAGGGCGATCCCCGCCCCAACTGGGACATAATAAACATGATCCTGGCGGCGGCGGGAACCGGGCCCGTGACAAAAACAATCCCGTACGGGATAGCTTACGCCGCCGCTGCCGCCATGGAAACCGCCTGGCGTTTGGCGCGTATCAAAAATGAACCGCCACTCACCCTTTTTGTCCTGAAACAGCTCACCACCGCCCACTGGTTCAATATCTCCGCCGCCCGGCGCGACCTCGGGTATAATCCCGGTGTGACCATCGAGCGGGGTATGAAGCGGCTGGAAGAGTGGTTCAAGGCTGGGCCGGCGCGCCGGGCAGAGGCGGCAGCCGCAGACAGCAGGGAAGCCCGCTGATGCCGGAATAAAAAACCAAACACCCGCAGGCCGCTGAGACACAAGAACCTTCTCCGGCGGCGTTATTCTTTGCGCCGGCCGGGCCCGCCGCCGGGGCGCTGAAAAATTTTAAACACAGAAAGCAGCGGAAAGCGATGGCCGCCGCCGGTTACAGGGCTGTCGGCGGAAAAAAGCATTTAATAGTGGAGGCCGGCACGGGAGTGGAAAAGTCGATCTCCTGTCTTCTGCCGGCGGCCTTATGGGCGGTCCGTAATAAGAAAAAGGCGGTAGTCGCCGCCTATACCCGGGGTCCCATGATATAGGCCCTTTGGGCGCCCTTTTTAAGGTCCTTTGTCCCTTGATTAAAACACCGGATATGATACAATGTGTTACGCAGTATTTACAGTGTAATACTCTAAATAGCGGGAGGAAATGAAACATGAAGATTTTTTATCAGTTGGGGCTTGCGGTTGCTTTGGTCGTGGCGGTATCGCCGGCCGCGAGGGCGTTGGACTTCGACGGGGCGGCCGGCGGGACGGGCTCCCTTATGGAGCGGGTCTCTCAACAGGAAATCCCGGCGATAGGCGATTCCGTCCGGGCGCCGGACACTCACGGCGCCTCAAGCCCGGCAGCCCGCGAAACGCTGTGTGAGAAAAAATTGGCCGTTATTATAGAGGACTATAAAAACAACAATCGCATCGTCAAGTCTTATGCTATTAAAGATTGTTCGAGCGTGACCGAGGACATGGGGCCGATTTTTAACGAAAATCTAGACACTAATGCTCCCAAAGTAACGAAGTCCAACGCTTGCGCGATTCTTTTGAATATAGAGGGGAGGAGCCTGCAGGAAATGGTCATCTATGATGATCTTACCGGCTTTTCGCTTCGCAGGGAATTCGATAATCCGGATAATGAAAAGTATTCTATTTCCAGGCTTGGAGATACTGAAACGGGGTCGATTATGTTCGCTAAATTGGAGGGCAAGGGACGAAACGACCTGGGTTTCCTGAAGCACGTGAAATTCATCACGCGGGCGGATTATGATTTGGAAAACGACGTGCTGCGAATGATGAAGTGGAGACTGCACTTTTTTTGGAACAGCTATTCCCACGATTACACGGTTCAGTGCAAGTCCGTGTCCGTAAAGTAGCCGGAACCAAAAGCCGCCCCCGGGGCATAGACTGCCCCTGGGGCGGCTTTTGTTAACTTATTATTTGTGTTGTTTTTGGTTCGTTTTTAACAAGTTCTTCCCCTCTCCGATATAACCTGACACTAAAAGGAATTTCCTTTTTTGGCAATGGCACAGAAAACCACGGAGACACAGAGGACACAGAGAAACACAGAGATGATCACTCCGTGAAACTCCGTGTTCTCCGTGTCTCTGTGGTGAGTTGTTACGGTTCATCTGAAAAAAAGTCCGCCCGAAGGGCGTTAATTTAATGCTCAGGAATTTCAATGTTCCTCACGCAAAGGCGCAAAGGCGCAAAAAAACAGATGCATGCCCGCTTTTCTTTGCGAGCTTTGCGGCTTTGCGCGAGACAAGACAGGCCTGTAGTTAC
>JAHJSU010000099.1 GCA_018829985.1 Elusimicrobiota bacterium | reverse complement strand
TGAAATACCGGGATTTTCTCAAAAACTACCCGGCTTCCAAACTTAAGAACGCGGCTGTCTTCCGCATCGGGGCCGCGCTGTTCAGTAAAAGAGAATACGCCGACGCCCAGGCCAATTTCCAGAACATAATAGACCGGAGCCAGCGGGATTCCTTCGCCCCGCTCGCGCAGTATTTCATCGCCGAAGCCTATCTTGCGGGCAAGCAGACCCAGAACGCGCTTTTCGCCTACACGAAGCTGACGGATAACTACCCCGCCTCTTCCGTTTCCCCGGCCGCCCGCTATAAGCTTGCGTGGTGCCGGTATCTTATGAACGACTATCTCCCGGCCGCCCGCGCTTGAAAAATTTTCCGTCCTCCACCCCGGCCACGCTAGCGCCCAGAACGCGCTGTATCTCGCCGGCAACGCCTGGCTCGCGCTCGCGCATCCCGCGGAAGCCGTCAGGGCGTTCCAGAACGCGCTGGATCTGGCCCCGTCAAGCGAGCTGGCCGAAACTTCGCTTTTTATGATCCTGAAGACCGAATATGAAAAAGGAAATTATAATAAAATTCTCACTTCCTACCAGTTTATCTTCAAGTCTCTGCCGTCGGCGGTGTCAAAATGGCGGGCCTTAAGCCTTTTATACGTGGCCGAAGCTTATCTGGCCCTGAACTTTATCGACGAAGCGCGGAACGTTTATAACAACATTCTTCTTGCCTATCCTAACGACGTTGCCGCGGTTTACGCCGGGGAAGGGCTGGTGTGGTGTCACGCGCTTGCGGGCGACCCCGGGGCCGCCGTGAAAGCGGGTGAAAAGCTTAAAGCTCTCGCGGCGAACTACCCCGACATAGAGCCGCCCGGGGGCGCAAGCGCCATGGCCATAGCCGACAGCTATTTCAACCGGAAAGATTTTGAGCCCGCCTACCAGCTATACGAAAAATTCGCCGCCGGGAACGCCCGGAGCGCAAGCGCCGCCGCCGCGCTTTACCGGGCGGGACTGGCGCTTTACCGCCTGCGCTATTACAGCCAGGCCGTGGAGCTGTGGACGAAGCTTTCAACAAATTACCCCTCGGCCCCCGAAACCGGACTGGCCGAGTTCCAGAGCGCCGACACCTGGTTCAGGGCGCAGAAATACACGGAGGCCCTCGGCGCGTATAACGCCATCATCGCCAAATATCCGGGGAACGCCCAGACCTCGCTGGCGTACCTGCGGCTGGCGCAGATACATTACAACCTGAACGCCGACGCCCGTGCGCTTGAACAGGTGCGTGCCGTGGTCAAGAATTTTCCCGGGTCCACGGAAGCCTTCGACGCTTTGGACCTGGCCGAAGTTCTGTTCGACCGCAATCCCGCCATGGATTTTAAGTCGTTTTTGCTGGATTTGGCGGACGTGAAACCCCGCAATAATGCCGCCGGCGAGGCGCTGTTCCGGCTCGGCAGGAGGTTTTTTGAGCATAAAGATTACGCCGGCGCCGCCGGGCGCCTTAAAAAATTCAGCGTGGAATACATAGACCACGCCTCCATCAAGGACGCGCAGTTCTACCTGGGCGAGGCCGATTTCCAGAACGGCGACATGAGGAGCGCCGTCAGGGTATTCAACCGCTTCACGGCCAATTATCCCGGGGCCAGGGAGCATCCGCTGGCGCTGTTTCGGCTTGGCAACGCCTCCTTCAACCTGAAAAGATACAACGCCGCTTCCACGGCTTACGCGAAACTGGCCGAACTTTACCCGGACAACGAATATATAAAGCCGGCGCTTTTCAACCTGGCGCTGGCCTATAAGAACACGGGCGCCGAGGACAAGGCGGAGGAAACCTATCGCAAATATTACGCGCTTTCGGCCGGGTCCGCGGAGGGGCCCGCCGCTCTGTGGGAAATCTTCAACATGCGCAAAAACAACGCCGGCTCCGCCGGCGCTTTAGAGCTCCTGACCGAAATATACGGTTCGGCCCAGGGGCGGGAGGACGCCCTTGAAGCCCTCTACCAGTTGGGCGCCTTGAGCCTTGAAAACAAGCAGACCGAAGAGGCCAGGGGCTACTGGGAAAAGCTGGCCCTGCAGAAACCCGCCGGCAGCGCGTGGCGTCTCCAGGGGCTGGTCAAGCTTGGCGGGCTTTACGAAGGGGAAAAGAATTACCGCGAAGCGGCCGGGGTGTATGAAGATATAGCCGCCAACGCTTCAACGCCGGACGTGGCGAAAGCCGCCGCCGGGCGGGCCAAAAGCCTCCGGCTGATGCCACAGAAGGAAGCGGCAGCCCAGAAAGAAACCCCTCCGCTTCCCTGAAGTAATTACCCCCCTTTTAGCAAAGGGGGGTGAGGGGGGATTTGAAAAATCTGTTCAATGCGGATTATGAGGAAAAAATGGGAACCATAAATATTTTAGCGATTTTAAGGGACAGCTTCACGCTGGTAATACTCGTGTTCTGCTCTCTTTTGTCCTTCACCGTGGCTTTTGAAAGGTGGTGGTTTTTCAGAAAAGCCCGCCGCCAGAACGGGGACGACCTGCTGGCCCGGGTGGGCGGCATGCTTAAGGAAGGGAAAGCGGATAAGGCGCTGGAGCACGCCTCAAAGACGGATTCGCCCGTTTCAAGGCTTTTAAGCTACGCGCTGCGCTGCAGGGATACGGCGAAAGACGATCTCATGGAGCTCCTGGCCACCAAACGGCAGGAAGAAAAACTCAGGTTTGAGCGGTTCCTCGGGATACTGGGCACCATGGGAAATATAGCGCCGTTCATAGGCCTGTTCGGCACGGTGGTGGGCATTATCAAGGCTTTCCGGGACCTGGCCCTTTCAGGCGTGGGCGGGCCTACAGTTGTGGCTAAAGGCATAGCCGAAGCGCTGGTGGCTACCGCTGCCGGCCTTGCCGTGGCCATACCCGCCGTCATCATTTTTAACTATTTCACCCGACGGCTGAAGGTGATCATGAGCGAACTGGAGATCTTCTCGGTCAGGCTGGTGATAATGCTTAATAACAAAGGGGAAAGGGTTTGAGGTATTAAGGGTTTAAGGGGCTAAGGGTTAAAAACGTAAATTCAGGAATATCGACGCCGTTACCCTTAACCCCTTAGACCCTAAAACCCTGATTTTATGGCCGTCTCGTCCAATAATCCCGAAGACCCCATTACCGACATCAATCTCACCCCGCTGGTGGACGTGTGCCTGGTGCTGGT
>JAHJSU010000098.1 GCA_018829985.1 Elusimicrobiota bacterium | reverse complement strand
GTAACTACCCAGGTTCTCCGTATTTTTTACGTATTTTTTGTAGTGGCAAAGCTTGCTTTGCCTTTTTGGGCAGAGTAAACTCTGCCACTACGACGACAGACCTGAGTAGTTACTTTAATTTGTCTTATTCGCTCTTCAATTCGTGTAATTCGCTTTTCTTGGGCAAGGAGGGACTCGAACCCTCACGACCGTGAGATCACAGGTTTTTGAGACCTGCGCGTCTACCAGTTCCGCCACTTGCCCGTATAAGAACAGTAACCAGTGGCCGGTAATCAGTAATCGGTAACAGCGGTAACAGCGGTAACAGCGGTAACAGCGGTAATCAGTGAGCAGTTACAGAAACTTTACCCTTAACTATTTTACAACATTTACCGGTTACCGGTTACCGGTTACCGGTTACCGGTTACCGATTACCGGTTACCGATTACCGGTTACCGATTACTAATTACCGATTACCGGTTACCGGTTACTGATTACTGGTTACTGATTCCCCCCCTATATATCCTGCCGCTCCAGGTTTTTAAGCCCGAGCTTCCAGGGAATAACGACGGCTGCCGCGTTTAAGATCGCATACGCCGCGGCGCAAAGGGCGACGCCGCGCCAATCCCACGGGTGAACCCGGCCGAATCTTTCGGCGAAATGCATCTGCACCGGCCAGGCCTGGGTCCCGACCACCAGGCTCAGGTAGCCCATGGCGCAGGCCATATATATAAAACCGCCGTAGGAGGATTCAAGCTGATGAATGTTTTCCACCTTAAAATCGGGGAACAGCGCCCCCAGCCCTATACCCATGACCGAGATGACAAAAGCGGCTATGACAATGGTGCATGTTGACAGGACGGAGATGAACAAGTCCGCGCCTAAAAGCCGGTTTGAAAAGGCTATCAACACCGCGCCGATGAGCAGCGACGGCACAAGGGAGATCAGAAGCTTCTCTTTCATTATCAGCGCGGCGGTGACAGGCGCGGCCTTTAATATCCAGTAATTATTGCCTTCAAGGCTGACGGCCGGGAAAGTGAATCTGAGGCCTATGGCGGCCACCACAAAACCGGCCACCGCGATGTTAAGAAAGGAAACGAGGCTTTTAAGGTCCTGGGTATCGAGCGGCAGCTGGCGGATGCTGAAAAGATAGACCACTATCAGCGCGGCGATAAGTATCGCCTGCGACCAGTACCGCGCGTCCCTGGCAAGCAGCAGCCTGTCTTTCCAGTAGCATGTCAGCAAGTCCTTAAAACCGGCGTATCTGAGGGCCAGCTTCTGCTCAGGGAGCAGCCGGGTTTTCCCCCGGAACCTGGGGGAGTTCTGTGCGCCGCTGAAACCTTTCATATAAATAATCCCCGAAAGATAATACATCAGCACATAGACGGCGCAGGCCGCCGCGAACAGGACGCCCGCGTAGGAAAAGAAGGCGCCCCAATTTCCGGCTGAATAGGAGACCATGGCCTTGGTGACCCACCAGGAAGGCAGGTACGGGGCCGTGGGCGACTGCAGGTAGTTTATATACTGGGCCACGACCTCCAGTGCGTCGGGGCGCAGCAGTTTTTCAGGTTTCGTGAACCGGAACGCCACATAGACAAAAGAGACCGAAAGGCTGCCCATCAGCCATGTAATATCGCGCGTCTTTGACGAAGGGAACAGATACATAACCAGCATGCTGAACAGAATGCCGAAAGAGCCGGCCAGCAGGACAAAAGGAAATATCACGAAAATATAAGAAAAATAAAAGCCGGGGTCCAGCTGTTTTACCCTGCCTAAGGCGATTATATAGGGGAAAACGGCCAGCAGCAGCGTCCAGGAGGAATAAAACACGGTTTCAAAGGCCTTATCCAGGAAAAGGACGCGCAGATCGATAGGGCAGGAAAAAAGGAATTTCAGGTCGAAGGAGTAATAAAGGGTGGTCATGGAGATGATGATGGAAGACACTATGACCATTGAAAAAGTTATCAGCAGCACCATGGAGGTGAGCTTCCAGGAAAGCATGGGCCCTATCACCTGCACCCCTTCAAGGTAGTTCAGCAGCCGCCAGAAGCCGGCGTAAAGCGCCAGAAGCATCACGAGCCCCACCGAGAGAAAAGCCAGGTTCTTGGCGAGCGGCCAGCCTTTAAGCGCGGCCAGTCTGTTTTTACCGGCCAGCATTTTTCTTTTGAAGAGGAGGTTCAGCATGGTTAACTGCGGTATCCGGTTTTCGGTTACCGGTAACCGGTTACTGATTACTGGTTACCGCTGTTATTCTGTCAGTTCCAGAAACACTTCTTCCAGGGACCGGCCGCCGGAGCCGCCGGAAGCCATTTTTTTAACTTCAGCCACTGTGCCTTTGGCGATAAGGCTGCCGCGGTAGATTATACCGACGCTTGTGCAGAGTTTCTCGGCCATATCCAGGATATGGGTACACATAAAGACGGCCGCGCCATTCCTGGCGATATCAAGGAGCAACTCCTTGAACCGCCTTATGCTTTTGGGGTCCAGTCCCACTGTCGGCTCGTCAAAAAGCGCCACCCTGGGTTTCCGCAGCAGAACGCCGGCGATAAGCAGTTTTTGCTTCATCCCGTGCGAATAGGCCTCAAGCAGTTCCCCGCTAACCGCTGAAAGCTCGAAAATATCCAGGAGTTCCGGAATGCGCCCGGCCTGCTCGCCGTAAGGCACGGAATAGATATCGCCGATAAACCGTAAAAATTCAAAACCCGTCAGCTTGGGATATACGAAAGGCTCGTCCGGAATATAGGCGATGATCTTTTTAGCCTCCAAAGGGCTTTCCACGATGTCATAGCCGCCCACCAGCACACGGCCTCCAGCGGGCTTCATGATGCCGGAAAGGATCTTAACGGTGGTGGTCTTGCCTGCCCCGTTAGGGCCGAGAAAACCGAAGATCTCGCCCGCGGCAATGTCCAGGCTGAGATTATCCACCGCCTTATAGGCGCCGAACGTTTTGGTGAGATTTTGGATTTTAATCACGGTTGGAAGTAGAGGCTAGAGGATAGAGACTAGAGGCGAGGTAAGTGGTAACTCTGCCTCTCGCCCCTAGCCCCTAGCCTCTCGCCTCTATCCCCTACTGCCCCTGTTCCCGCTGTTTCAGGTAGTCTTTTATTTCCAGCCGCATGGTAAGCTGCTTCAGAAGATAATTGGCGATCTGCGCAAATTTGTCTCTGGAGAGTTCGTCCAGGTATTTGTCTTTCTCCTTTTCGAAATTTTTCAGGTCTTTGTTTTTGGCCAGATAATAGGCCGTCAGCTCTTCCGGGGTCGTTTTGATGTTGGAATAGACGAACTGCTTGAACTTGGAGGCCAGCCGCGCCTGCTTGCGCCAGGCCTCGTACTCGGCGGGAGACATATGAAATTCATTGTAAATGACGGTATAGTACGCGCGGGGGCTGAAGACCTTTCCGTCCATGAACTGCGGCGTGTTTTGGATCTCCACCGCCACCTCAAAATCAGGCACGCGCATGCCCATTTCAGCCGCCTGCCGGGACAGAAGCTCCTCGATTATCATCTCCCTGAACACTTCCTGCTTGACGCTTTTTGACACCACCTCGCTGACTTCGGCGCCGGAATCCCGAAAGCTCGAAAGCGCCCGGTTCACCTGCAGCAGAAAGCGCTGATAAGAGATCTTTTTGCCGCCCACATCGGCCACGGCGTCAACGGAGCCGGAAGTGAACACGTAGGCGCCCAGGCCCACAAAAATGCCCCCCAGGAACATCGTCACGGTCCCGATGAAGATGATCCTTCTGTGCCTGGAGAAAAACGAGATCATTTATTATTCACCTTCGGGGAATTTTCCGCCTTTGCATTCTTCGCGTCGGTCATGGAGCAGCTGCCGTTGAAGACCGCGCCCTCCTCTATTATGATCCTGGGGGCGCGCATATCCCCGTCTATCTTGGAGCCGCCCAGCACCTCTATGTGGTCAAGGGCGGAGATATTGCCTTTAACCTCGCCGGAGAGCGTGCAGATCTCGCAGGAGACATCCCCTTTGATCTTGCCGGTCTTGCCTACCGTGACCAGCTTGGCGTCCACGATGGAGCCGTCGATGCGGCCGTCGATGCGCAGCGAACCTTTGGCGGTCAGCGTGCCCTGGAAATACGCCTCAACACCGATTACCGTGTCGGAATTCTTGGCGTCAAAAGAAATATTGGTGTGTTTAAAAAGCCCCATGGATGCCTCCGCTAACCCGAAAACTTCAATTGAAGTTTTCGGGAAGGATAAAGGATTAAGGATAAAGGCTAAGGGTGGGAAAAATATTTTTGTTTTTCCGTGTTTTTTCCTTCATCCTTCAGCCTTTATCCTTTAGCCTTCCGAAAATTGCAGATGGAAATTTTTATCCGCAGTTTTGTCAATCAAACTCAGCTTCAACTGCAATTTTCGGGTTAGTTCCCGGCGAATATCCCTTCAAAAATACCGGCGAAATGGCTGTTTTTTTCGCCCAGCTGCAGATACCTCGTCGGATTTTTCGGCATATCGTCCGTCCAGACCTCGTAATGCAGATGCGAGCCTGTGGAGGTGCCGGTGGAACCCATTCTGCCAAGCCCCTGGCCGCGCTTTATCTGGGCGCCTTCTTTTACCGCAAGTTCGCTTAAATGGCCGTATAAAGTGGAGTAGCCGAAACCATGGTCCAGCACCATTGACATGCCGTAGCCGTTGGCCCAGCCGGCATAGCGCACAACGCCGTCAGCCGTCGCGCGTATCGGCGTGCCCGGTTCATTCGCGATATCAATGCCCGAGTGGAATTCACTGGCCACTCTTAACGGGGCGATACGGTACCCGAAAGACGAAGTTATCCGGCCTTCAGCGGGCCAGGTGGAAGGCGTGGCCCTGGCGCTGTTATGTTTATTGGTGATATACCAGGTTATCTCGGCATAGCTTGAAAGCCGGCGCCTGGACTCTTCCTGCATCTGTAAAACCGCGTTATTAAGAGACGTCTCCCGGATCCCGGAAGCTTTGCTGGAAAGCAGTTTCCTGAAATCCGAAACTTCCGAGAGGTCCGGCCCGCCCACGGCGCTCCGGTTGTCCGCGCCGCCCCGTGCCATCCCGATCATTTTTCTTAACTGCTGGTCGGTCTTTCTGGTCATCTCCAGATAAGCAAGGCCTTTCTCCACCTGGAGCGAGACATAATTCATCTTGGCGCGCAATATTCTATTATCCAGCCTGGTGACGGAATAATCGAAATGCCGGCCGGCTATATAGCCGGCCCAGATGGTAAAACCGGTCCAGGAGACGGCAAGAGCCAGAAAAAACATGATAGGCAGGTTAATTCTGAAAGAAGGCAGACCGTTATGCGGAACGATGAACACACTTACAGGTTTAACCGAGCTTTTCCAGCCTTTGACCAGGCGTTTATAGGCCATATAAATATATTAAACCAAGTATCGCGAAGACTGTCAATCCGGCACCGGCGGAGGGGCTTTCTTTTTAAGCGGCGCCGGAGGGGTTTGCTGAGCGCCTCCCATGACCGAAGGGTCGAGCTTGACGTCGTCAGTTCCGTCCGCATCCTGCCGGTCGGGTGCGGTTACGGAAGGCGCCGTCCGAGGGGCCGGGACGGCCTGCCGGCCGGACATGTTTGTGAACATCCGGGCCGCCGGCCCCATGTCGCCGACCGGGAGTTTGGATAGCAGCGGTTTCAATTGAGGATCGCTCATCACCTCCTTCATAAAAGGCATAAAATCAGGGCGCAGAGCGAACTTCATGACCAGCTTCTGCATGCTTTTTTTATTTTGAAGCGCGGAGAGCATAGCCATGGGATTGCCGGTCTTTGTGTCAAAAGCTTTTTTAAACTCGGGGTCCTTGTTAAGCTCGGCTATAAAATCCTTGACAATGGGCCTGTTGGCGTATTTGAGGCCCAACTGCATCATTTTTTGCGGGTCGACACCGGGAAGACCGGGAATTTCGCCGGGGGCCGGACCAAGGCCGGTGATCATCCCAAGCGAGGAACCGGGGTTTTGAGTGGAATAAGTTATGCCGCCAAAACTCCCTCCCGCGGGTTTCGGCATGGAGGCGTACTGCCTGGGGGAAGCGGATTGTGAATAAGTATCCTGTGCTTCGGCGAACATCTCGCGAAGCCCGGCCAGCTTATGGTATATGAACGCCGCCGCTAAAAGGATAATTATGAAAACCGCGGAAAGAAGCACGGTGACGATCTTGAGCAGCTTATGCCGGCCGCGGATGCGTTCAAGTTCTTTCGCAAGGTCCGCTCCTTCAGATTCGCCCGTTTTTTTAACCTCTTCTTTTTTTTCTTCTTCCATAACGGTACTGCAGGTATAGGCAAAGGTATAGGTAAAGCAACTACAGTCTCTTACTCTACCTCCACCTCCCCTGTTTGACAACCCCGGACATAATTGATAAACTAGCACTTCCGCAATAGGGCAGCGGACTGAACCCAGCTCAAATATTACCAAATTTTGAGCTTAATTATAGTAAAAATTCGTAACTACTCAGGTTCACAGTTCAGGGGTTCAACGGTTCAGAGGTTGGAAAACGTCTATGCAAAGGATAACCGTGAACCCTGAACCGTGAACCTCCGACAACCTGAGTAGTTATAAAAATTCAGGACCGGCCCCTCGGATTCAAAGTAAATATTCGGTGAACCCGTTATTTGCTCCTGTAGTGGCAAAGCTTGCTTTGCCCTTTTACGCAGAGCAAGCTCTGCAACTACATATAAGGCGACAAGAACCTACGAAAGATACACGGGTTTACCGAATATTTAGGATTCAAAATT
>JAHJSU010000097.1 GCA_018829985.1 Elusimicrobiota bacterium | reverse complement strand
TACGCCGTAACCCCCTACGGCACCCTCGGCAACACACAGAAAATAACGCTGAAGAAAAAATTTTAAGCGGGGTGCAGGATAAAGAGCGGAAGTTCGGACCTGGTGAAAAGGCGCAGCGGGGGGCCACAGGTTCCCGCGCCGAAAAAATGAAAGTGATGGGTTCCCATAATAATAGAGGCCGCCTGATGAATATCGTGCTTATTACGGCACCTGCGCAATTATTGTATTATAGTCTTTGAAGCCCCATTTCAGCAATGGGACGAAGGGGCAGCGCCCCGCCGTTTTTTATCTCTCAAACCGATGGCCGGGAGGATAAGGAGTTCACAATGGGAATCGCTTCGATGATTGAAAGATTCGGACACTGGGTATTGGATGTATTGGGGTTCGCAGAACACCGCGACTTTGAAGGGATCACCGAAGTCAAAACCGTCCACGCTTCCAACGGCGTCCGCCGGCTGCGCGTCTACCGCTGTACGGACGGCGCCCATTGCTTCCGGGAGGATTTTTACAATACGAAAACCGCGGAAATGCGCTGGGAACCCGTGGGGCCCGATTATCACGGCGAATTCGCCTCGGTCGAAGCCGCGTTGGAAGAAGCCCGCAGAACGATCCCTTGGCTGTCCGAAGAACTTCCGGACTGACAATAATTTTTTTGTAACTACTCACCACAGAAACACAAAGAGCACGGAGTGTCACGGAGTGTCACGGAGATTAACCTTTGGGGAAATTGACAAACTCTTTTGTGACAAGCGATACTATTTAAGCAATCATCTCCGTGTTTCTCTGCGTGCTCTGTGTCTCCGTGGTTTTTCATTGTTTTTTTGTAACTACTCAGGTCTGTCGTCGTAGTGGCAGAGTTTACTCTGCCCAAAAAGGCAAAGCAAGCTTTGCCACTACAAAAAATACGTGAAAAATACGGAGAACCTGAGTAGTTATGTTTTTTTGCTGCTGAATAGTTACAAATCTTTTGTATTATAATTGGAGCAGGGATACTGCAACCGTAAAACCCCGCAACGGAGAAGCAGATGAACCGGTTAAAGAAAGCCGCGGTAAAAATAGCGGTTTCATGCGTCGGCCTATGGTTCATATGGCAGGTGATCTCAATACTGCCGCCGATCAAGAACATCCAGTTCCCCGGCGGTTCGGGACTTTCCATAGACCGCGTTCTTGAGACGTTTTTCCTGACTTTGATCGCCCTGGCGCTCTGGTTCCAAAGCAAGAATCTCGCCGCGGAACTCGAAGCTGTTTTTTCCAAATTCCCGGTATTGCGGCTGTTTTGGGAGGACACGCGTTTATTCGTGGTTCTGTTCTTTTTTTACCGCGCATACATAGATTTCCTTCCGCTGGCGCTGGGAACGGGCGCGTCTTTTTTTTCATGGTGTTTCTTTCTGATCCTGGCGTTTCCCATAGCGCGCATCGCCTGGCACGGGTATCACAATCTGGACCTGATATCCGACGCCGCTACCTGGACGCGGCTCCAAAACGCCGTCCGGCTATGCGCCAAATGCGGCAGTTTAAATCAGGCGGAGGCGGCCTATTGCCGCAGATGCGGGGCCGCTTTAACCGGCGGCGCGCCCGAGAAAATTACGCGGTGTGTTTGCGGCGCCGACGTCCCCGCTTGCGACTCCTTTTGCGCCAAATGCGGCCGTCCGCCGATAGCCGGCGATCCTGCCGTGCCGGCGCCGCCGCCGAAAACGATCAATTTGACCTGTCCGAATTGCTCCGCCGGCATCTCGCCGGGAAACCAGTTCTGCGCCAAATGCGGCGCAAAAATATAACCGGCATGAACCAGACGGCGCGCCTGCAGTCCCACGCGGGGTTCCGCGAGACGCTGGTCATGGCCCCGGCAACGAACGCGCTGCAAAAGGCGGGACTGGCCGGCGGGCTGCGCTTCGAAGGACCGTTCGAAGCTGAGGTAAAGAATGTGACTAAACCCCTGCGCTACTTCCGTCTGAAAAACTAACCCGAAAAAAATATCCCTCCGAATACGGCGCCGTTATAGCACTGTTCCCTCATCCCTCATCCCTCATCCCTCATCCCTCATCCCTCATCCCTCATCCCTCATCCCTCACCCTTTAGGCCTATTGGCGTCTGGGCCCAAAGGCCCTGGCATATTTTACTATTCCCTGCTATATTATATTATTCCTGTGTAATCTCCGGAAATTGGCCGGGGAGTATCCACCTCCAGACCTTAATCTGGATTCACCACTCGAACAAGACCCAGCCCGGAGAGTCGAGGTGGATTTACGCGGACCAAAAAACAGATTAAGGCGGCCCGGAACCTGAAAAAGCTGTTCACCGCCGCGCTCCTTTCCTCAGGACTTCTCTTCTCCGCTTCAGCGGCAGGCCTTTTTGCCGCCGACGCGCTCAATTCCCTCGTAACGCTCGCGCCCGACGCCGCCGTCCCGGCGGTCCCCGAACCCGCCGTTCCCGCCCCGGCTCCCGGCCCCGACGCTTCCGCGCGGGCCCTGAAAGCTTATTTCATCAGCGTGGGCCAGGGCGACGCCGAATACATAGAACTGCCCAACGGAAAGACCGTGCTGATAGACGGCGGCCCGGGCGACCCGGATAAACCCGGTTACCCGCCCGTATCCCGGTTCCTCGCCGAACACAACGTGACAAAGCTCGACTACGTGGTCCTGACCCATCCCCACGCGGACCACTACGAGGGCCTTCAGTACGTTTTCAGCAACATCAAAGTCGGCAATTTTTACGATACGCGGATGGATAATACCGGCGCGGCCGGGGACAACGCCCTGCGGGAGCAGGTAAAAAAGCTTGGCGTTAACACAACCTACCCGGCGGCCGGCGACACGTTCGCCTGGGACCCGGAAGTCCAGGTAAAGGTCCTGCACGGCTGCCCCGAAACCGACCAGAGCTCGGACGGCAATGTCCTGAACGACTGCTCGATAGTGCTTAAGGTCACTTACCAGAACACTTCCATCCTTTATACCGGCGACATCCAGGACGACGCGGTGCCCTCGCTGACGTCCAAATTCGGGCGCGGCGGGCTGCAGGCGGACGTCCTTAAAGTCAGCCATCACGGCAGCAGGTACGCCACCGGCTCGGAGTTCCTGGACCTGGTAAGACCGAAAGCCGCCTATATAGAGGTCGGCTATAACAATTTCGGACACCCCTCGGACGCGACTCTGGCGCGCCTCAAAGCCGCCGGCGCGGCCGTTTACCGGACGGACCTCAGCGGCACGCTGGAATACCGGATAGGGGGGGGACTGACGGGTCCTGCAGCTTATGAAGAACGATAGAACCGGAGGGATCGGCATGTTAAAGAAACTCGCGATAATCATCTCTGCATTAGCGCTATCGGCCCCGGCGCGCGCGGAAGTGAATTTCAATTTTGACGATCCCGGCGGGAACGCTTTCGCCGGGGAACTGAACAATACCGGGCTGGTCCTGCCGGCCCCCGCGGCGGCGCCGGCGGAGAAAGACCTTTTCGACTGGATTTCCGGCCACGGCCCCCAGGCCGCGAAAAAATGGACCATCATGGTCTACATAAACGGCAAGAACAACCTTGAATCGTTCGCGCTCAAGGACCTGAACGAGATGGAGATGGTCGGCTCCTCGGATAAGGTCAATATCGTCGTGGAGCTGGGCAGGATAGACGGCTACTGCGACGAAGACGGCGACTGGACCGGCGTCAGGAGATACCTGGTGAAAAAGGACGGAGACACCGGCGAAATTTCTTCGCCCGTAGTCCAGTACCTGGGCGGCTCCGACATGGGCGACTACAAAAACCTGACAGCTTTCGGCAGCTGGGCCAAAGCCGCCTACCCGGCCGAGCATTACATGCTTATCGTGTGGAACCACGGTTCCGGCTGGGAGAAGGACGTCCAGGCCGGGCTTGCCAAGGGCATTTCCTACGACGAAGAGACCTATAACCATATCACCACGCCCCAGCTCGGAGAAGCGCTGCGGCAGATGGGCGGCGTGGACGTCTACGGCTCGGACGCCTGCCTGATGCAGATGGCCGAGGTCGTTTATGAACTGAAGGGCGCCGCGGACTACATCGTGGGCTCCGAAGAGACCGAGCCGGGGGACGGCTATACCTACAACACTTTTCTGAAGCCGATAGTAAAGAACCCGGCCATGCCGCCGGCCGAAGCCGCCAGGACCGCCGTCAACGCCTACGCGGACCACTACGCGGCCATCAGCCGGAACACCACCCAGAGCTATGTCAGCGCGGAGGCCCTCCCGGACCTGCTGAAGCTGGTCAACGACTGGACCGCCGCCGTTGAGGCCGCCGGCGAGAAAAGGCTGGTCAGGAAGGCCGTCGCGAACGCCCAGTCCTTCCGCATACGGGAGAACAAGGACCTCTACGATTTCGTCGAGATAATAACCGACGGCACAAAGGACAAGAAAGCGCGGCTCAAAGGCCTTACCCTGATGGAACTTATTTCAGGCAGGCTTGTCGGCGCCAACCGGCCGGTCGGGTACAGCTACGCCAGGGCGCACGGCATAGCCGTCTACCTGCCGGACAGCCCCGCCGGCGCGGCCTATGGCGAACTTCAATGGGCCAAGGATTCCGGCTGGGCCCGGTTCATCGGGTGGTACACGCAGCAGGATTAGCGGGCGTTTACACGGCCCGCGTGTTTTGCTATAATAGATTTAACGCCAATCGTAACGGCGTTGAAGTTTCCCAGTCTTACAAGCTGCATTGGTATCCTTTCCGCCGAAGGCGGACCCGCCGGACTGTTTGGCGGGAAACCCTAAGACTGCCTTTGCAGTGATGTTCCACCGGAAAGTCCGGGGACGCGTTAAGTTTCTCCCACCTCTACTGAAACTTGGCACAAAGCATTCGGGAATATAATAGGGATTATATTCGGAGGACGAATAGCTTATGAAAAAACTTGCTAAGTCAATAACCTGCATAATATTAGCGGCCGCGTCCGGTTCCGCTTTCGCGCAATCGGGCGTCATTAACAATTCCGTGCTCGAAAACGTCCTCGCCGGCACTGACGCGCAGCTCGCGCCCGCGCTGAACAGCGCCCTGGGGCAATTGCCGTTCTTTACGCTTCCCGCGCCAGCCATGGCGCGGGACGGCGCCCGGAACCGGGAGCTTACGGACGTGACCGAAAAATGGACCTGCCAGGGCGACGTAATTTCCGCGTATCCGAAGATATACAAGCTGTTCCACAGCGAAGAGAACTCGCGGATCATAAAAATATTTCACTTCACGGACCCGAAAGGGAGCGAACGCAGGATAGAAGTTTATTTTACCGGCGGGGACTGGATGCAATACGGGCTGACCTATTTCGCGACGACCGCCGGGCCGTCCAAAGACCAGGCCAATGTCTATCCGATAAGCGACCTTTCCACCTCCGACCCCGAGGACGGAGCCATAGCGCCGAAGAGCGACCCTTTCGACTTCAAAAAGCTCGCGGACTTCATAATCAATGATTTCCTGGACGCGGACGGGAACGTGAAGTCCGGCTTCAAAAGCATAGCCGCCGCGGCCGTGACCCCGTAAATCCGCCAACCCGAAAAACTCAGTTGAGTTTTTCGGGAAGGCTTAAGGACAAAGGATAAAGGCTAAGGGACAGAAAAAATTTCTTTGTATCCGCTGTATTCTTTCCTTTCATCCTTTCCGCCAGAGGCGGACCCCCGCCAATACAACTCGGCGGGCGCGGCGCCGGGCTGTTTGGCGGGCAGCCTTTATCCTTTAGCCTTCCGAAAGCCCCCCGGACACAAAAGGCCGGGGGGTTTTATTTTCCTGCCGCGCAGCGGCCCGAACCGCCGGCGGTCTTCGCCGAAGATAGCGAAAATAATATATAATTCTTTATTATGCCCACACCGTTGAATTCCGTGCAGTTTTCCCAGCTGGTCGACATGTACAATCCGGCGGCGGTTTTTGAAGAGGTCAAAAGCATCTTTGTAAGCTCTTATCCCGTCAACGAATTCGAGGATGTCAGAAAAGCATACAAGGACTTTATGGCCCTTTACGACGGGGAATATCCCGGCTACTGCGCCTGCAACACCCATTATCACGATAAGATGCACATTACCGATTCGCTTCTCGCCATGGCGAGATTGATCGACGGTTATAACGTTGTCCGCAAAAAAATGCCCGTGCAGCTGGTGAAGCTCGGTTTTATGGCCGCCATTTTCCATGACGCAGGCTACATCCAGAGCGTTCACGACATGAAAGGCACCGGCGCGAAGTATACCCTGACCCATGTTGAAAGAAGCATCAATTTCGTTAAAAACTATTTTGCGAAACACAGTTACGGCAGGAATAACGCCCGCATTGCCGCCAACATGATCTTATGCACCGATATGATACTTCCCATAGAACAAATCAAATTCAGAAGTGCTATTGGAAAGACCGCGGGATTAATGCTCGCCTCCGCCGATCTGCTGGGCCAGATGGCGTCAAGATGCTATCTCGAGCGATTGCTGTTTTTATACAGGGAATTCCGCGAGGGGCACGTGAAAGGCTACTCGTCGGAACTGGGGCTGCTGCGTAAAACGCTGGATTTTTCAAAATTTATCCAGCAGCGCCTTAAGGTCACGCTTAAAAACACCGCTCAATACGTTCATCTCCATTTTAAGAAAAAATACCACATTGACAAGAACTTTTACCGCGAAGCGATGGAGAAACAGCTCGGCTATTTGCAAAACACGGTCCTCAAAAACCAGAAAGAGTACAGAAAACATCTCCGCCGCGCAAGATAGCGCCCGGTTATCGGAAAAACAGGCTTGTCTTAAGCGTTGTAAGCGACGCACAAACTAACTAAAGGAGCCCGCATATGAAAAAACCGCTGCTGTTGTTTTTTCTCTCTTCAACTCTGGTTTCGGCCGGCCTGAACCGTTCTTTCGCTCAGGCCTCGCCCGGGCCCGCCGCGGCGCAAACAGCGAGCGCAAAATCCTCAAAAGAAGCGCCTGCCCGGCAAAAAGAGAAAAAAACCTCCGTTAAACGGCCTTCCGGAAAAGCCGTTTCAAAAAACCTTAAGCCGGCAACCGGCCGAACGGTCAAAGCCGTTAACCCTAGAAAAGTGAACTCCCTTTTATTCTACACGATGGAAAGGCTGGAAACGCTCACCGCCCTTTATGACAATCTGCGGCTCCAGGTCTCCGGGGACACGCTTAATAAAATCTCCGAACTGGACAAAGCTTCCATTAAGGTCGCAGCCGACTATTTCAGGGTTGAAGAACCCGTGTCCGACCGGGAAACGGCGCAAACCTATCCAGGGCTTCTTAACAGCGCGCTCAAGAGCGTAAAGGCTTTAAAGGACGTAAAAAACCGCGTAAAACCGGATAAAACGGAAGCGGCTATCGGGCTCTGCAGGGAACTGAACGCTGTGATAGATAAGGAACTGGCCGGGACAAAGCTTATTGTCGCGGCCGCGCCCGTTGAGCCGCCCCGGCAGAAGGCGGCCAAGCCTGCCGTGACAACGGTGAAAGAGCCCGCCTCACCCGTTGAAACATTGAACGGCGAGGCCGGAGCGCTCTCCGCGCTCTCGGAACTGAGGAAGGCCGTTGAATCTTATAAAGCGGCGAAAGGAAAATATCCCACGCGCCTCTCCAAACTGACGCCCAAATATATACCTGAAATACCGGCTATAAGCGCAGCCAACCATCCGACGACCGACAAAATTATGGAGATAGCTTCTACCGCTTATGACGGAAAACTGCATCAGGCGGTGACGGACACCGGAAAATGGCTTTATTTTACGAATAAAAAATCGAAATATTACGGCCAGGTGTTCATAGACTGCTCGCATAAAAACGCGCAGGGCGTGGAAATGTACCGGACCGGGGAAACCAAATAACCGGAAACATGCTTAATTCAAAATTCGGCGATTACCTGGCCTTCGTGCGCAGGAAAATGCTTGAAGACCAGATAGCCGCGCGCGGCGTCCGGGACGGCCTGGTGCTTGAGACGATGGAAAAGGTGGAACGGCATCTCTTCGTGGACGAATATCTCCGGAACCGGGCCTACGAAGACTGCCCGCTCCCCATAGCGGAAGGACAGACCATCTCACAGCCCTATATCGTGGCCCTTATGACGGAATGCCTGGCCCTGAAAGGCGGGGAGAAAGTTCTTGAGATAGGCACCGGCTCCGGCTACCAGACGGCCGTCCTGGCCGAGCTGGCAAAAGAGGTCTTCACGGTGGAGTATTACCCCGTGCTTGCGGAAAAAGCCAAAGCCGCCCTGAAAGGCAGGGGTTACGACAATATAAAGTTCAAGACCGGCGACGGACATGAGGGCTGGAAGGAATACGCGCCGTATGACGCCATTATGGTCACCTGCGCCCCAAAAGAGCTCCCGGCGGCGCTGCTAGAACAGCTTGCCGGGGGCGGCAGACTGGCGGCGCCCGTGGGCGGCCAGGAGCAGACGCTGGCGCTATATACCAGGACCGCAAGCGGCCTCGAAAAGTCCGACATAACCAGGGTCCGGTTCGTGCCCATGATAGCCGCCGGGACGACCGGGGAATGAATCTCGCTTTCGCCATACTTATACGGCTTATAGCGTATCCCGCCGCGTTCTACCTGGTGTTGTCGCTCCTCGTTTTTTTCCTCTACACCCATCCCAAAAGATATATCAGCCCGCCCGGACCGGTGCGTAACAGCCTGACGGTGGAGAACGTCCGGCTTCTTGCCTCGGACGGGGTGGAACTTGACGGCTGGTTCATCCCGAATAAAAAAAGCGGCAAGGCCGTCATAATCTGCCACGGCTATCCCATGGACAAGGGCAATGTGCTGGGCTTCACTGAATTTCTGGCTAAAGATTTCAACCTGCTCCTGTTCGATTTCAGGGCCATGGGCAAAAGCGGGGGTTTTTTCTCCACCGGGGGCTGGCGCGAAACAAAAGACGTAACCGCCGCCGTGGAGTTTTTAAAGGCGAAAGGCTTCGCGCGCATGGGAGCGTTCGGCTTCTCGATGGGCGCGGCGGCGCTGGCCATGGCGCAAAACACGGAGATACAGGCCAGGGTCCTGGATTCGTCTTTCGCGAACCTGTACGACGAGCTGGATTTTGTTTTCAGGAGCCTGGGCCCGTTCCGGTTCCCGCTTCTGTGGCTGATGAAAATGTGGAACTTTGTCATCCTCGGGATTAACGCGGGCAGAGTGGCCCCCGAAGATTTCATCTCCGGAATAAAAACCCCGGCGCTTCTGATACACGGCGACAGCGACACGCAGGCGCCCGTATCCGGGTCCCTGACCCTGCACAAAAGGAACCCGCGGACCGAACTCTGGATAATAAAAGGCGCCGAACACGGCGAAACCTCCGATAAGGGCGGAGCCGAATACGACCGGAGAATACTAAATTTCTTTAATACGAACCTGTAAAACAGCGGTAAATATTCGGTGAACCCATCATTTACTCCTGTAGTAGCAAAGCTTGCTTTGCCTTTTTACCCGTAGCGGTTGCATTTATGCGACCTGTTCACTGCCCGCCAAACAGTCCGGCGCTGTGCCCGCCGTGTTGTATTGGCGGGGGTCCGCCGGAATGTTTGGCGGAAATTGTGTCGCTTTGTTCCACCTTTTCTTGGCGGATAAATCCGCCCGCTACAGGCAGAGCAAGCTCTGCGACTACATACCGGGCGACGGGTGCGAAGCACAATTCAGTGAATAGGAACCGTTGTGTAACATTGGATACATGTGTCTATTGTTACACACAATAGGGCATAAAAAGTATTATAATATCCGGTATAGCAGGTTAGCCTGTACTTATGGAGAGTAATATAGAACAAAAGTCGAGAGTGGAGAGTAAATAGAACAGAAGTCTAAAGTCGAGAGTAAGTAAAACAGAAGTCTAAAGTAAACAACTTAATATCTCTACACTTTAGACTTTAGACTCTAGACTTTCGACTTTAGACTATCGACCCCAGACTCTAGACTTTAGACTACAGTATGGAGGGTTAAATGAAAAGACTGATAATTATCACGGCATTGCTGGCGCTGAGCGTTTCCTCATACGCCGAACAGTGGCAGATTTTGGGCACCCGGCCGATGGGCATGGGCGGCGCCTTCGTGGCCGTGGCCCAGGGGCCCATAGCCCAGTACTGGAACCCCGGCGGTCTGGTTAAAAGCGCCGCCAATGTTTCCGGCATGGAAATACCGGTAGGCGTTAACGCGGAATTCACCGGGAACATAATAGAGAACGCCAGCCAGATAGGCGATATGGCGGATAAATTCTCGGCCATACAGACCTCGCAGAGGGGCGGCACGCCAGTTGGTCCTGAACAAATGTCTGCTTTTGTCAAAACCCTCACCTTAATGAACGACATGAACGACCCGGGCAAGGGCGCGCTGTTTGAGATAGCCGGCGGTGTTAACTTTAAGTTCTCAAAAGTGGCCCTATCCGTAAACAACTTCACTTCGATGGGCTTGAATCCAACGATAGATGTTATTAATATCGGCCTCTCCAACGTAGGCGGTGTTTCAGGAATAAAATTCACCGCTTATAATCAGTCGTCCTTAGACAATGCAAGCTATACTTCCGCTGCTGGAACTCTCAAGACCTCGCTAGATGGACTCGGTGCATCGCTCATTCCGCTGCTATGCGGAACAAATAACTGTACTACGCTAGATGGGGGAGTCAACGGAATCACGGATACTACTCAACTGGCAAATGCCATAGCTAATTTCGCAAATGCGAACGGAATAACTCCCGCACAATTACTGGATGCGGCAAGCACGATCAGTCAATATTCAACGGAAGCCCAGCCTCTAATTACTGCCGGAGCCTCCGGGGCGCCTTATAGCGAAAACACCTCAAACCTGACGGTGGCGGGGGCTTCCTTCATGGAAATAGCGGCGGGCTACGCGTGGGACATGAAGATGCTCTCAGGACTTTCGCTGGGAGCAAACCTTAAGATGATAAACGGCAGGACCGCTCTCACCAGCTTCCACTTCCTCTCGGAGGGGGACACTAAGGACGCTTTCACACTGGAGGACACCAAGTCCAGCTGGAGACCGGCCGCCGACGTGGGCCTGCTGTGGAATGTAAGGTCAAAATATCCCAACTTCCCGCTCAGGCCCAAAATAGGCCTGGTCATACGCAACATAAACAGCCCCAGGTTCGATATG
>JAHJSU010000096.1 GCA_018829985.1 Elusimicrobiota bacterium | reverse complement strand
AGTCATGCGTACAGGCAATTTACCGGCCTTACAGAGCATCCAATATGGCTCGTTTGGA
Organism: Elusimicrobiota bacterium; assembly: GCA_018829985.1. GTDB lineage: Bacteria > Elusimicrobiota > Elusimicrobia > Elusimicrobiales > UBA9959 > JAHJSU01. The sequence goes on along the minus strand of JAHJSU010000096.1, from coordinate 7,722 downwards.
CTCCGGCCTCCGGGCAAAGGTGGGGGCGGGGGTTAAGCGGAAATTGCATTACATTTTTCTTTTTTGATAAGCTTTATATACAGGAACAGGAAAACTATGGAACTCGTCACCTTGCTGAAAACCGCGGTGGCCGTGCCCGTTATCGGCTCTTTTCTGATACCCGCGGCAAACAAGCTCTCCGCCAAAACCCGCAATGCCTGCGCCGTGGCGCTGGGGCTTGTTACCTTCGGCGCCTGCGCCTCTCTGCTGCCCCCCATGATGAAAGGCCTGACGGCGACCTATAGCCTGAACTTTCCGCTGGGCTTTGACCTTGTCCTGTCGGCGGATATGCTCTCGGTGTTCATGGCGGTCATCTCCTCTTTCGTGAGCGCCGTCATACTTATCTATTCCCTGGACTATATCTCGCAATACGAAAACCAGACCGAATACTACGCCATGGTCGCGCTGTTCCTGGGCTCCATGATGGGGCTGATCTTTTCGGCCAATCTGCTGTGGATGTACATCTTCTGGGAAATGACCGCGATCGCCGGCTGGCGGCTGATCGGTTTTTTCAGGTCCGACAGGGACGTCGCCAAGGCGAACAAGATGATCCTGTCCACCGTTTTCGGCGCTTTATGCATGCTTGCCGGCATACTGATGATATACTTCGACAAAGGCGCCATGGACCTGCGCTTCTTAAGAGGCGAAACCATTACGATGGCCGCCGCCGTACTGCTCCTGACAGGCATATTCGCGAAATCGGCCACTCTGCCTTTCTCCACCTGGCTGCCGGACGCGGGCGCGGCGCCTTCCACCGTAACCGCGCTGCTTGCGGTCGTGCTGGTTAAAACAGGCGTTTATGCCTATGCCAGGATCTTCGGCGCGACCTTTGCGGCGCCGCCTGAGTTCTCCTGCCTGGTGCTTGTGCTGGCGGGCTTCAGCGCCCTGGTCGCCGCGGGCGCGGCGCTGATCGAGAAAGATATAAAAAGGATAATCGCCTACTCTACCGTAAGCCAGACGGGCTTTATCTTCCTGGGACTGGCTTCCGGCAGTAAGATCGCTTTTATAGGCGGGCTTCTTTATATCCTTATGCACAGCATGGCCACGAGCGCTCTGTTCCTGTGCGCGGGCATAATAGAGCAGAAAACCCATACCAGGGACATCACCAGGATGGGGGGGCTGTTCAGGACCATGCCTCTTACAGCGGTGTCGTTCGCGCTGGCCTCGCTGTCCGTCATGGGCATACCGCCGTTCGGCGGCTTCTTCGGCAAGTTCCTGGTGTTTATGGGCGCGACGCAGAACGGCAGTCCGCTCGTGCTGGCGCTGTTCTTTTGCGGCGCCCTGCTGACCCTCTTATACCTTGCGCGGCTGTTCTACCTGGTGTTCCTGGGCGAAGAAAAGGCCCAGAACCCGAAGGAAGGTTCCACGCTGATGGTCGCAAGCGCGCTTACGCTGGCCCTTATAGGGCTGGCGCTCGGCGCGCTGATATATTATCCTTCCGTCTACGCCGACCTGCTGACCATGCAATCAGGGGGCAATCTCGAATGAACCCTATACTGATACCCATCGTCCTGCCGCTCGCCACGGCTTTTCTGATCCTGCTGATCTCCGAGCATACCAGGTACATGAAAGAAACGCTGGCCATAGCGGTTTCCGCCGTCTGCCTGCTCGGAGCGTTCCTGCTGCTTGCGTCGGCCCTGTTCAGCCGGCAGCCGGAATTCGGCGCCCAGTGGGTGGGTTACGGCATGAACTTCGCGCTGAAGGCCGACAGGCTGAGCTCTTTCATCCTGCTGGCCGTTTCGCTTTTCACCTTCCTGACGGCGGTTTATTCTTTCAGCTTTGAAGAAAAAGGCGGCGCCAAATGGTTTTACTTTAATCTGCTCTTCACCCAGGCTTTCGCGGCCGGCGCGGTGTTAAGCGACAACCTGCTGGCGCTCCTTTTCTTCTGGGAAGGGCTGCTGCTCTCCCTCTACCTTTTCATCGCCCTGTCAAAACCGGGCCAGGCCTCAAAGAAGACGGCGATGAAAGCCTTTCTTATCAACGCCGCCGCCGGCCTCTGCCTGCTGCTGGGCGTGACCATAACGACGTATATAGCGGGCTCCATGAGCATGTCCGGGATCTCCGCGAACAAACTGACCCTGGACGGCTGGGCGGCCTTCGGTTATATCCTTATGCTCATAGGCGCGGTTACAAAATCCGGCGCGCTCCCTTTCCATACCTGGCTGCCGGACGCGGCCGCGGACTCAAACGCCCCTTTCCTGGCCTATGTGCCGGCGGCCCTGGACAAACTGCTGGGCATCTACTTCCTGGCGAGGATAAGCGTGCATCTCTTCGCGCTTAACGGGGCCATGCAGCTGGTCCTGATGACGCTGGGCGCCCTGACCATCCTGATAGCGGTCATGATGGCTTTAGCGCAGACCGATTACAAAAGACTGCTTTCCTATCTCGCCGTAAGCCAGGCCGGCTACATGATACTCGGTATAGGCGCCCTTAACCCGGCAGGCGCGGCCGGCGGGCTTTTTCATATGCTTAATAGCGCCGTCTGTATCTCCTGCCTGTTCATGACCGCCGGCGCGGTCGAACGCCGGACCGGCGCCGGCGACCTCTCAAAACTGGGCGGGCTGTTCAAAGCAATGCCGGTCACGGCGGTCTGTTTTATCGTCGCGGCCGCGGCCATATCCGGCATCGCGCCGTTAAACGGCTTTTTCTCCAAAGAAATGATCTATGAGGGCGTTTTAAGCGCCGGCTTCACGCCGTTCGTCATAGCGGCGGAACTCGGCTCGGCGCTGACGCTCGCCGCCCTGCTTAAACTGGGCCACTCCGTATTCTTCGGCAAACGCCCCGAAGAGCTCCACGGAACGGCGGAAGCCCCGTTCTCCATGCTTTTCCCGATGCTGATACTCGCCGCGCTCTGCGTTATTTTCGGCTTCGGCGCGAGGCTCCCCGTAGAGTTTTTCCTGGTTCCCGGCCTGCGGGACCTGAATCTCGCGCCTGAGACGCTCGGCGGATTTTACCCGAACCCGCTGTTCTGGGCCTCCATAGTCGTCATTCTGACGGCGGTCGTGAACCATATGTTCGGCTGCGCCGCGTCACAGGGCAAAGCCTGTAGAGCCTGCGACCACATATCTCACGCGCCGGTCTTAAAGGAGATATACGCGCTGGCGGAAGCCAAATTCTTCGACCCCTACGAACAGTTCATGAAACGTCTGCCCGCGCTGGCCGGCATAATCTACAAAGCGGACCGGTTCTTCGATTATCTGGCGGACGACCTGCCTTCGTTCGCGGCGAACGCGTTCTCAAAGACCTCTCAGCGCTTCCACACCGGCTCGTATCCGCTTTACCTGGCCCTGACCATAGCCGGTTTTATCATCTACATCTTTTTCGCCGCGCATTACGGAGGAGTTAAATGATAAACGACGCGGGCCTCCTGGCTTATCAGCTGATCCCTCTTTTTACCGCGGTCCTGATCCCGTTCGCCGCCAGGCGCAAGCCCGGATTTTCCGCTATCCTGGCCAACGCCGCCCTGCTGGCCGGCCTTATAAATATCGGGTATGCGCTTTTAAAACCGGCCAACCTGGCCGCGTCCTTCGCCAACATAAAGGAAGACGGCTTCTCCCTGCTGATGATCTTCACCATCTACCTGGTGGCGCTTTGCGTAACTTTCTTTTCGGCCTGGTTCATGGAGGACAGGCCGAACAGAGCGGCGTATTACTGCCTGATACTGACCTCGGTGTCCGCCATGTGCGGCATAGTGACCACCGGCGACTTCTTCACGCTTTACATCTTCGTGGAAGCGCTGGCGATAACCTCTTTCGCGCTTATAGCCTCGGATGACAGCGCCGCGGGGCTTGAAGGGGCGCTGAAGTACTTTCTGCTGACCTGCCCGGCTTCGCTCTTCATTCTGTTCGGCATAGCTTTCCTGATGCTTACCGCCGGCACCTTCTCTTTTGAAAACATAAAGGTCCTCATAGCCTCCGGCGTGCCGGCGGGCGCGGTGGTCTTCGCGGTGTCGCTTATCCTGCTGGGCTTCCTGATAAAATCCGGCGTGGTCCCCTTCCACGCCTGGACGCCGGACGCCTGCCAGGGCGCCCCCGCTCCGGTCTCGGCGTACCTGGCCGCCATAGTGACCAAGATCTCCGGCGTATACGCCGTCATCAGGATAGCGATAATGCTCCGGCTTTTCGAGATAAAATCCTACCACACCTCCGAGCTCCTGATGTTCCTGGGAATGCTCTCCATAATAGTCGGCGCGCTGGCGGCCCTCAAGGCAAAGGAATTTAAAAGGATGCTCGCCTTCTCAAGCATAAGCCAGACAGGCTATATAGTGCTGGCGGCCGGCATAGGCACGCCGCTGGCGATACTCGGCGCCGTCTTCCACCTGGTGAACCACGCCGTTTTCAATACCGTGCTGTTCTTAAACAGCGCCAGCCTTGAGAAGGCGGCCGGCGCCGGCGAGATGCGCAGGCTCGCAGGCTTGGAACACGCCATGCCCTGGACCTCGTGGACGTCCCTCATAGCGTTCCTTTCCATGGCCGGCATACCGCCCCTGGCCGGTTTCTGGAGCAAGCTCATCATCATCCTCGCCCTCTGGGACGGGGGGGCCGAAGTCTACGCCGTGCTGGCCCTGCTTTTCTCCGCAGTGACGCTGGCGGGCTTGCTGGCGACGCAGAAAAAGATCTTCTTCGGCAAAGCTACGGAGGCCTGCGCGAACGTGCGGGAGGCAAGGCCGGCGCTGCTCGCGCCCGTGGTGGCGATGAGCGTGCTCATTATAGCGCTCGGGGTGTTCTTCCCCTATATCTATTCCTATCTGATCGAAACCATAGCCGCGAGGCTCATCTTATGACCTATCACACGCTGCTGTTCGCTTTAGTGACGGGGCTTGCGGTCGCGGCTGTCATGGCCAGGAGCCTGCTTTTGAGCGTCTTAATGCTGGCCCTGGTAAGCGTCGGCGCCTCCCTGATACTTTTCAACTTCCAGGCGCCCTGGGCGGCGGTCTTTGAGCTCTCGGTCTGCGCCGGCCTTATCACCGCGCTGTTCATCGGCGCGGTAACGCTGGTAAACCCCGTTAGAGATAAGGCGCCGCAGGCGCCTGACGGCAGCCATGAGCGACCTATCTCTAACGGGGTAAAGCGCGAGGACCCGGCCGACGGGGAAAGCCGCATGCGCTTTTACGCCATGCCGCTGGTGATGGCCATCGCGGCCATAGCCGCCTGGTTTTACGCCGTGCCTTTTTTCGAATCCCTTGAAAGCTGGGCCAGGTTCAGCTCCCGCTCCAGCACGCTCGGCTCCATTATCTGGGACCTGAGAAGGTTCGACCTGCTGGGCCAGCTTTCGTTACTTGCGGCCGGCGTGTTCGCGCTCAGCTCAATATTCCCGGGGAGAAAAACACAAAAATGACCGGCTATTTCGCTTTAGACTGGTATTTCATCACGCTTATCTTCTTCGCGGGCATGTACTGCATGCTGGTCTCGCGCAGTCTCATACGGCAGCTTATCGGCCTTGAAATAATGTCGAAATCGTGCCTGCTGGGAATCATTTCCACGGGCGCCCTGACAAACAACCTCGCTCTCTCCCAGGCGCTTATCATCATGATGATAGTCATAGAAGCCGTGGTGGTGGCCGTGGGCTTATCGCTGCTGGTCAAGAACTACCGCCTGACCGGCTCCATCGACATCTGGTCGCTTGACAATCTTAAAGGATGAATTTATGGACGTATTTCTTTTTCCGCCGGCGGCCTTTCATATCTCAAAAAGGGAAATTCCTATTAGTATCTAAGGTTATCTTTTATACTCACCCGCTTTTACAGCTCCGTCCTCGATGAGGCCAGCTCCTTCAGTCCCCGGCGGATGACGGAGACGATGAGGTCGATCTCGGCGCTGGTGATGCTGAAGGAAGGCGTGAAGCGAAGGCCGCATTCGCCGCCGTGGATCATCTCGATGCCGTTGACGCGCATATATTCCTCAAATCCGCCCTCGCCCGGCACGCGGTAGCGCTTGGGGTTGAGCATAACGCTCACCATCAGGCCCGTGCCCACCACCTGCTCGACGGCGCCCGGGAATTCCCCGGCCAGCGCCTGGAACTTGACGATGAATTCCCGGCCCCGCTCGCGGATGTTCTTACGGACTTTATTGGTGACGGAGTCGAGGACGGCGCAGCCCGCTTCCATGGCCCTGGGATTGCCGGTCATGGTGTTTCCGTAGAGACCGGTGAGGTACCGGGCGGCCAGCGCGCCGCTCAAAGCGGCGACGGAAAGAGGGTACTGCCCCGCGTTCAGGGCCTTGGAGAAGGTTTCCATGTCCGGCGGGACGCAGGTCTCAAAGCCCGGGTAGTCCACGATGCTGAGACAGCCATGGGCGCGCAGCGCGGCCTGGATGGAATCCACGACCAGCAGGCTGCCCATCTTCCGGGTCAGGGCCCTGGCTTTGTCATAGTATTCGCGGGTAAGGGCGAGTCCGGGGATGCCTTCCCCCATCACCGGCTCCACAAAGAACGCCTCGAAGAAGACGCCGTTCTTTTCGGCCTCCGCGAACGTCTTGCGAAGGGCCGCGAGGTCATTAATGGGCACGAACAGGAGGTTGTCGGGATCCCGGAAAGAGGCCAGATGCCTGGCGTAGAGAGCCCGGCAGGAATGGGAAGTCCGCGCGGGACCCTCGGTGCGCCCGTGGAAGCCTTCCATAATCGCCAGGCGCTTCACCTTCTTTCCCGCGTGCCGGCCGCCCGGATCGGTCATCGTGCGGGCGTGGATGTCCGCGACCCGGCAGGTGAAAGTGACGGACTCGGAACCGCTGTTCAGGAAGGCGAACTTCCCGAAGGGGCAGCTGCCGCGCCGGCCGCCGATCTCCCGGCTCAGGCGTTCCGTCAGGCGATGCTGACTGAAAGAAGGCGTCATGACGTTGGCCATGACGAAGGGCTCGTTCATGGCCGCCAGAACGGCCCGGGGCGCGTGCCCCATGCCGAGCATGCCGTAGCCGCCGCAGTCGTGGATCACGGCGCCGTGCGAGGTGACGATCCAGGAGCCCGAAGCCGCCAGGGGCACGTAGGGGTTGATGCCGGAGGCGGAATAGAAATTCAGCACCTGCCGCTGCAGCAGGCGGGCCAGGGCTTTTTCCTCCATTTTAAACCATTTCTTGTGTGTGGAGGAGAGCTTGCGGCGGTTCGCCGCGGCGGTCCCGATAGCCCTCGCAAGCTCCTTGTCGCGGGCCAGGAACTGCCGGATGACCTCGTCGCCCAGGCCGCGGGTGCAGGCCGGCCCGGCGGAACTCCGGATAGAATGCAATTGCTCCATGCAGCGTTGAGATGTCATGCGGCCTCCAAATTAAGGGAGTTGCGGGGGATAACTCGATCCGGTCTTATGTTTCCTACAGCTCATAACGATCCGCCTCCGGATCTTAAGGCTTTGACGCTCTTACGGCCAGCCGCCAGTTGTCGCCTTTGGCGGCTGTTTTGAGCCTGGAGCCGGGCTTAAGCCGTGTTTCACCGCTGGTTTTTACCAGGTCCCTGCCGGGGGTTCTGAGGGCAAACTGGTATTGCAGGGCGAACTCCCCGGCGTTGTCGGGCCGGCCGGCCAGCAGGGTCAGCAGATAGGTGTAGTACGTCCCGTTCTTTTTAAATTAGGCCCTTCGGGCTGACTTTTTTAGCCTTTGGCCGCAAAATGTAACTACAGGCCTGTCTTGTCTCGCGCAAAGCCGCAAAGCTCGCAAAGAAAAGCGGGCATGCATCTGTTTTTTTGCGCCTTTGCGCCTT
>JAHJSU010000095.1 GCA_018829985.1 Elusimicrobiota bacterium | reverse complement strand
GCTGAAATAAGAGATCCAGGATTCATACCCGCCCTTGAAATCCCGGCCGGCGCCCCTTAAAAACCTTTTGACCCGGCCCGGCAGGTTTTTTGAAGCCATGGACTCGGAAAGGTATTTCGCGCCGGCCCAGATCCCTTCCTTTAAAAAGCCGGGGGCTTTAAGGTAATGGGGCAGCAGCCTGGCGCCCAGGTGGCGGGGATAGCCGCCGAAGATCTCGTCGCCCCCAATGCCGGTCAGCGCCACCGTCACGTTCCTGCGGGCCTCTTTGGTCACCAGGTAAGTGGGAATGGCCGAGGCGTCGGCAAACGGCTCGTCGAACTGGTAGGCGAGCTTTTCCATGACGGCGCGGATGTCGGGCTCAAGGATGGTTTCGTGGTGCTCGGCCCGGAAAATATCCGCGAGCCTGCGCGCTTTATCCGTTTCATTGAAACTGGCGTCTTTCGGGCCGTAACCCACCGTAAAAGTCTTTACCGGCGCTATGGAAGCTTTTGCCATGTAATAGAGCGCGGTAGACGAGTCCATTCCGCCGGACAAAAGAAGCCCCAGCGGCACATCGGAGACCAATTGTTCCGTAACGCTTTTTTCCAGCAGGTCCGCTATACCCTCCAGATACTCGCTTTCGGACCTTACGGGCGCCTGCGAAAAATCCGGGACCCGCCAGTATGCGCCGATGGTTATCCTGCCCGCTTTGAACACCAGGCTGTGGGCGGGCTCCAGTTTTTTGATATTTTTGTAAACCGTATGCGGTGAAGGACTGTAGAGCCAGCTGAAATAGGAATCAAGCGCCTGCAGGTCCAGATCGGCCGGGACCTCGGGGGACAGGAGCAGGGACTTTATTTCGGAAGCGAAAAAAAGCCTATCCTTGACCAGGGCGTAGAAAAGCGGCTTTATGCCGAAATGGTCGCGCGCCAGCAGCAGCGTTTCCGTTTTTGCGTCCCATAAGGCGAACGCGAACATGCCGCGCAGCCGGGCCGGGAAATCCGCGCCGTATTCCTCATAGAGATGGACCAGCGCCTCTGTATCGCTCTGCGTGCGAAAACGGTGCCCCAACGCTTCAAGCCCGGCGCGCAGTTCTTTAAAATTATATATCTCTCCGTTGAAGACTACGGTGACGGTCCCGTCTTCGTTGGCGATGGGCTGGGAGCCGGTGGCCAGGTCTATGATCTTAAGCCGGCGCATGCCCAGGCTGACTTTGGCTTCGGACATGAAAAAGCCGTCTTCGTCCGGCCCCCGGTGCTCCAACGCCGCCGTCATGGCCTTCAGAAGCCGCTCGTTCTTATAATTCGCGAAGCCGCAGATGCCGCACATAATCAGCGATCCTTATTTTTTTTCCGTATTTTTTGTAGTGGCAAAGCTTGCTTTGCCTTTTTGGGCAGAGTAAACTCTGCCGCTACAAGACTAGCCGTATCATTAATTCACAAGTTCTCATCAACTTTATCAACCGCTGTCGCTGTTTTCGCCTCATCCTTCAGCCTTCGGACTAGCGTATCCCCAGCATATCCTCGTAAGCTTTGGCCGCCCTGGCCGCGAACGCCCCCAGGGTGTACTGCGCCCTGAAATAATCCCTGGCTTTCGAGGAAAAATGGATAAGCGCGGCCGGGTGCTGCGCGATATCGGCCAAAGCCGTGCCCGCCGAGGCCGGATCGCCGGCCTTAAAAAGCATGGCGGCCTCGCCGTAGCCGGCCGCCTCGGCGTTCCAGCAGTCGTCCGACGCCACCAAGGCCAGCCCCGCGCGAAGCGCCTCTATGGCGCCGAGGTCCAGCGAATGGCCTCTAAGCGAAGAGAAGAAAATGTCCGCTTCGGCCAGCAGTTCCCCCCTGCCGACCGCCGGCTCGATAAGGGTGAAAAAGCTTTCGAGCCCCAGCGTCTTTATTTTATTTTCAAGCTCCGGGGTTTTGAGCCCTGACACGGCGCCGAAGATCCTGCCGGGGATTATGGCGCGCGCGACGGCGCAGGCGTCCATGAAGAACTCCGCGGCGGCCTCGGAGCCGGGACCGTAAAACGCGCAGATCAGCAGCGCCGATTCCGGCACCCCGAGCTTTTGCCTCAAAACCCCGGTCCTCAGGTATTTTTCGTCATCAAGGCCGGGCAGGACCACGTAAGGTTTTTTAAGCGGGCCGTAAGCCTTATCGACCGCCGCAAAATATTCCCGGCTGGGGACCACCAGAAAAGCGGACATACCCAGAGCTTCAGCTTCTATTTCTTTAAGCCAGGGCCGCGCTTTCACGCCCGGCTCAAACCAGGAAAGCAGCCCGGGAGTGAAGCAGAGCTTGGCGGCCTTGTTAAGGCTCTGGACTTTTTTAAAGGCCAATACCGCGAACGGATCATGGGCGTGTACGATCTCGGCCCGGCAGATGACGTCGGCGTTTTCGGCCAGCTTCCTCGAGTATGCGTCGATGACCGCTTTGGCATCCAGCCTTTGCTTAAAACCAGCCAGCGAAGCGCGAAGGTTTCCGCCCAGCGAGGCCGGGGTTTCAAAAACAGCTTTAACCCCTTTTGGCCGCCGGCGGGGCGCGGCTTTGGAGACCACATCCGCTTTCCAGCCCAGCTTATCCGAATCCCGGTTCAGGCCCGCGGACAGATTCCGGAAAAAAACCTCAAACGTTCCGGCGCCCTGCCCGGCAAGCTCATAAAGCGAGGATATTAAAACCGCGTTTTTCATAGAAACGACTCCCTGCTGCCGTCATAACCCGGAAGTCCGGCCGTTCATCCGGCGCGCGAAGTTTAAGCAGTCTTGAAAACGTCAAGCAACTCGGCCGCAGTGTTCTTTGCAGCATAGAACTTCACTCTTTCCGTCCCTTTCCGCCTTAACCCGGCGCGAAGCTCGCCGTTATTTAAAGCCTCGGCAATCCTTGAACTGATCTCCTCAATATTGCGGGGGTCAAAATACAAACAGGCGTCGCCCAGGATCTCCGGCATACAGGTTGAATTTGAACTTATCACCGGACAGCCGCACGCCATCGCTTCAAGCGGCGGCAGGCCGAAGCCCTCCCGGAAAGAAGGGAAGACAAAAAGTTCCGCCCCGCAGTAAAGCGCGGCCAGGTCTTCGTCGGGGATATACCGCAGGCTCCTGACGCCTTCAGCCGCGTGAAACGAGCCGCCGGCGCCGACCAGAGCCAGAACATATTCCGCTTTCATGTTTTGGGGCAGAAGGCCGTAAGCGGAGACAAGGCCGCCTATATTCTTATGCGGATTGGCATTGCCCACATATAAGATATACGGCTTGACCAACTGGTATTTTTCCCTGGCGCGGCTTACCCTTTCCGCGCCGCAGGGCGCGAACCCGGCCCCCGCGGGCACCGGTATTACGGCCGTTTTATCCGCGGGCAGGTTAAAATACCCGGCCATCTCCCGCTTTGTGAATTCCGACTCGCATATTATTTTTTTCGCTCTTTTATTAAAGATCCGCATGGCGGCCCTTAAAACCAGGTTGTATAAAGTTCTTTTTTTATATTCCGGATACGAGAACATCGTGAAATCATGATGCGTCAGGATCAAACGGCAATCCGCAAAAAACGGGATCTTGTAATAAGGAGAAAAGAACACGTCTATCCCGTATTTTTTAACCGCCGCCGGGAGGTAAACCTGGTCCCATAGAAATGTGAACGTTTTCTTTTTAAGCATCCTTTTTAAATTTTTGGCGTCGCAGGCAAAATCCAGGTCCGGATAACCGAATAAAAAATACTCGTTACGGGTGTCCTCCTTTAGCAGCCCGTAAAGCAGGTTCCGCAGGAACCTGCCGATGCCGGTCATCTGGTTACGGCGCAATTCCCTCGCATCAATGCCGATCTTCATTGTTCACCGCTCCCGCAGCGGCCGGAAAGCGCGCTTTCATAAATGTCCTGTGTCTTTTCCGCGTTGAGCCCTATGCTGAAGCGCTCCGCCCTTTTGCGTCCGGCGGCGCCCATGGCCGCGGCCAGTTCCTTGTCTTTCAAAAATCCCGTTATCGCGCCGGCCAGCGCCGCGGGATCTCCGGCGGGAACCAATTTGCCGGTCAAGCCGTCTTCCACCACCTCCGGTATCCCGCCGACCATGGTCGCGACAACCGGTTTCCCGCAGGCCATAGCTTCCACGATGCCCCTTCCGAACCCCTCGCTGACGGAAGAAAGCGCGAAGACATCAAGCCCGGCCAGTATATCCGGAATGTCGCGCCTTTGCCCGGCAAATATGACATCTTCTTCCAACCCCAGTTCTTTGACCTGCGCTTCAAGCTTGGCGCGTTCGGCCCCTTCCCCGGCTATCAGGAATCGCGCGCCGGGCATTGCTTCTTTTACCAGCTTCGCGGCCTGTATAAAATGCTGATGGGCCTTATACCAATCCAGCCGCCCAACTGTCCCGACCAGCGGGGCCCCGGCGGCGACGCCAAGTTCCCTGCGGATCCCGGCGCTGCCGGGGTGGACGCGGAATTTATTAAGGTCAATGCCGTTATACACGGTTTCCAGTTTATTACGGTCTTTCAGCCATTTGAAGCGGTCTTTAACGGCGTTGGAATTCACGATTATCACACTGGCAAGCCCCGCCAAAAGCCTGTCCAGCAGGCCGTCGGACTCGAGTATCCTTACGTGCCAGATCATGGGGATTTTTGTAAGCCGGCACGCGATGCCGCCGTAAACGGCGCACCGGGAGCCGTTGGCGTGAACCAGTGAGATTTCCCTGCCGCGTATCAGCTTCAAAAGAACCGAAAGGGTGCGAAAAAAAGACACCGGGTTGATCCATTTAAGCCTCGGCATAGGGATAATGCTCACCTCTATGCCGAGTTTTCTGATCTCCTCCGCCAGTTCCCCTTCAGCCGGGCAGACTACCGCCGGGACGAACCGGGAGGCGTCCAGAAGCGAGAGCAGCCCGAGGAGGCTGACTTCCCCTCCGCCAACTATATCGCCGAAGTTGGAAAGATACAGGATATTACGCTTCTTCATTTTTCTGCGTTTCCCACAATTTCGCGTAAGTGACGAATATCACCAGCCCGGAAGAGAACGAGATAAAAAAGCCGCGAAAACCGTCCATGAACCCTTTTTGGAACAGATACTTGCGCAGAAACCAGAATAGCGGTTTTATAAAAAAAACCGCCAAAAAGTTTTTAGCGCTTACCCGGACGCCCTTCTCCCGCTCTTCTACGGCCAGCCTGGTAGTATATTTATTAAATTTCTCAAAGTACTGCGCCAGAGAATAATAGCTTTGATGGATAAGCGGATTTCCCAGCCGGGCCGCGCGGCTTTCATCCGCTATCCTTGGCACATCATGAATATTCAGCGGCCAAATAGCTGCGCCTTTCCGGAAGAGCCTTACGATATAGTCCGGAGACCAGCCGCAGCCTGTTATGTGCTTTCCAAGGAAATAATTATTCCTGGGAATATAGAACCCGTCAACGCCGATGGGATCGGAGGCCAGCCGCGCGACGATTTCGCTTTGCAGCTCGGCGCTTACGACCTCATCGCCGTCCAGGCTCAAGATCCAGTCGCCGTCGGACTTTTCAATCCCCAGGTTCTTGTTTTTGTGAAAACTTCCGCCGGTGTCGTTAATTATTATCGTGCCGGTATACTCGCGGCAGATCTCGACGGTTTTATCCACGCTGCAGTCATCCGCGATCACTATCTCGTCCGCCCATTTTACCGCTTCCAGGCAGGCGCGGATATTTCTCTCCTCGTTCTTTACAGCTATCACAACGGATAGTTTCGGCATAGTTCGTCAGGCTCCGGTCAATACTTGCGTAGGTGTCCGCCTTAGGCGGATGTCCATCAGACGGCCTTCCGGGGCAGCTTATACGGAAGCACACTACTCTCCCTCAACATATATTCTAGAATATTCACGGACGGGCGCGGCCCCTTTCCGGCCACCCGCCGCGTCTTTTCCAAGACGGCTATATACGTGTGCGCGGCGCCGGGGAACAGGGAACATACCAGCCGGTCCGCCATAATAAAGAACTTGGCCATGCCCACGCCGTACAGCCCGCCCAGAAAGGGCGCAGCCAGCCGCACGAACCGCCTGTATATCCTGGCCGCAAGTCTCATTTTCACTTCAGGCCCGGTCGGAGAGATACCTGTGAAAAGGCCCGTGAGCCGGCCAAGCCAGCGGTTGGATATGGGTTTTATCCTGCAGCCCGGCAGGTATTTCTCAAGGTCGTTGCGCGTAAAAATATTCAAATGCGTGTGCGGCGCCGACGGCGGGACGAAGCTTTTCTTTTCCGCTTCAGAGTTCGCCGCGGGAACCGTTACTATGACGGCTTTCGCGGCAATCCGCCTCAGCTCCGCGAACGCCTTTTCCGGGCTGGGAACATGCTCTATCGTTTCGGAGCAGAGCGCCAGGTCGAAGCTGCCGTCCGAGAGCCCCCGCAGGTCCTGCACATCCGCCGCGAAACCCGCCAGGCCGTAAATTTCCCCTGCCCTTTCAACGGCCCGCGGACTTAGATCGGCGACTGTGGCCCTGTACCCAAAAATTTTCTTTACCAGGCAGGCCGTAAACCCTTCGGCACAACCCACGTCCAGGAAAGTCTCTATGCCGAGGCCGCCGGACAGCTCCCCTATTTCCTTTAAAACGGCATAATTGTTCTGATACATACCCAGCGCCATGGCGTCCCGCCCGAAACCGTATATCGGGGCGTGGCTCCTGTAAATGCCGTTCTCATCCGCACTGGAGAACCGCTCGTCCAGCCAGCGCCGGGTTTTTTCCGTATACTCATCCATGGGAGAACTTCCCGGCTTTGGCCGTCTGCCCGCCAAACAGTCCGGCGGGTCCGCCTCAGGCGGAATGGCCATAGGCCCTGTTACGGCACTGGCATAGCCTTGAAAGGATGCAGCCTGCGGTAGACGCCGAAATTGAATTCAAAATCCACGCAGGACGAGCACTTGCAATTTTCCACCAGCTTCGGATTTTTTAGAATATTTATGCTTTTTTGCCGGAACTCGCGGTATTTTTCGGAATTCCAGATATTCGCGAAAGTATCCTGGTTGATATTTCCCAGCGGCGGGGCGTAGCAGCCGCAGCACGGAATGACGCTGCCGTCCGACAGTATCCTGGAGGAAAGCCAGCCGACATAACAGGGGATGCGCGAGTAATACTCCGAGGTATAGTCCCCGCTGGTGAGTCCCGGAATTATGTACTTCCCGTAAGAACCGGCGCTGGTCTCTATTCCCAGCCCGGCGGCCCTCTCTTCAGCCTTTTCAAGCAGTTCGCGCAATTCCTTCACCTGCGTTTCATTTAGCAGCATGCTCCTGGTTTCAGGTATGACATCCACCCTTTTATACCCCACGCTCTGCGCGCCGACTTCATGGGCAAATTCCACCATTTCAACCGTGTCCAGGTAATTGGCGCTGCAGACCGCATCAATGATGGACACGGTAGGCTGTGCCTGGCCGGCTTTTTTCTTCAACTCTGACAACAGCAGCAGGGATTCCCTGATCCGCTCAAAAGTCCCCTCTTTCAGCGCGGGATGGACCTTCTTATAGGCCTCGGGCGTCGCCGCCTGGACGCTCACGTCGAGATGGTCCGTTTTTAATTCAACCAGTTTCTTTATCTTGCCGGCGTTGAAATAGTTGCCGGCGGTTATAATGGCCGTACCGATACCGGCTTTTTTTGTCGCTTCAACAATGTCCATCATCCGCGGATGCAGGAACGGGTCCCCCTGCCCGCCGAAAATAAGCCGTTTCACATTAAGCTTTTTAAAATCCCCCAGCAACTTTAACAACACATCATATTCAATCTGCCGGCAGGCCCACTCGTCCGATGGACGCTCCTTCAGCAGCGGGGACCAGTACCAGCACATAAGGCAGCCGGTGGCGCATTGGCGGGTGAGGTCTACCGAAACCTCTACCGGGCCGGTGAACGTTTTCCGGGCAAGGATGCCCAGCGCCGTTTTTATTTTTTTTATCAGCATATCAGTTCCTGAACAGGCCGAAGATCTCCCTGTCCCCGGCTTTCCAGAACCGCTTTTCCGCTCTCCGCTTGATAAGCACGGTTTTTAAATGTTTCAAAGCGCGTATAAACCCGGTAAACGGCGCCAAATTCCCCTTTAGGACGGAACCGGCGATCCTTACGGGCGTAAGGACCATGTGCTGAAACAGCAGCCAGATATCGCTGACGTTCTTCCAGACCAGGAAGTATTTGTTCCGCTCGGCGATAGAAGCAATATAAGCCCTATTATAGAATTTATTGATCGTCGCTCCGCCCTGGTGGTACACCACGGAGCCGGGCTCATACACCACCTTCCAGCCCCTTTTCCAGGCCCTGTAAGACAGGTCCACATCCTCCCAGTAGAACGGCGAGAACAGCTCGTCAAATCCGCCCAGTTCCATAAATTTGTCTTTATCATAAGCGGCCGCGCCTCCGCCCGCGAAAAAAGCGTATTGCAGGCTGGGTCTTGCCGCCAGCGGGGCCGCAAAAGAACCCAGCCGGAACCGTCCCCCTATCCTCGGGCCGGCGGTGTCCGTGCCTGATTCTCCCTTCAACCCCGCCCTAACGGCAAAAACGGCCGGGTACTCGAAATGCCGGGGAATAGCCGCGAAAAAATTCCCGGTCGCCTCGATATCGTCGTTGAACAAGACCACTATCCTGTTCCGGGCGGCGAATATCCCTGAATTAGCCGCGCCGGAAAAACCTTTATTGGATTCGGACCGGATAATCCGCACGAACGGGAACTCGGCGCGCACATAGTCGCCGCTCCCGTCGGCGCTGGCGTCGTCTACGACTATGAGCTCCGTTTTTTTAATAGAATATTCGCGGCAGGCCGCCACAACGGAAGGGAAATATCGTTTAAGCAGTTCCCTGCCGTTAAATACCGGGATAACGACGCTTATATTCATATTTTCACGGCCTTTTTACAATAAATGCGGAACGAGTCCTCGCGCCGCAGCAGGACCAGCGGCAGCGCAGCGGCGAGGCAGGCGCAATCGAAAGCCAGGCGCAACAGCGCCCACAGCGGTCCGGCGCGGCGAAGCGCCGTTATTGCTACCGGCTCGCCGGCGCCGCTCTTTCCCGGCGCGTGCTCCAGCCCCGCATACCTTAGCAGGCTCTGTTTGAAACTTACAAAAGTCCCCGCGGGGTTCACTAACCTGTCTTTTTTGAACACCGCCAGCCCCGCGGCGGCAAGTTTCGCCTCCAGGTTCGCCGGCTCGAACTGGTACTGGTGCCTCGGCAGGTCCAGCATAAACCACCTGTCCTTGAAAAACCTGGCCTGCAGGCTGGAAAAATCCGGGGACTCTATCACCAATACCCCGTCGTCTTTCAAAAGCCGGACCGCTTTCTCCAGCGCCTCCCTTGGCCTTTCCAAATGCTCCAGGGAATGCCAGAACGTGATAATGTCAAAAAAACTTTCCGGCAGGTCCAGGGCCTCGGCACCACAGTTGTAGATATTCGTCAGGCCGGACTCCCTGGTGGCCCGTTCGCAGGCTTCCGGCGAGATATCGCAGCCGTAACCCTCCCAGCCGGAATCCTTCAGCCCCGAAAGAAAACTGCCCCTGCCGCAGCCGATATCCAGCGCCCTGCCGCGCGGCTTCAGTTTCCGCACAAGTTTTACACGGTCGGGGCTTAAAAAATCAACAAGCCGGCCGTCCGGGGCGCCTTTGCGGTACATCTCATAGTAGGGAAGGATGTCCGCCGGGCGCGGATTCAGACAGACTGCCCGGCACCGGCGGCACCGTACCAAGTTAAAACTTGCCGGAGAAAAAGCCAGGTAATCCCGGCCGCAAAAAAGAAATTCAAAATCCCGCCCGCCGCAAAAATCGCAAGGCGCGGACTTTCCGCCTTCCGCTTCCCCATCCGGTTTATTGCACATATAGAGTTACGGTTTTTCTCCTTCCACCACCGAGAGGATTTCCTTCAGCCGCTGTTCGTACGTGTGGTCGCGCAGAGCCCTCCGGCGGCCTTTCCCAGCTATAGCCTCGCGCTCCGCCGGCCGGGCCAGATAATATTTTACTTTTTCTCGAAGGTCGGCGGCGTCTTTATAGCAGACAATCTCCTCGCCAGGTTTATACAGGCCTGCGAGCAGCGGATTTTCGTTAACCAACAGCAGGGCGCCGGAGGCGGGAACCTCAAAGACCCGCGGAGTAACATTAAAATATTCCTCCCCGCTTGCGTACTTCTCGTGTATATCCACGACGACCTTTGAAGCGTTGTATACCTTTACCGCCTCTTCGCCGAACACATGCCGGCGCCGGTAGCAGCCTTCCAACTCCGGTATCTTCTCAAGCCAGTAGCCCCAGATGCCCAAGCCCAGGCCGCTAAGGGACTTCAAGACCTCCGCCCGGCCGAATTTTACAGTTCCGACGAAAGAGACTTCGCTGCCATACTCCTTTTTTTCATCCTCCGTCAGAGCGACGCGGCGGTGGCACGAGGGAGCGCACCCCAGCGGCAACGTACACACCTGGCGGGCGCCTATTTTAACGTGTTTTAACACAGCCTCGGAGTCTATCATAAAAAAATAGTCGTAAAAAGGAGAGACCTCCTCCACAAATGGCCTGCGTATCGGGGCCAGGACGGAATCGTGGAACCAGTTCACGGTAACGACGCCCATTTGTCTGACCTGTCGCAGTGTTTCCGGAGTGATGGAATCGCCCATAAGCACAAAAAGCACGTCCGGCCTGAACCGCTCAACAGCCAACAGCAGCTCCTTATTCATCCTTTCCCGCTCAAGCAGGCCGACCAGGCCCGATTGGCGCGTGCTCGCCGGGAAAAACTTCTTTATGGTCTTTTTTACGACAGGCCCTATGCCGGAGTTCAGATACCGGCTCCGGCGGAAGTCAAAGACCTCCAGCTCGCAGCCAAGCCCCCTGAGCGCGTCCTCGCAATAGGAGCCTATAGTCCCGAGGACCGTGTCTTTTGACCGGGGTGTTACTAATAAGATTTTCATATCTTTCTAAACCATAATAATTTCAACCTTTCTAAATAATCCGATTCAAATTTTTTCCCACAAAACAACAAGCCAATTCTTTG
>JAHJSU010000094.1 GCA_018829985.1 Elusimicrobiota bacterium | reverse complement strand
TGGCGGCGGGCGCGGAAAACTGGGCCACGGGGGGATGTAGCGGGCAAGTAAAATAAGGCCACCGTAACGATAGGTTTCCGTATCATTCTGGGGTTTATAACCCTCGAATATGGGAGACCTTGGGAGATGTTGACGGTGGAAGATTATGAAAAAATCCGCAAAGCGGTACTTCGCGACGGGATGAGCCAACGGGAAGCCGCCCGTACTTTCGGCCATGGCCGGGACACGATCCGGAAAGCCCTGGATCATGCCGCCCCGCCCGGCTACCGGCGCAACAAAGAACCGGAAAGCCCCCTTCTCGACCCGGTAAAACACATTATCGACGCCTGGCTGGAGGATGAAAAAGAACGAGGCGTCCCGCGCAAGCAACGTTCAAACGCCAAGATAATCTGGCAGCTGTTGTGCAAGGATCACAAATTCAAGGGCAGCGTCTATCTTGTGCGGCGTTACCTGCGGCAGAAAAAGCGTTCTGCGGGAGGCGAAGCGTTTTATCCGCTGGTGTTCCGTCCCGGCGAGGAAGGCCAGGTGGATTGGGGCGACGCGTGGGTGTTGCTGGCCGGGCTTATGGTCAAGGTTCACCTCTTCTGCCTGCGCCTATGCTACAGCCGGGCTACGTATATCAGGGCATACCTTTCGGAAAAGATGGAGTGTTTTCTGGACGGCCACGTGCAGGCTTTCCGGTTTTTCGGCGGCGTGCCCAGGCAGTGCGCGTATGACAATCTGAAAACGGCGGTGGTCTGGGTCGGGGTAGGTAGGGAACGCCGTTTGAATGAATTATTCCGCACCTTGTGCAGCCACTACCTCTTCGATTCCCGGTTCTGCAATATCGCCTCTGGTAACGAAAAAGGCTATGTGGAGAACCTGGTAAAGCTGGGGCAATCTAATTTTCTGGCTGGCGCTCCGTACTTTAACGATCTGGACGAGTTGAACCGCTATCTGGAAAACTGTTGCCGGGAGGATCTGCAGCGCCTGGCTCCGCATTCGGAAAAAACCCGGCAGGAATTGTTTTCGGAAGAGAAGTCGGCGTTACTGCCGTTACAGTCTGATTTCGAAGCCTGCATCAGGCGTAACACTTTCGCGACAAAGCAGGCGCTGGTGCAGCACGAGACGAATTTCTACTCCGTGCCGGTGTCGAAGGCTTATCAGTCCCTGCTGATCAAGGCCTTTGCCGACCGGATTGAAATCTGGGATAACGAAAGCTGTGTTTCCCGGCATCCACGCTGCTGGGAACGACATCGCCATCTTCTGCAGTACACCCATTACATCCCGCTCCTGGAAACCAAGCCCGGAGGCATTATCAACGGCCGTCCTTTCAAGGGCGAACCCTGGGGGCAGGATTTTGAAAGGTTGCGGATCGAACTGGAATACCGCTACGGCGACGAGGGCGTACGCAAATTCATCAGGGTGCTGTTGCTGTTTTCAAAATATCGTGAGCATGAAGTCAAGGCAGCGGTGGGTGAATGCGTACGTCGTCGCGCTTTCAGCGACGAGGCGGTGATGAGCACGCTGAACTATCGCCCACCGGCAAAGGGCAAGACCTTGGATTTATCCCGGCATCCTGTGTTGCAGATCGACACCGATGGCACTCGCGACGCGGCAGAATATGATGCGGCGCTCCTGAATAAGGAGGAACAGGCATCATGAAGAGCAATATTCTGCTGGAGAATTACTGCAAGACCTTGAAGCTTCCGACCGTGTCGCGGGAATATGGCCGTTTGGCCAGACAATGCGCCCAGGAGAACCGGGGGTATGCGGCGTTCTTGCAGAACCTGCTGGAACTGGAAGTCCAGTCACGGCAGACCAAGGCGGTAATCAGGAGAATAAAGGAAGCCGGTTTTCCAGCCGAGAAGGACGTGAGCGGCTTTGACTTCACCGCGCTGCCGAAGCTGAACAAGAAGAGGATTCTGGATTTGTCTGGCTGCGAGTTTATCCGCAAGCGGGAATGCGCGGTTTTGATTGGCCCGCCGGGAGTGGGGAAAACGCATCTGGCCATAGCCCTGGGTCGCGAGGCTTGCCGCCGCGGGCTGCGGGTGAAATTCCATACCGCCACCGGATTGGCGACGGAATACGCCGAAGCCAGAGAGGAAAAGACGGTACTGAAGCTGGAGAGGGCGATCGAACGGCGGGATCTGATCATCCTGGATGAACTCGGGTATGTGCCGCTGGGGCAGAACGCGGCGGAAAACCTGTTTGGCTTTTTCTCGAAGTGTTACGAGCGGATCAGCGTGATTCTGACCACGAATCTGCCTTTCAGCCACTGGCCGCAGATTTTCGGGGATGAACGCCTGACCGGGGCTTTGCTTGACCGGCTGACCCATCGGGTGCATGTGGTGGAAATGAAAGGTGAAAGCTATAGGCTGGGCGGCAGGAAAGCCAAGGAGAAAGGAGGGAATCAACAGGCAGAGGAGGAGTGAAGCAGTTAAGCGATGTGACCCGGCACGGTGCCGGGACTTGACAAGCGCCAAGGAGAGGCGCTATTCTTTGGGCATAGGTGGCCTAGTTTTGCGCGCCCCCCGTGGCCCAGTTTTCCACGCCCGCCGCCATTTAAGAAGAGCAATTCCTAAATGATCGTCCTTCTCGATGTCGGTACATGATCCACCAGATATAAATGTAATTTGAGGGTATCTATGGCCAAATATCTTGCTATATATTCGCGCATCGAAATTTCGGCGCTTTTTGCCATTAACATCGCCCTCGCAGAAAACAATAAACTCTTTGCTATGATTGCCGTCAAAATCATCTAGCGTAATGGATAGTAGCTTTTCCCATAATACGCTATCGATTGACGATGGAGATAGATTAACATCTTCGTCAAAATCTAAGCCGGTAAAATCAAGAAATACAACGCTTTTAGGGTTTTCCTGAGAAAGCTTTCTGCCCATGTTCATAATGCCAAAGGAGTGAGTTGCAATCCACAATTGCCCATTTTCCGAAACAATCTTATATAATTCCTTTACCAGTTTTCCCTGTAGTGATGTATGCATGTGTGTTTCTGGTTCATCTATAAAGAAAACAGAATCCTTATGGGTTTCTACTTTAATAATAAAATCCAAGAGTAAGTCAAAAGCGGCTTTTTCACCACCAGACAAATTTTTATAATGATAGGATTCTATGGTGCCTTTTTTAAAGTAAAATGATCCTGCTTCCAAAGGATCACCAATATTGTTTAAAATTAAGTCATCAAAGACATTGATCATTGACTTACGGATTTTCCCTATAAGTTCTTCTCGCAATTCCTTTACAGTTTTTTCATTGTTATCTTCAGAATATAGTTCCATCATAGTATTCAAAATTAACCTTTGATAGTTTTCTGATACCGCCTTGTCGTTATCAATAAATCGCTGTATCTTAAGCTCTTGCGGTGGCTTGATAATATTCGTAATGGTAAAATCTGGATCATTGCGATATGCTGTTCGAAAGCACATTATTTCTTTTTTGTTAGGTGCTTTATTTAATCCATGGAATGCAATATTTATATTTTTCTTTGTGTTAAAACCTTCTACCTCCTCTTTCATATAATAGCTTTGGTCATTACTATGCCCAGACACTGTGTGGGTCTTATACCAAGAATTAAACGCATCAAATAAAGACGATTTGCCACACCCATTTGGGCCTACCAAGATGATTAGTTTAGCTTCTTCAGGTATTCCCGTGATTGATAGCTTTGTAAATCTCTTGAAATTCTTTACATTAACTTCAGACACCTTCATAATCTTCCCCTTTGTCCTATTGCCACGCAAAGCATACCATTAACTCCCGACAT
>JAHJSU010000093.1 GCA_018829985.1 Elusimicrobiota bacterium | reverse complement strand
GGCCGGACAACGATAACCCAGTTCCCCCTCCGCTGTGAGATAGTTGGCCTGCAGCATGGAAATATCACACACCCGCCGGCGGCCCTGATAGACCGCCCCATCCGCGAGCGTTCCCGGGAGTTGGGCTACTTTAAACGGAAACCCGGTCGGCGATACCATGGTATCCGTAACTTTCAGCTCGCCGCGGGCGATCATCCGCAGCGCCTGCGCCAGGCCGAAGGATGAAACGATGGCCTAAAAGTAGGTTCAAGTGGAATAAGCAAGTTATATGATCGGAGAGGGGAAGAACTTATTAAAAACGAACCAAAAATAATACAAATAATAAGTTAACAAAAGACGCAACGTTCCCTATATCCGGACGCATTATCCTTTCGGCATTGAAATTCCAGGCGCATCACAGCGGTCAAAAGGCAAGATAAGCGGTTTTTCAGGTAAATTTTTTTTTAAAATATTTTTTTCGTTCCGCAAAACAGAAAAACCGTTCCCGCGGACTACGATACGGTCGCCCGCGCTTATTTTTTCCTGGAGTCCGTCAAAGCCCAAGATATACGCCGCGCCGATGTATTCCACGCCTGCGGGGCCTGACGCCCCGTTAAGTATGGCCAGGTTAAAATCATCGGCATACAGGACAGGCTTGGCCAGTATCGAATAATCGCTTTCCGGCCCCGGATGGAGCACGTGTTTTTGAAGAATGAGGCGGTTCATTTTTGCTATCTTCAGGCTGTGTTTGCAATCATACGAGCACGGGTTGTGGGAGATAAGAGACCTGTACGGCACGACGGAAAGGTCCAGCCCGGCCGCTTTTCGGCCGGAAAGCCTCCCGTCGAAATCCACGATATTGTTTATAGACCAGAAAAAGTTTGCCGAGTTCGCATGACATCTTCTTACAAAATCATCCGCGGTGTCCCTGACGCTGATTAGTCCGTAATGATGCCTGACGCAACATTCCGGATACCCCAGCAGGAAACCGATAATATCATACCTTCTGGCGTGATAGGCGGATAACGCCGATTTTACATAAGCGGATTCTTTCGAGATTATATAGGTGCAATTCTGTTTTCTGTAGTCATACCCCTCATCAAGGACATCAAAAAGGAGGCCATATTTTTTGAACGCCTTTTTAATGCTTCCCGCCCGGCTTTCCTCAATACCTGTGGAAATTATCTTTTTATAGCCGTAAAGCAGGCCCACGATGTCTATAGTCCTCATCCCTTGAAAATCCCGCAATTCCAGATCTATATTTTGCATCAGATCAATTGACGACCCCGCCCCGCACTTTTTCTGAATGGGCCAAAGTGCGGGGTAAGCCGGGTTCCGGTTATTTCTTAAAAAACTTATCGATATAGTTCCCGGCAAAGTCCTTGCCCGCCAGACCGAAATCTGCAGGTAACATAATGTATAGAGGTCTATCAGTTGTGCAATGCATAGAGGTCTATCAGTTGTGCAATGCATAGAGGTCTATCAGTTGTGCCACAGCCGGCATTGCTGATAGACCTTTATATCTTATGTTTCCTACAATTAGCGGAGCCGATTAAAAGATTCCCAAAGGGCCCGGACAAGCGCTTCTCCGGCGGTATTCCGCGCTTGTGGTTTTTTCATTCAGCTTATCACTTTGTGCCCATGCTCATTAGTCGAACAGAAAGGTCCTTCACCAAAGCTTCTAATGCGCCTGTTTTTGCGGACTTAATAACACGGCTTTCTTCTATGAATGCCCAGGGGCGGGTCTCACCTGCGGAACCTTCCGCCTCCGCGGATAGATAAAGGTACTGGTTGCGCACATCCCACATTGAGCCGTTAACCATAAAAAGACCATCCGCCACCGTACCGGGGACAAAGTACAGGGTCAGAAGCAAGAAGTACGTGGAACCTAAGACGTTGTTATAGCGGTCGATGTCACTAACACCTTTTATGATCAGCACAGCATCTGCGCCGGCGCGCGCGGCAGCCAGGCGAATGGCTTTGTTGCCCGTGCCTTCCAGAATGGCATCACCGATAATAAACACGTCAGAGATGATGTTCTTGCTCTTTAGCTCTGAACCGATTTTAAGGAGCTTATCTTTATCTTCGCTGAGCCAATTCCAACGCGGATGTGATGGCGCTAAATAGATGGCTAGTTTAAAGGGGGCTGGAAGCTGTGGTTTTAAGTCAAGAGCTTTCTCTATATCGTTCTCGGTAACCACTTTCTGGTCAGTAATCCTGCTCCGAAGATTTCCCCGGTCGAAACCTCTGCTCGAAGCGCATCCTGTAATCATAAGCGCACTCATCACAATTAATATGTTTCGCATATAATTCTCCTCTCCTTGTCCTTAGTCCAGCGCGAATTCCTCGCCGAATTCGGGGAGGACGGTGTTCGTTATGCCTTCGGCCTTCAGGTGTTCCGCGAAGGCGGCGCGGTCTCTGGGGTCGCCGTGGACCAGGAAGATCTTCCTCGGCGGCCGGCTGAGGCCCTTTATGAAGGCCAGCAGGTCGTCCTTGTCCGCGTGCGAGGAGAAGGTGTGCTAAAGCATTTCGGCTTGCCGATTGATTTTCCCCGGTTTCCGCCCGTCCCCCAGGAAATAGCCTGTAAATACCAGCACTTGGCGACCGGCCCCCCCGACGACGACTGCCAGCTGGTCCCGGCGGCGGACTTACCTGCCTGCCGGCAGGTACGACGGCACTGACGCCCCCGCCCCGCACTTTTTCTGAAAGGGCCAAAGTGAGGGGCACGCCCCGGCCGCCTGCCCGCCGTGTCGTGTTGGCGGGACTGAACTCACCTACGCCACCCGCGTTTCCCCCGGTTTTTCCCCCGCCCGCCTGCCCGCCGCACTGTATTGGCGGGGCGGCGGCAGCGCTGCCGAGAACCTTGT
>JAHJSU010000092.1 GCA_018829985.1 Elusimicrobiota bacterium | reverse complement strand
ATATACACAGTATATAAATACTGTGTATTATATGTCAAGCGATATTTTAGGTGAGTTTATACGGGGTTGGCGGCAGGTTAGAGTTGGCGGTGGGGGTGGCTACCGGGGCCTACAGGGTCCGAGATTCGTGTCGTGCACCCATCACCGGTTGCGCGCGCTTTGGTATAATAATATCCGACAATTTAACTTATTTGACGAAGCCGGTTTTGAACGGAGGATTTATTTATGATTAAGGTCGGCGAAAGTTCTCTGACGATAGAGGATGTGGTGAAGGTCGCGCGCGGGAACGAAAAAGTGGGCTTGAGCCCCGACGCGGCGGCGCGCATCAAAAAATGCCGCGGCATGCTGGAGAAAAAGATCAAGGCCCGCGAGATAATGTACGGCGTCAATACCGGCATAGGCGAATTTTCGGAAGTGGCGCTGAACGACGAACAGGTCAAGCAGTTCCAGCGCTACCTGATATACAATCACGCCGCGGGAATAGGAAAGCCGTGCCCCGTAGAGCATGTGCGCGCCGCCATGCTCAGCCGGATAAACGTGCACGCCAAAGGACATTCCGGCTGCCGGCCGGAGATCACGCAGACCTACGTCGACATGCTGAACAAAGGCGTTGCGCCCGTGGTTTGCGAAAAGGGCAGCGTGGGCGCCTGCGGCGACCTGTCCCCGATGAGCCAGCTGGCGCTTTCCCTGCTGGGAGAGGGCGAAAGTTTTTATCAGGGCGGGCGCATGCCTACCAAAGCGGCCCTGGAAAAGGCGGGCATACCGGTCCCGGGCCTGAAGGCGCGCGACGGCCTTGCCGCCATAAACGGCTCCAACCTTATCACGGGCATGGGCTGTCTTGAGCTCTACGACTGCGAGCGCTGGGTCAAGCAGGCGGAAATAACCGCCGCGATGACGCTGGAGGCGCTTCTGGCCAACATGAAGCCGTACGACGCCCGTCTCCACGAGCTCAGGGGGTTCAAAGGCGCGGTAACTACCGCCGCCAATATCCGCTCCGTGGTGGCCGGTTCCGATCTTGTCACCGGAAAGCTGAAAGTGAAGGTGCAGGACGCCTATTCCATGCGCTCAACGCCCCAGGTCATTGGAGCGTTCCGGGACCAGCTCGCATACGCGCGCAAGCAATTTGAGATAGAACTTAACGGCGTCGCCGACAACCCCATCTTCCTGCCGGAAAGCGACACGGTGCTTACCGGCGCGAATTTCCAGGCAACCCCTGTCAGCATGCCTCTCGACATGGTGGGGGCCGGGGTCGCCATGGTGTGTGTGCTGTCCGAAAGGCGCCTGAACCGCCTGCTGAACCCGGCTTTAAGCGCGGGCCTGCCGGCGTTCCTGACCAGGGGCGCCGGGATGTTTTCCGGCCTGATGCTCAGCCAGTATACCGCTGATATGCTTATCGTGGAACAGCGGATACTTAGCGCGCCTTCCTGCGTACAATCCATCCCCGCGGCGGCGGACCAGGAAGATTTTGTGAGCATGGGGATGAACGCGGCGCTGAAGACCGGGCAGATACTGGACAACGCCCGCGGCATTCTGGCGATAGAGATGATAGCCGCGGCCCAGGGCATCGACTTCAGGGACTTCTCCGTCGGAAAAGGCACGCGGGCCGCGCACGGCGCCGTCCGCGAGGCGGTCAAACACCTGGACGAAGACAGGCCGCTTTTCACGGACCACAACAATATGTCGGAAGCCGTCAGGCAGTGCAAAATTCTGGAGGCCGTCCAGAACGAGATAGGCGAGCTTAAAAGTTCCTGGTAGGCCGTCCTGAAAACTTCAACTGAAGTTTTCAGGTTAATATAACCGGACGGTCTTTCCGGAGAAAAACGCCCGGGGCTTATTTATTTGACTTTTTGGCGCCGGCTTCCTGCTTTTTAAACTTTTCGGCCGACGGATGTCCCGGCGGATGCCCGGGAGGCATCATCGGCATTTCACCCGTCATTCCGGCATGACCGCCACCGCCGCCGCAGGTTTTGGGAGACGCGGCCGTCTTTACGTGGCCGGCGATTCCGCAGAGAAAGCCTAACAGGCCGAAGACGACCAGGAGCCCGCCCGTTGTCAGCCCCGTTCTCCTGACGTAGTTGCGGGCCTCCTTGTCGGCGTGCTGCAATACCCAGTAGCCCAGCGCCGCGACTACGGCGTAAAGCGCCGCGGACATAAGTTCTCCGATCATGGGGTCACAATTGCCCGCGCACCCGCGCAGGCCCATCGCATGAGCGGAGGCGGGCAAAGACAACAGAAACACAGTTATCAGTCCTTTCATTAGATCTCCTTGTGAACCGAAGGGTTTTAGGGTCCTAGGGTTTTAAGGTGGGGAATTTTGCTGACCCTTAAACCCTTAGACCCTTAGACCCTTAAACCCTTAAACCCTTAAACCCTTAAACCCTTAGACCCTTAAACCCTTAAACCCTTAGACCCTTAAACCCTTAAACCCTTAAACCCTTAGACCCTTAGACCCTTAAACCCTTTATTTTAGTATATAATTTTATCGCAAAAAATACAAAAGCAATATGATATGTTCAGAATAACCGCAAAGGGCGCAGAGGATTTACCCCGTTAGAGAAGGCCGTCGGCTCTTGGCCATCTATAACCGTTAGTATTTATTCTCTAACGGGGTTTACGCAAAGAACGCAAAGATTGTCCGCCAGAGGCGGCCCCGCCGGACTGTTTGGCGGAGGCGGGCAAGCCATTAACAATTTACCCCGTTCACATTCACTTTGTGTCCTTTGCGTTTGCTTTGCGTTCTTTGCGGTTAAACTGAGAGTAGTTACAGCAAAAAAGTTAAATCCCGAGAACAGGCCGGCATCCCGTCCGACAGCGTGTCAGGCGCCGCTTTGAAAACCGTATAGGTCTAAGGACCTAAAGTTGTGTAGGTCTAAAGGCCTATACGACAATAGGTCCTTTGGCCCTTGGTGAGTTGACTTTTATCAATTAAGGTATAGCACCATGTAATCCCCGGAATTATTGGCCGGGGAGCCTCCACCTCCGGACCTTAATCCGGATTCACCATGGGTGAATCTTGATTTGCAGGGCCGGTGAAGCTAATTTATGGCGGACAAAGTATTGAGGCCGGCAATAAATGCCCTCCTGAAAGCGGCGGCAGCCGCTTTTCTCGTTTGTCCGCCGTTTTTCTCTCCCGTCCTTGTGACGCCGCTTTATGCCGGCGCCGCCCTGGATTCGCTTAATGAAATAATCACGCCGGTCGAACCCCCGGCCGTTCCGGCCGTGGCGCCTCCGTCCGCCTATCCCGCCGCTTCGGTTTCCGCCGCCCGGGCCTTGAACGTCTATTTTATCAGCGTGGGCCAGGGGGATTGCGAATACATCGAACTGCCGAACGGAAAAAATGTTCTCATCGACGGCGGCCCCTCCGATTCTGCCGACAGTCCTCTGGCTGAATTTCTGGCCCGGCATAACGTGACCAAGATAGATTATGTGGTGCTGAGCCACCCGCATTCCGACCATTATAAAGGCCTCCGGTACGTTTTCAACAATTTCACCGTGGGCAATTTCTACGACACCCGGATGGATAACGCCGGCTCCGCTACGGATAACGCTCTGCGGGATCAGATACGCGACCTGGGCGTTAATGTGACTTATCCCGCTCCCGGAGACACCCTTGACTGGGACTCTAACGTGCAGGCCAAAGTCTTTAACAGTTGTCCCGCCTCGACGCAGAGTTCTTCAGGACGCGACATTAACAATTGTTCCATCGTTATAAAGGTCGCTTATCAGCATTCTTCCGTACTTTTTACCGGCGACATGGAGAACGAGGTCGAATCCGCGCTGGTTTCGACATACGGAAGCGAGCTTCAGGCTGACGTCCTTAAAGTCGGGCACCACGGCAGTAAATATTCAACCAGCGAAGCTTTTTTGGCCGCCGTGAAACCGCATGACGCCTACATCTCTGTGGGCGCGGGCAACAACTACGGCTTCCCGACATTCGCCTGCCTGTCGCGTCTCCAGGCCGCCGGCGCGACCGTCTACCGGACCGACACGGACGGCACCCAGAAATATTCCAGCGGCGGCGCGTCCCCTTCCCTGACCGGGCAGGCTCTCGCGTTCATGCGGTAGCGTTTAAAGCTTTTGAAAAGATCCGCAAATATTATAAAGTATGACCGCGACAGCGTCATGTCGCGGTATAATTTGTTATTGCCGGCCGCTTTTATCCTTCCCTTCAGCGGTCGGTTTTCATCTTCTGCTACTTATCCCCCCTTATATTTTGTAATATGTATATAAGGCTTTTACCTAAACCCGGGCCTTGCCCCTCGCAACGGGGGCCATCCCATAACCCAGGAGCGACATTACTATGCCTAAGTCGGCCACACTCAAGAAACCCAAAACCTCCAAAAAATCCATGAAAATCTCAAAGGCGGTATATTTCTTCGGCGGCGGTAAAGCCGAAGGCAAAGAATCAATGAAAAACCTGCTCGGCGGAAAAGGCGCCAACCTCGCCGAGATGGCCGGCCACCCGGATTTAAAGCTCCCCGTCCCCCCCGGCTTCACGCTGACCACCGGGATCTGCGCTTATTACTGGGCAAATAAAAGGACCTATCCCAAAACTTTGAAAGAAGACGTGGCGAAGAACCTTCGCAGGGTGGAAGAGCTGACCGGCAAGAAATTCGGCGACGCGGCGAACCCGCTGCTGATTTCGGTGCGTTCCGGCGCCCGAAAATCCATGCCGGGCATGATGGAGACGATTTTAAACGCCGGCCTGACCGAGACCACCATTCCGGGCCTCGTCAAGCTTGCTAAAAATCCCCGCTTCGTCTATGACGCGTACCGCCGCCTTATCATGATGTACTCCGACGTGGTCATGGAAAAAGCCGCCGGCATAGAGCCCGCCGACGATATGGGCATACGCAAACAGCTCGACCGGCTTATGGAAGCGATGAAGGAAAAAAGAGGCGCCAAACAGGATACCGAACTCTCAGCGGAAGATCTCAAGGAACTGGCCGTGCAGTTCAAGGCCAGGGTGAAGGAAGTCCTGGGCAGGGAATTTCCGGACGACCCGATGGAACAGCTCTGGGGCTCGATAGGCGCGGTGTTCGCCTCCTGGATGGGCAAGCGGGCCGTATCCTACAGGCGCATCGAGGGCATTCCCGAAGAATGGGGCACGGCCGTGACCGTGCAGTCCATGGTCTTCGGAAACATGGGCAACAACTCGGCCACCGGCGTAGGCTTCACCAGGAACCCCGGCACCGGCGAGAACGCCTTCTACGGTGAGTTCCTCGTCAACGCGCAGGGCGAGGACGTGGTGGCGGGCATACGCACTCCCAACCCGATAAATGAATTCAGCCGCAGCGATCAATCCAGAAAGCTCAAATCCCTTGAGCAGATTATGCCGGCCGCCTATAAGGAGCTGGCCGGTATCCGCGCTAAGCTTGAAAAACATTACCGCGACATGCTGGACATAGAGTTTACCATAGAAAACGGAAAGCTTTACATGCTGCAGTGCCGTGTCGGCAAAAGGAACGGTCCGGCGGCGGTGCGCATGGCATTGGACATGTACAAAGAAAAGCTCGCCGCGAAGGAAGAAGTGGTGATGCGGGTAACCCCTTCGCAGCTGGACGAGCTTCTGCACCCCATTCTCGACCCGAAAGCCGAAGCGGTGACCAGGCCGCTGGGCAAAGGTCTTCCCGCAGGCCCCGGCGGCGCGCGCGGCATGATAGTTTTCACCGCTGCGGACGCCGTAGCCTGGCGCAAGGAAGGCAAGGAAGTTATCCTGGTCCGCGAAGAGACCAACCCCGAGGACGTGGAAGGTATGCGCGCGGCCGAAGCCATACTCACCGCCAGGGGCGGCATGACCTCTCACGCGGCCCTCGTGGCCCGCGGCTGGGGCAAATGCTGCGTGGTGGGCTGCTCCGGCGTGGAAATAGATCTTAAGACCAAAACCCTCCACCTGGGCGGAGAGGCGCTTAACGAAGGAGACTGGATATCCCTGAACGGCTCCAAGGGCCTTGTCTACAAAGGCAAGATGGAAATGCTGGACGCCGGCCAGTCCAACGACCTGCTTGACGCTTTCCTGAAGCTCTGCAATTCCGTCAGGGCGCTTAAAGTGTGGACCAACGCCGATACCCCGGACGACGCCGCCAAGGCGCGCAGGTTCGGAGCGGAAGGCATAGGCCTGTTCAGAATAGAGCACATGTTCTACGGCAAGGGCGCCGACGAGCCGCTGTTTAAGCTCCGCAAGATGATCATGTCGAAGACCCTCGAGGAGCGCAAGGCCGCCCTGGACGAGCTGTTCCCGCACATGAAGAACGACATCAAGAACACGCTCAGGGTCATGGAAGGCCTGCACGTGACCATCCGCCTGATGGACCCCCCGCTGCACGAGTTCGTGCCGCACCAGAAAGAAAAGCTGGAAGATCTCGCGAAAAGCCTCAACATCTCTTTCGACGAGCTCCAGACCAGGGCTTACGCTCTGCGCGAATCCAACCCGATGATGGGACACAGGGGCGTGCGGCTCGGCATCACTTACCCTGAGATAACCGAGATGCAGGCCCGGGCCATATTCGAAGCCGCCGCCGAACTCCTGAAAGAAGGCATAAAGGTCCATCCGGAGATAATGATCCCCGTGGTCGGCATTGAGACGGAGACGGACCACCAGGCCGCCATCATCAAGCGGGTTTACGCCGATGTCCTGAAGCGCAAAGGCATAAAGGAGATAAAGCACAGCATCGGCACCATGATAGAGATACCGCGCGCCTGCCTTATGGCCGGCAAACTGGCCGAGAATATGCAGTTCTTCTCGTTCGGCACCAACGACCTCACCCAGATGACCTTCGGCTACTCCCGCGACGATTCCGGCGGTTTCCTGAAGGAATACGTCGAGAAGAACATCCTGCCTGTCGATCCGTTCCAGACCATAGACCAGTCCGGCGTGGGCGAACTCATAAAGATGACCGTAGACCGGGGCAGAAAAACAAGGCCGGACCTGAAGATAGGCATCTGCGGCGAACAGGGCGGCGATCCGGCCAGCGTGGAATTCTGCCACAGGACGGGCCTGAACTACGTTTCATGTTCGCCTTTCAGGGTGCCGATCGCCATACTTTCGGCGGCCCAGGCCCAGCTGAGGTACCCGAGGAAAGGGAAGGGTTTGAGGGGTTAAAGGTCTTGGGGTTTAAGGGACGGAGAGAAAAACGGATATCAGCGCGGTGAAAAAAAAAGAGCGGCGGTATTTTCCGATGGTCATTTCCGCCCCGTCGGGCGGCGGAAAGACCGCCGTCCGCGCAAAACTGCTTGAATGCGACAAGCGGTTCCGCTTCAGCGTCACCTGCACCACCCGCCCCATGCGCCCGGGCGAAGCGGACGGCAGGGACTATTATTTCGTCACGCACGGGCAATTCAGGCGCTTGCGCAAAAGCGGCAGGCTTCTTGAATGGGCCCGGGTGCACGGCAACCTATACGGCACGCCGATAGCTTCGGTCGCGAGGCTTCTCCGGAAAGGTTTCATCCCGGTGATGACCATAGACGTAAAGGGCGCCAGGTCGGTTAAAAGAATATTCCCGGAAACGGTTACGGTGTTCCTGCTCCCGCCGGACCTGGCGACGCTGACGGCGCGGCTTAAAAAAAGACGCGAATCCCCGGAGAACATCAGGATAAGACTGCGAACGGCGAAGAAGGAGATAAAGGAAGCGGGATTTTTTGAGTACCTGGTAATGAACGACAGGCTTGAAGGGGCCGTGTCCGACATACGGAAGATAGCCGACATGGAATGCATGAGAGTCTCCCGCAGGCGGACTGAGATCAAAAGATTCGGCCGGCAGCTTTTAAGATTAAAACTCTAACCCGAAAATTGCAATTAAAGTCGTTTTTTATTAACAAGACTCTGGATAAAATTATCCATAGCGATTTTCGGAAGGATAAAGGATGAAGGCTAAAGGATGAGGGTGAAAACACTGGAAAACAAAGAGATTTTTCCGTCCCTTAGCCTTTATCCTTTAGCCTTAAGCCTTCCCGGAAAATTCAAGCCTATGGCAGTGCCGTATCAGAGGCTATGCCTAACGAACGGCCAACTGAATTTTCCGGGCTAACTGAGCACGGAGGTCTACCATGGCAGCAGCGGAAATCAAAAGCGACAGCGACACCCTGGATAAACTTATCTGCGATTACGGCCCCACTAAATACAGGGACATCGTATGGGCGATGGAATGGGCCCGTCACCTGAGATGGGATGAAATGTCCCGCCAGCTGCCCATGGCCGAGATGATAGAAAAAGCCATGCTTGACGTGATAAGCGGCAAAGTGACCCCCGAAATCATACTCGCGGCCACGCAAAAGGATACAGCCGTAACTGAAAAGATCACGGAGAAGAAAGTAGAGAGCAAAAAAGAGAAGGTAAAAAAGGCATAAGGATCATTTTAAAAGCCCGGCGTCAGCTGAAGCCGGGCTTTTTGCTTATGAAACGCGAATTAAAAAAACTGGCCGGAGAGCTGGCCGCCTATATAAGAACTGTGGACGAGGACACGTATATGCCGCCAGTAACCGGTAACCAGTTACCAGTAACCAGTAACCAGTCACAAGTCGCCAGTTACCAGTTACCGGTTACCAGTAACCAGTTACCGGTTGCCAGTCGCCGGCCGCCGGGCGACGGGGCTGAAATGGCCGCCCTTATTGAAGAGATGAAACAATGCCGGAAATGCCTGCTCGGCAATTCCAGGCTGAACGCCGTTTTCGGCGTGGGCAATACCGCCGCCAAAGTGGTGTTCGTGGGCGAGGGGCCCGGCTTTGACGAAGACCACCGGGGTGAGCCGTTCGTAGGCAGATCCGGCGCCCTTCTGGACAAGATATTGGATACCGTATTGGGCCTGAAGCGCTCGGACGTGTACATCGCCAATATAGTGAAGTGCCATCCGATGGTGAATCCGGAGAATCCGGAGGCCAGGGGCAACGACCGTCCCCCGACCCCGGAGGAGATCTCCGCCTGCAGACCATATCTGGACAAACAATTGAGCTTTATAAAGCCTAAATGCATAGTGACGCTCGGTTCAGTGGCCACCAGGGTGCTTTTAGGCGTTACCCAGGGCATAAGCCTTGCCAGGGGCAAATGGTACGACTATCCGGTGGAGCTTTTCGGTCCCGGCCATCCCATCAAAGTGCTTCCCACTTATCACCCGGCGGCCCTGCTTCGCAACCCGAACCTCAAGCGGGACACCTGGGAAGACATGAAAATGCTGAAGGCGTTTATTGAGAAGTAGGTAGTAGGTGGTAGATAGTAGGTAGGTGATGAGTTCCTTATATCTATACCCTCTACCCTAGCCCCTATACCCTGCTTTTATGATTGCCGATATCGCGTTCCCGGTCCCGTTAAGAAAGACCTTCTGCTACCGGCTGAATGACAGCCTGCTTGAGCGCGCGCGGCCGGGTCTGCGCGTGCTGGCCCCGTTCGGGCCCAGGACGGCGGCCGGCCTGATAATACGGTTGCGCGAAGACTCCGAGGTGGATCTCTCCGGCTTCAAAACGATAAAGACCGTCGACACCCTGCTGGACGGCTTCCCGGTCTTTAAAGACGATGTGCCGGCCCTGGCTTTGTGGATGCAGGCCCGCTGGAACGCGCCGGTGGGCCTTGCCGTTGAAAGCTTTTTTCCCCGCGCTCTCCCCTCTTCCCTCTCCTCCCCACCCTCTACCCTCTACCCTTTACCCTCTACCCTTCCGTCGGCCCCGGCTTTAACCGGCGAACTGGCCGGTTTGGCAGCCGGACTGTCGGCGTTTATCTATAACACGGAGCGCGGCAAGCCCGCCGCGCATGTGCTGTTCGGCCCGCCGCAGCACGGCCGCTATGAGGTCTACCTTGAGCTGATAAAAAAAGCGGTTTCGGGCGGCGGCCAGGTCCTCTGCCTTGTGCCGGACCTGAACCTGATCCCGCATTTTATGGAGCGCCTCGGCTCCACCTTCAAGCCGGAAGCTTTGGCCGTCTGGCACAGCCGCATCACCGTCAAACAGAAGCGTGCGGTCTGGACGGGCGTGCTGAACGGCTCGGTAAAGATCGTGCTCGGCGCGCGCTCCGCCGCCTTTCTCCCTTTCCGGGACCTGGCCCTCGCCATTATCGACGAGGAGCAGGACGATATTTACAAGCAGGAAGAGCAGGAGCCCAATTTTCACGCGCGGACGCTGCTGCTGAAGCGCGCACAGTATCACAACACCTGCCTGGTCCTGGCCAGCGCCTGTCCGTCCATGGAGGCTTATGCCGGCGTGGAAGCGGGGCGGTTTACCTGGAACGAACTGCCGCGCCCGGACCGCGGCCGCCCCAAGGTGGCCGTAATAGACATGGAACAATATCCCTGGGACATTATCTCGCCGCCGCTCGCCGAAAACATTAAAAAGGCCGTCGGAGAGAAAAAGCAGGTCCTGGTGATCGCCGGCAGGAAAGGCTATGCTTCGCTTTTTATGTGCGCCAACTGCGGCTGGATGAAGCGGTGCGGCCGCTGCCGCGTCCCTATGGGCGTAAAAAAGGACGGGGAAACCGGCGGTTTCGTCTGCTGGCGCTGCGGCAGGAAGGAGCCGATACCGGAAACCTGTCCCAAGTGCTCCGGGAAGGTCTTCAGGGAGAAGGGCACCGGCACGCAGAAAGTCGAAGGCTACCTGAAGAAGCTTCTGCCCGGGGCGCGGGTGGCGCGGTTCGACGGGGACCTGCTTAAGAGTTCGGTCAAGGGCGCAGCGGCCGTTTACGGGGCTTTTTTAAAGGGCGAGACGGATATCCTGGTCGGAACCCGGCTGCTGGCCAGGGGCCACGATTTTCCGAATTTAAGCGTGATAGGCGTGATAGATTCGGACGCCGGGCTTTCCACGGCCGATTTCCGGGCTTCGGAAAAAGTTTTCCAGACGCTTTTTGAAGCCTGCTCCACGCTTGAGACGGCGGCCGCCGAGCCTGAGTTCATGGTCCAGACCAGGCAGCCCAGGCATTACATCTTTTCGGTCCTGCCGGACATGGATTATCGGAAATTCGCCAGAGACGAACTTGCGGCCCGCAAGGACTTTTTCTATCCGCCGTTTTCGGAGCTTGTGCGGCTGGGCTTCGCCTCTTTCGACCCGAAGGCGCTGGCGGATTTTTCGGGTGAGGCGCTTAAGGCCCTGGATTTCCCCGCCGCGCCGGACGACCCGGCCCAGCCGCAGGCGGAAATACTGGGGCCGATGGCGGTCAGCGACTTGAAGAAGAGCAGGCTCCTGAAGGAGTACTACCTGGTCAAACTGCCGGACGAGGCCGCGCTGGCGTATTGCCTGGAGAGGCTGCGGCCCCTCAAACCCCCGAAATCCGTAAAATTTAAAATCACCGCCGACCCCTACGGCATGAAATAAGGTGAACCGGCGAATTTCCCGCGCGCTCCAAGACCGGGTTTTATGGGGAAGAAGGCCGGGGGTAAGCTGCTACCTTATTCTGCTACCTTATTCCCTGCGCTCCGGCTAAACAGCCTGGTTGCCGGTTAAAATCCATGTTTTAGAAATTGTTCCATGGAAAGGTCAGCGTTGGCGCCGCCGATACGAATGGGTCGCGTCGTTGGATAGCGGCGCAGGAACGTTTTTAAGCCCGGCGTGGGATGTCCGGCGCCGGTCGTGACCTCCACCGCAAAAAGATCATCTCCCCTCTGCACGATAAAATCAACCTCCCGGTCCCTCTCGGACCAATAGAAGACGGTCTCCCCGGCGTTGATGAGCGCCGCGCCGACGGCGTTCTCTATAAGACGGCCATAAAAAGGTCGATCCCGCAGCGTTTCCTCAAATGGCACGCCGCGCAGCGCCGTGATAAGCCCGTTGTCGCGGGAAATCAATTTAGGACTGGAGGTCCTGACACGGATGGCGCGGGGACTGTATTTTCGGATCGGCTCTACCAGAAAAGCTCCGGCGATCAAATCCAGATAGTTTGCCAGCGTATTAATGCTGCCGCCGTCCTGCAACTGGCCCAGCAATTTTTGAAGGCTGATAATCTCCGCTGGATGACGGCAGACCAACGCCAGGGTTTGACGGAAAAGAGCCGGCTGGTCAATGCGATGCACTGCCGGGATGTCGCGGCCGATGACCGTTTCCAAAAGAGAATTCTGAATATATTCTTTCCAGGTGACAAAATCGTCTATAAACGGGACTGCTCCTGGATAGCCTCCGTAAAAAAGAAACTGGTCGAGGCTCCCCCCAAACGCCTGACGGCGCTCCTGGTAGCTCCAATGCGGACATTGAATCAGTTGGAAACGGCCGGCTAAACTCTCCTGCATGCCGCGCTGAAGAAGAAGCGCGGACGAGCCAAGCAGAATAACCCTAAGAGCCCTTTTCTCCCTGATATCTTCATCATGGAGCATTTTAACGGCCTCGCTCCAGCGGGGCACTTTTTGAATTTCATCAATAACCAGCAGCGGCATCTTCCCGGTCAATTTTCTGGCCTGGCGCCAGGTTTCCGCCAACCATTTCGTATCCGGGGGCGTGAGTTGATCAGCTGTGGCGTAGTACTTCGGCTCTGGCCACTCTTCCAGAAATTGATGGATAGCCGTGGTCTTGCCCACCTGTCTTGGTCCAACAAGGATTTGCAGGACATGAACCGGCCGGGCAAGATTCTTACGGAGAGGCGATAGGATTTTTTCACGCTTAAATGTCATAAAAATATGCTGCTGGAATAAGGCTTTTTTACAATAAATACATTTTGTTCAGGATACTGAATAGATTACAACTTTTCTTTTTGTCTTGCAACAGCGCTCACGATAACCGGCATTGTTGCCTACAAATCCATTGTTGGCGGCGTCAGCGGGGAGCACGCCACATTTTTACCGCGCCGTCTCCGCTTGCCGAAGCGAGACATTTGCCGTCCGGAGAAAACGCTACCGCGTAGACCGAACCAGAGTGCCGCCTCAGCGTTTTCAGAAGCGTGCCGGCCCCTGTGTCCCATAGTTTAATCTCGCGGCCGCTGTTCGCGGAGGCGAGATATTTCCCGTCCGGGGAAAATGAAAGGGGCATGATATCAAGGCCCCGCGGATCTTTTGCAGTCCACATAAGCATGCCGTTCTTAAGCCTGTCCGGCAGCGGGGCGGAGCGAAGAACGAAATCTACGGGGTTCGACGGCTGAAAAGACAGCCAGGGAGGGCAACTATCGCAGTTTTGCAGGAGAAAATATGACGCGAGCCAAAGCGCGCTGACCAATAGGCCTATGGCGGTCGCTGCGGCCTTGCGGTCCCGGCTTGCGGCTTTTGTGTTTATGACCACGGTTCCGGCGATATGGTCATGAAGGGCCAGTTTTTGTCTCGAAAAAACCCCGCCAGATAGCCGAGACAAAACGTCCCGGTGGAAAGATAGCGGGCCCACGCCCGTAAAAAGGCCCTTTTATAGCTTATCCTGCTTCCGTCCGGCGCGGCCACCGCTATGCCGGCGAACCGCTTTCCCAATCCCCGCCCCCATCTGCCGACGGTAATGGTGTGATAAAGAACCGGAACCGCGAACAACAGGCACAGCAATACTAAATAAGGCGGCTCCTCGAGCGGAACAAAGATTTTGGCCGCGAGGGCGAAGGCGAGAAAAAGCGAGGACGAGCACAGCCAGTCAATAGTGAAAGCCCCGAAGCGCGGCCAGAAGCCGGCCGGCTCCAGCCCGGAAGCCATAGGCGGCGGTTTCCATATCCCGGCCAGGCGCCTGCGCTGGTACAGGACGCTGGCCAGCCAGGGAACAAGGCCGGCCAGCGTTCCAATCAAAATAAAAGGCGATATATAGGGCGAAAAGATCAATGATCCGAACGGCACGCCGACTTCCCTGCTTCCCTCGACCGCAGTAATGCTGTTGAAAATCCAGGCGGCCACTGAAATGAGGAGCGGCCAATGTATCAGTCTTATCCCCGCCCGCCGCAGCCGGCGGCTCCACCAGAAAAGGGAAATAAAGCCGAAGGTTATCAGGAAATTCGGCACGGGCTTGTCCGAAAGGTACAGATACGGCTTGTATATAAGCCGTCCCATACCGTACCATTTGCAGGCCCGCAAGGCTTCCCGCGTGCCGATATTCACCAGCGCCTGGTGATAAAAGAAGATGGCGTTCGAGTCTTCGCGTTTCATCGCCTTGACGAGCGCCGGCACCGCGTCTTTGGCTTCCGGCCCCATCTCGCCGAGAATGACCGCGGCGCTCAGGGGATAAAGCGTGTCTGACTGTAAGGCCTCAATAAGCGTCGGCAGCAGTTTTTTCCTGAGCGGGGGTTCAATGTTGCCCAAGGCCGCGGCGGCGGCGTAGCGGACCTCCGGGTCCTTGCTTGCCAGGCGTTGTTCCAGGGCGGGAACGATCGCCTTTCTCCCGTCGCCGTATTTCTTTATCATGAGCCAGTAAGGCAGGTGTGTCAGCGAAGAAGCTATTTCCTTGTAAACATCCTTGTCCCCTTTCAGCAGGGCTTTGGCGACCGCCGGGGCGTCCTCCTCGCCGAGTTTCTCCGCCGCCTTGGAAGCCTTCAGACGGATGCGGCCGTCCTGGCTTGAGAGCCCTTTGTAAATTTCCAGCACTTCGGAACATGTTTTGCCGCCCGCCCCCCGGCAACAAGGAAATGCAGCAAACAGCAGGATCCAAAAAACAGAAAATATCCTGAATATCCGGTTCATAGTATCGGTTCCCGCTTTTGCCTGGTCGCGCCGCTTTTAATTGTAGGAAATAGAATCGCTGTTATCGCTGCTTTCCATAGACGCGCCCGCCCGGCGGACTGAATTCCCTCCGCCTCACGCCTGACCTGGGTTTTTCCCCCGCCCCGGTGACCCGCTATTCCTGAAAACCCGCTTACTCCCGCCGGCTGGCCGCTTTTTTTGATATTATACCTTTGATGACCGCCCCCGGCAAAATATTTCGGCTGATTTTTCTGCCCTTGTTCACGATAACCGGCATGTTGCCTATAAATCAAGGGGCGGTGACTGGTCTATTGAAGGCAGAGAGGTAAGGTAGCGTCTACCTTTTCATACCTTTTACTATTCCGGATATATGCAGGTCAGGTGCGGGCGAATTTATTGTAGACTTCTTTGCGGTGGCCGATTTTCAGGATTACTACGGCCCGGCCCTGTATCCGGTATATAACGCGGTAGTCGCCTACGCGCAACTTGCGCAAGCCCGATAGGCTGCGACGGAGCGGCTCGCCGAATCTTACGGGGTCGGGGATGAGGCGGTCTTCTATGGCTTTGCGGATGCGGTCCTTGATGTTCTGCGGAAAGCCTGCGATATCACGCGCCACTGCGGGATGATATTTCGGCTCGAAAAGCATTATTTGGTCCAGATATCCTTATGGGAAACGGCCTTTTTGGCGTTATATGTTCTGGCCCTGTCGGCGGCGGCTATATCCCAATAGATGTCTTCCTTG
Source organism: Elusimicrobiota bacterium (assembly GCA_018829985.1). Classification (GTDB taxonomy): domain Bacteria; phylum Elusimicrobiota; class Elusimicrobia; order Elusimicrobiales; family UBA9959; genus JAHJSU01. The sequence continues at coordinate 1,393 of JAHJSU010000092.1, read as the reverse complement.
GCTTCCAGCGCCTCTTTTATAAGGTCCCGGGCCTCCAGCGACATCGAAACCCCGTCCCTCTCCGCCATCTTCCCCAAGGCGGCATAAAGTAACGGGTCCAGCACAATATTAACTCTGGGATTCTTAGCGGGCATATTTTCCTCTCTGAATATAGTGTACCACAAGTGTTCCACCTTGTCAACCCCAGAATTAAGTTTTGTAGTTCTGCGCGGTTCTACGGTTTTTTTGAAAAATATACTGTTTTTCCGTCCAGGGCGGCCTTGGCGCCGATAACTTTGCAACCTGTCACAAGCACTTTCTTGCCCAGGTTTTTGCTGATGTTTTGGGGAAACACCTTAAAAACTATTTCCACTTGAACGGGCGTCTTTGCGGTTAAAAGCGTTTCTGCGCGGGTTTCATCGATCTCAATGACCGGAAGCTCCAGTTCGAGGAACTGACACGGCCCGGCTTTGTATCGGCTGCTTATGTCATATCCGCGCCGATTCGGATCGTACCCAGGCAAAGTCGCCGTGAATTTAAGCGTAAATTTCCTGTTAAGGAGGTCCTGGTAGCGGCGCCCCGGCGTGGCTTCGTTTTGTTTGCGCTCCAGGTTATTGTTCCCCAATGCTTTGTTTCGGATCGTGTCATCGAGCTCTTTGCGCTTATCAGCCTCCTCCCGCTCCAGTTTTAGATAGTTGTCATACTCCGCGCTATTAAAGCCCGGTCCGCGAGCGAACGTTCTCGTTCTGTCAAAAACATAAGACACACCTTTCAGGTTTTGTTCGTAAGCGTATGTGGGTTCCTTGTCGGATATTTCTTTCTGGATATCCCCGATGCCCGGCAGACTGATCCCCGGGACCAAAGTCCTTGCTTTGGCCAGGTTCTCCCTGGCCTGGTCAAATTGCATTTGGGTTAAATTCTCTTTCGCAGCGGACACCAGGCTCAAGGCCGTAATTTTAAGATTTGTTATTCTCAAAAGCTGCTCATCCGCATATTCCGTAAAATCCCGGTTTACCCCGCGAACCTGATTCAAAACCGCCCGTATCGCTTCCAGGTTGGGACTCGCGATGTTTCCTACCAGCTCCTGAAGCGCGCTTCTTACCTTCTCGGCGGGATGCCCGGCTTCTATCGCCTTTTTAAACGAAAGCAAAGCCTCTCCTTTTTGATTGTCTTTGGACAACAATACGCCGATCTCGTAATGTGCCGCCGCCGCTTTGCCGCCGGTTGGATTTTTTGCCAAATACGCTTTATAGGAAGCCATCGCCATTTTGTTTGCCCCGCCCTCCGCCTGCCTGGCGGCACGGTCAAAATCCTCAGAGCATCCGCAGATAAAAAAGAGGACAGGAATAAGGCCGGCGAGATATCTTGTTTTTGTCATTACGATCCGGGGTCAGGGCTTGACTCCCGGCATTTT
>JAHJSU010000091.1 GCA_018829985.1 Elusimicrobiota bacterium | reverse complement strand
TACAGCCGCACTTTACGAGGTAATATTCGGTGAACCCATGTCTCTTTCACGTATCTGCGTAGTTGCAGAGCTTGCTCTGCGTAAAAGGCAAAGCAAGCTTTGCCACTACAGAAGCAAAGTGCGGCTGTAGAAGTAGTTACTGCTTCTTACTGTATGGATAAAACGCTGTAATTACAGACCTTATTCCGCCGCGGGCCGTGAATTCGCCGGTGACCGCGCAGGTTTTGGGCCTGATGGCCTTTACGACGTCGTCCAGGATGCGGTTGACGGAGTTTTCCATAAAAATGCCGAGGTTCCGGTACTGGAGGAAATAATACTTTATGGATTTAAGCTCAAGGCAAAGTTTATCCGGCACGTATTCAATGACGATATTCCCGAAGTCAGGCAGGCCGGTTTTGGGGCAGACCGAGGTAAATTCGGGATGGACGATCTTTATGGTGTAATCGCGCCTGTACTGGTTAGGCCAAGCCTCGATAGGCGGAAGTTTTATTTTTCCGGCGGACTGGGCGTGCAGCGTGGTATAACCAGTCTTTGTATTTTTCATAAATAAGCCTCCTTGTGTTTACTGCCGGGCAGCAACTATCGCTAGACTGCTGGACAGCCAGGCAGCTGGACGGCTAGACAGCGAGGCAGCTAGACAGCTAGGCGGCTAGACAGCTATAAGGTCTGCAAACCTTAAAAAGCCGTCCAGCTGCCTGGCCGCCCAGCCGCCCAGCCGCCTGGCCGTTATATTTTCATCCTCCTGAGCCTTAAAGAATTAAAAACCACGGAAACCGAGCTGAGGGCCATGGCCCCGCCGGCGAAATGCGGCGGGATGACCAGTCCTAAAGACGGATACAGAACGCCGGCGGCGAGCGGTATAAGGATTATGTTATAGCCAAAAGCCCAAAGCAGGTTCTCCACGATCACGCGCCTTATGGCTTTTGAAATCTTGACGGCCGCGGCCACGCCGGCTATGCCGTTATGCATAAGCGTGATATCGCTCGCCCTCACCGCGATATCGGCGCCGGACCTTAAAGCTATGCCTATATCCGCCTCGGAAAGCGCCTCGGCGTCGTTAAAGCCGTCGCCCACCACCGCGACCTTTTTGCCGAGGGCTTTATGGCGCAGGACGATCCGGCGTTTCTCATCCGGGAAGACCTCGGCGTAGTAATCTTTAATGCCTAATGCCGCCGCGGCTTCCCGCACCACCGGAGCGCGGTCGCCCGAGGCGATGACGGATTCTATGCCCATTGCCGAAAGCTCGGCTACCAGACCCGGGGCCTCCGGCCGCATGGAGTCCGCGAGCGCGGCGTACCCTTTAAAGGCGCCGTTTTCGGCCAGGAGCAGCAGCGAGCCGTTAAAGCCTTTTATCTCGTCCTGGATCTCCCCCGGTAAAGCGATGCCCTGCTCCGTGAACCATTTGGCGCTGCCGGCCAGAATCCGCCGGCCGCTGAGCATGGCGATAATGCCTTTTCCCGGCGCCGCTTCGATAGCGGACGGGGATTTCCAGGCGGTGTTTTTCTCCTGCGCGTAAAGCCTTACCGCTTCAGCGAAAGGATGTTCGGACCTGGCTTCGGCGCTTAACAGGAGCTCCAGGAATTTTTTTTCGCCTATCTTCCAGGGGCGGAGCCTGGAGACTTTAAGCCGCCCCTCGGTTATGGTGCCGGTCTTGTCGAATATGACCACGTCTATCTTTGAGATGCGCTCAAGCACCTCCGCGTTATTTATAAGCATGCCGAGCCCGGCCGCGCGGGCGAACCCCACCGCCACGGCCATCGGAACCGCCAGGCCCATCGCGCAGGGACAGGCCACGGCCAGCACCGCCGCGAACACATTTACCGCGCGCGACAGCTCGGTGTAATGCAGCCAGACGCCGAAAGACGCTATGGCGATCAATATAACCGCGGGCACAAACCACGCCGAGATCCTGTCCACAAGATGCTGGACCGGGCTTTTAGAGGCCTGGGACTCCTCAACGGCCTTGATGATCTTCATCAGCGCCATATCTTCGCCCACGCCGGTGGCCGAGAATTCAAGGGTCCCGTTCTTATTGATGGTGCCGGCGTAGATCTTTGAGCCGGCGGCCTTCTCCTGGGGGATGGCCTCGCCGGTCAACAGGGATTCGTCCACGCTTGAAAATCCGTTTATCACTTCCCCGTCCACCGGCGCCTGCTCGCCGGGCCTTAAAAGGACGAGATCGCCGGGGACGACTTCTTCCACGCGCAAAAGCTCCTCTTTCCCGTCCTTCAGGCGGCGGGCGAACTTGGGGACTATTTTAAAAAGGTTCGAGATCGCGCCGGCGGCCCTGCTTTTGGAGCGGGCCTCAAGAAAGCGCCCCAGGTTGACGAAAGCGATCAGCATCGCGACCTCATGCCACTGCGCGTGGAAATGGGACGACATGGCCGACGGAAAAAGGGTGACGAAAACCCCGTAAAAAAAAGTGACGCTGGCGCTGAGCGAGACCAGCGTATTCATATCGGCTGTTTTGGCCTTAAGCGAGCGGAGCAGCCCGAAGTGGAAGTGGGACCCGCACCAGCCCCACGAGAAAGCGGCCGCCAGCATCATGGTGTAGGGTGAAAAACCGGAAAAATGGCCGAGCAGCAGGAAGCCGGCGGCCGCAAGCGATGCGGCGAATTTTTTCAGGAACCTGTGTTTTTCGCGCTCCAGTTCCGCCGCGGCGATATTCTCCGCCTGGATAGGAGACTCCGAAACCGCAAGCGCTTTATAACCCAATTCCCGAATTTTGGCGGTTATTTTATCCGTGCTTACGAGCGCGGAGTCATAAACGAGGAAAGCGGTCTTAGAAAGCAGGTGGACGCTGGCGCGCCTGATGCCCGGCATAGCGGCAAGGCCGCTTTCGATGCGCTCCACGCAGCTGGCGCAATGCACGCCTTCCAGCGGAATTACCGCTTTTTTTAAATTTGCTTCCTGAGGAACAGCTTTGGAGGTCATATTAAAAGAGTAGAGGTTAGGGGCTAGGGGTTAGGGGCTAGGGGCTAGGGGTTAGGGGCTAGAGGTTAGAGGCTAGAGGTTAGAAAACATCTCGCCTCTCGCCTCTCGTCTCTCGCCTCTCGCCCCTCGTCTCTCGCCCCTCGCCTCTCGCCCCTCAGCTTTTTATATACAACAGCCAGGCTTTCTCTATGTCGCTTAAATTTCTCCCAAGGACCGTAAAAGCTTCGGCCGCCGCGGCGTCGACGGTCGCGCCGTCTTTGATGCGGGAGATAAAAATGGAGAAACCCAGCGTTCCCCCCTCCTTTATCATGAACGCGACCACGGAGCCGCATTGCGCGTACCAGCGCTCTACCACGGCGTCCTTCTCGCCCTGCGGCGCCAGGTTTATCATCTGCGAAAAAGGTATGGGATTGGGAGCTACCAGAGAGGACAGGCGCCGGCTGTAATCGGCCTTTGACTGCCAGGACGCCTGGGTCTCTTCATAGACGGCCAGTCCCTCGTTAATCCATTTCAAACCGCCGCTGTTGGCCAGGCCCATGAACTCATTGAAGATCAGGTGGGTCATCTCATGAGCCAGAACGGCCGCTGAGCCCTCGGATTCATAAATCAGAATAGCGTTGCCGTAAGCCACGCCGCCCGACCATTTGGGCTGGCCGGTCTTGCTCATAAATTCCGCGAGGTCTTTATAAACGACGATGTTATAAGGTTTTGCCGGAGCGAAGGAATAAAGCCCGACGTCGTTCATGATGCGGTTATAGTCCGCCTCGCAGATGACGGAATAAGAGACCGCCGTTTCGGTCGAGTAGGCTTTTATCAGAAAATGCGCCGTTTCATAGGTCTTATAACCCGGTTCAAGCCCCTTATAAGGCGCTTCCACCGCCTGGGCGGAGGGCGCCATGCCCTTAAGCATTTCCTCCGAAACGGGAACGCAGGCGCATAAAGAAACGCACATGAAAACGGCAAAATAGCGGACAGGGAGCGGTGTGCGGCGCAAAGCCATATTAGTCCGAAAATTGCGGTTAAAATCGTTTTTCATTGAGAAACTCCTGAATAAAAATATCCATGCAATTTTCGGAAGGATAAAGGATGAAGGCTTAAGGATAAAGGAAACCCCACAGAAAAACAAAGCAAATTTTCCGTCCTTTAGCCTTTCTCCTTTGTCCTTTAGCCTTCCCGAAAACTTTAATTGAAGTTTTCGGGTTAGTAGAGCACCTCCGGCTTTGCTTTCTCCGCCGCCCGCTTTGGATGGGCGGCCTGGAACAAGGAATGCGGTTTACCGGAAATCTCCAGCAGCCGTTTTTTCCGCTTTGTCCCGTCAAAAGTTATGTAATAGGGCCGCTGGGAAATATCGTAACTGAAATTAAAAAACCGCAGCAGAAAATCCGGCGCCTTCAGGACCCCGTTGATAAAACCCCTGTTCTTCAGGTCAATGACCGGCGTATACGCGTCCAGGGCAATATTCCAATTCAACCAATTCAGCCAGCCGGGCAGCGGGGTAACAGCCGCGTTCCTGAGCTCAATGACCGGCGGATGCTCGTTCAGGGCGGCTATCCAGTAGAAACCCCTGCCATTGTAATCGCCGCTGATCTTCAGGTCTCCGTCGAAATCGACTTCCACGTTTTGAAGTTTGGAGTATCTGGAGGACAGGTATCGCTCAAAAGCGCGCATATTGGTCTTCAACCTGGTTATTCTGGCCTTGCTCATCTTAATCGGCCTCAGTTTGGACAGCCCGCCGGTATCCGAAAACGGCAGGAAGTTCTCTATTTCCAGCTGAAGCCCGTAGACATCAAGCCCGTCCGCGAAAACAGCCTGGGGTGCGGAAAAAACGGCCAGGGCGTAAGCGCCTCTTGCCGGATCGAACCCGAAGAGTTCGAGGTCCCCGTCTTCCAGGGTAAACCCCGCTATCCGGCAGTTCTTTAACTTATGAACGCCTTCCGCGAAAGGCCTTTCGGTTATTTTGTTCTTTTCATAAATAACAAGTTTTGAGGTGTCAGGCAGCTCGAAGGCCGAAACCAGGGTGAATACTTTCAAAAACCACGGCTTGAATATTTCTTTTTCCAGTTCGCGGCTGTCCGGGGCGTTGCGGCGCTCTCCGAAAGCCCCGGTCCTGTGGACGACAAAGTCGGCAAGGCCCAGCAGCTGCGCCTGGTAGCGGACGAAGTTCAGCTCCGGCCTGCCGCCTTCCGCCCGCCGGCCGGCGGATTGAGCCGCCACATGATTAAAGCTTGGATAGTCGATATTTTTATCCTCTCCGATCAGGACGACCGCGGAGCTCTTAAGACCGCCCGCGCGCAGACGTATAGCGTCAAGCGACTCTTCGATGCGATAAACGCCTTTTTCAGCGGGCCTGGGCAGGCCGAAGACGGCGGTGGAACGCCCCGCGAAGACCGGAGACACCAGGCCGGACTGGTTCACCAGCAGAAGCGCCGCGGCAATACCGAGAATATATTTCCTGACCTGATTGGGCGCCATCACCGCAATGGCCAGGGCTATCGGCAGAAGCGCCGGATACATTAATCGGGGCCTGTCGCCGAAGAAAAAATAGCAGATTAGAAAAGGGACCCAGAACCAGGCGGCCACTATTTTCCTGGGGGAGTAAGGCATGAAGACCGAGTAATACATCCAAAGAAGCGCCAGCGCCCCCAGTATGAACATCGGCAGGCCGGCGGCGCCGGCCATGGTGCAGAAATAATTCCACACGCCCGGGCGCCAGACATGCTCCCCGGCGGCTCCGGAGTAATGGTTTAAAGCCCGGAAAGCGAAAATATAAGCGTACCATGGCAGGTTCAGGATCAGGCCCGGCAGAAGGCCTTTCAGCAATGAATTCAGGGCGAGGCCCCCCACACAAGCGGTCGTCAGGAACGGCAAAAGCGGCAGGGCGTAGATCCAGAACATGTCGTCCGTGAAAAAACCGAGGCTTAAAGTCAGGCCGAACCACACATTCCAGTTCGGCTGGTCGAACTCGTTGGAATTTATGTAGCAGCAGTAAAGCCCGGCCGCAAGCGCCATCGCAGCCAGCCCGGGATCGGGGTGGCGGGCGGTCTCAAGCACGAAAGGCAATGACACGGCCACGGTCGCGCCCAGCCAGCCGGAAAGATTATTCCTGTTTTTTTTGACAGCCATGAATACCGCGAAAACGAGAGTGCTGAGGTAAAAGGAATTGACGAGGACAAGCGCCCGGTAGAGATCGGCGGTTATATATTTAAGCACGGGCACATAAGTGAGATAATAGAGCGGAAGCGCGGCGGGGTGCGCGGCCCCCAGGGAAAAAGGCTTAAAGATGCTCCAGATGCCGCCTGCCTTATACTGTTCCAAAAAGGCCTGGACCGTATTAAAAGCCGCGGCATCGGCCGCGCTGAAAAAATATTTGTGCCTTAAGATCCAGACCGCCAGCAGAAGCGAGCCTAAAAACGCTATGCCCGCCGCGCCTAAAAGGCCGGCGTACAGCTTTTCCTTTTTCGGCGCCACGAGTTCTTTTTCAAACAGGAGGCTCTCAAAGCTCATCCTGTTCGCCAGGAATCGCTTGCGCCAGTCCGGTATTTCTTTCTCTTCGGGCATAGTAGAGGTCAGAGGCAAGTCGAGAGTGGAGAGTCTAAAGTAAATAGTAACTACTCAGGTTCTCCGTATTTTTCACGTATTTTTTGTAGTGGCAAAGCTTGCTTTGCCTTTTTGGGCAGAGTAAACTCTGCCACTACGACGACAGACCTGAGTAGTTACAGTAAATAACTTAATGTTTCTAAACTTTAGACTCTACACTTTAGACTCTAGACTCTTCTTACTACTTCTTCTTCCTGCGCTGCTTCTTAACCGGTTTCACCGCGGGTTTTAAAACGGCGGCCAGCCTCGCCTCGTAAAGCGCCGAACGGGCGGGGTCGAGCTCTTTGGCGTTCAGATAGCTCTCCCTGGCCCCGCCGGCGTCTTTCATAAAGAAACAGAGATCTCCCTTCAAAAGCCAGGACAGGGCGTGCTCCGGGTCCAGCGCGAGCGCCTCTTCGGCCTCGGCCATGGCCCTCTCGTAATATCCGGCCTTGAGGACCGCCAGCCCCGTCCAGTACCGGTAGGCGGCGGCCAGGGGTTTGAGCGCGGCCGCTTTCATAAAATCAACACTTGCGCCCTCGTAGTTCTTGGCGTAAAATTTTATTTTCCCCCGCTCAAACCACGCCGGAGCCACGTCCGGTTTCATACTGATAAGCGCGTTCAGGTCCGCGAGCGCGGCGAAAGTGTCGCCCAGCCTGGACGCGCATAAAGCCCTTTGATAATAGGCCAGTTCAAGTTTCGGGTCCGATTCTATCGCCTGCGTGAGATCCGCCAAGGCCGGGTTATAATCGGCCAGCTTATACCGGGCCACGCCCCTGTTCAAATAGGCGTAGGCATAGGAAGGGTCGGTTTCCAGAACCCTGGAGAGATGCTTGACGGCCTCCTTGTACTCCCCGGCGTCCATATAGAGGGCGGCAAGGTTGTTATAGGCGGGGGCGTAGGCCGGGTCCATGTTTATGGCTTTTTTGTAATCGTAAACGGCCTTCTGCCTGTCGCCGAGCTTTTCATACACCATGCCCCTTGAGGTAAGGGCCTGGGGATATCGTTTTTTCAGCAGAAGGGCTCTGTTGTACATCTGTATCGCGTCCATGCCGCGGCCGTTCAGGGCCAGCCTGTTGCCTTGTTTGAAATAATATTCAGGCGATCTGTTGCAGGCGGCAAGGAGCAGGGGGAGAGCGAATAGCGAATAGCGAATAGCGAATAGCGTGTTTTTTTTCATAGACAGATTCCCCGTATCGTACGAAACTTTTAATTTTAGAAGTCGGAAGACAGAAGTCCGCTGTCAGATATATAAGGAATATTCCTTTGCACGAATCTGATTTCTGAACTCTGATTTCTGACCTCTTACCTCTTACTTCTGACTTCTATCCTCTCCCCTCTATCCTCTCCCCTCTACCCTCCCTCCTGTTAATCCCTATTGCCAAAAGGCCCGCGCCGGCGGTTATGGCGCTGTCCGCCACGTTGAACACCGCCGGGAAAAACGAAAAATCGAAAAAATCCACCACAAAACCGTAGGCCAGCCGGTCATAGAGATTGCCCAGGGCGCCGCCCAGCACCAGCGCTATGCCGGCGCGGGCGGCCAAGCCGGAAGCGGGAAGCTTCCGTCTGAATACCAGAAGCCCGCCGATCAGCGCTATGGAAAATACGATAAAAAAAGCGTTATTATCCCGGAACATGCCGAAAGCCACTCCCGTATTTTCCACATACGTCAGGCTGAAGAACGGCAGAACTTCCACCGGCTTGAACAACAAATGCCGCAAAGCCAGAGCTTTTGCGATCCGGTCTATCGCAAAGACCGCAAGCACAATAAGCGGTTCAAGCCATTTATGATTCATAAAGCAGCGGCTAGCGTATAGAGGCCAGGGTTAGGAAAAGTGTTCCCCCCCTTTACCCTAGCCCCTAGCCCCTAGCCCCTATCCCCTATCCCCTAGCCCCTATCCCCTGATTTTTTCAGCGCGTCGGCGCAGCGGCCGCAGACCCCGGCATACCGGGTATCGGCGCCTATATCTTTTCCCCACCGCCAGCAGCGCGGACACTTGACGCCTTCGGCGTGCTCCACCGTCACGTCAAATTCGCCGGCGCCGGGATCGAATTCAAGGGCGCAGGCCGAGACTATGAGGAACGGCGGCCAGAAAGGAAGTGTGGCGGAAAGGAATCCCTTCATTTCAGCGCTGGAGGTCCTGAAGGTGACCTTGGCCTCCAGCGAAGAGCCCAGGGAACCGGCTTTCCGCACTTCTTCTATGGCTTTCAGCGCGGGTTCCCTGAGCCCCATCATGCGGGTCCACCGCTCGATCAGGGCCCGGTCAGACCAGGCGGCCGGGAACCTGGGAAAATCGCTCAGGAACACACTTTCCTTCAAAGAGGGGTCTATCTCGGTCTTCGCGGTCTGCCAGCCTTCTTCAGCGGTGAAAGAAAGGATCGGGCTTATCATTTTAAGGACGGCGATCAGCACGTCGTACAGCACGGTCTGAGCGGACCTGCGCTCCGGGGAATCCGCGCTGAAAGTGTACAGGCGATCCTTCAGCGAATCGAGATAGAAGGCCGACAGGTCGAGTATGCAGAAATCTGCCACGGCGCGTATAGCCTGGCGGTACTCGAATGCTGAATAATGCATCTCTACCCTGCCGGCCAGTTCGACAAGCCGGTGGCGCACATAGCGGTCCATTTCAAGGACATCGGAGTCCCCGAGCCGGTGTGTCCCGGGCTTAAAATCATTGAGATTGCCCAAAAGATACCTGATGGTGTTTCTTATTTTCCTGTAAGTGTCTATGGGCCCGCTCAGAAGCTTCTCGGAGATGCGGATGTCTTCGCAGTAATCGCTCAGGGCCACCCAGAGCCGCAGGACCTCGGCCCCGTATTTGCTTGTTACCTCCTGCGGAGAGACCACGTTGCCAGTAGATTTATGCATAGCCCTGCCCTGCTCGTCCAGCACGAAGCCGTGGGTCAGCACGGTCTTGTAGGGCGGGTGGCCGTTCAGCGCCACCGAGGGGATCAGCGAGGTCTGGAACCAGCCCCGGTGCTGGTCGGAGCCTTCAAGGTACAGGTCTGCCGGGTAGGAACCGGCGGGGAGGCCTGGGTGGCCGGGTGACTGGTAACCGGTAACCGGTGACTGGTTACCGGTTACTGGTAACTGGTTACTGCCCTTTAGCACCGCGTACCAGGAAACGCCCGAGTCCAGCCACACGTCCATTATGTCTTTTTCTTTGCGGAATTCCGTCCCGCCGCAGGAGCACTTATAACCCCCGGGCAGAAGCTTTTTCGCATCCTCGGAGAACCAGAAGTCGCTGCCTTCGGCGAAAGCTCTTGCCTCAAAGCCTTTCAAAAGCCCGGTTCCGGTCTGGACGCCGCTGCAGGCCTTACAGTAAATGGCCGGTATCGGCGTGCCCCAGTAGCGCTGCCGGGAAAGGCACCAGTCCGGGCGCTGTTTGAGCATAGCCGTCATCCGCTCGTGCCCGGCTTTGGGCAGCCAGGCCACATGATCAGCCTCGTTGATGAGTTTATCGCGCAGACCGAGCAGGTCCACCTTCAGGAACCACTGTTCGGTGGCCCTGAAGATGACCGGCTGCTTGCAGCGCCAGCAATGCGGGTAGCTGTGCGCGATGGTCTTTGAATCTATAAGGAGCCCGTCGCCCTTAAGGGTCTCCACCACTTTATCGTTGGCCTCGAAAACCTTTAGCCCCTCGAAAACGCCGGCGTCTTTCGTGAACCGTCCCTCTTCGTTCACCGGGCAGAAGATCTCAAGGTCCCAGGTCTTTCCGGCGTGGAAATCTTCCTCGCCGTGGCCCGGGGCGACGTGGACTATGCCGGTCCCGGTGGACATGTCCACGAAATCGGCGGCTATCACGGTCCGGGGGAAGCGCCTGTTCTCCGGCATGTGCGCCGCGAGGCAGTGCGTGTATTTGAGGCCCACCAGCTTTTCACCGGGCAGCAGGGCGCCCTTCTGCGCGGCGGGCTGCGCCGCGCCCCCGTCCGCGCCGAGGCTCCCGGCCAGGAACGCGTCGGCCAGCTTGTCGGCCGCGATGAGGTATTCCCCTCCCGTTTCCAGCAGGCGGTAGTTCTCGTCCTTTGAAACGGCCGCGGCCATATTGGCCGGCAGCGTCCACGGCGTGGTGGTCCAGATGACCAGCGAGATCTTCCTGCCTTCCGCGGCGGCCCCGAACAGCGCGGCGGGCGGGTCCACCAGCGGGAATTTCACGAATATGGACGGCGAATTCTTGTCCTTATATTCCACCTCCGCGTCGGCCAGGGCCGTTTCGCACGAAACGCACCAGTAAATGGTCTTCTTATCCCTGTGGATATAGCCTTTTTCAAGCAGCTCCCTGAAAGCTTTTATGACCGTGCCCTCATAGCCGCTGGACATGGTTATATAAGGGTTTTCCCAGTCGCCGAGCACGCCGAGCCTTTTGAATTCGGCGCGCTGTATGTCTATAAATCTGGCGGCGAACTCCCTGGCCTTTTTCCTGAAAGCCGCGACGTCGTCTATGTGCCGCTTGCCTATCTTGAGCTCCTTAAGGAGCGCCTGTTCTATGGGGAGTCCGTGGCAGTCCCAGCCGGGGACATAGGGCGCATAATAACCCAGAAGGCAGCGGGATTTGACCGTCATATCCTTTAAGATCTTATTAAGCGCGTGGCCGATATGGATATGGCCGTTGGCGTAAGGCGGGCCGTCATGCAGGATATACGGCTTTGAGTTTTTCCGCAGGTCCAGCATTCTCCGGTACAGGTCCAGCTTACCCCAGAACTCCAGCAGGCCCGGTTCTTTCCGGGGAAGTCCGGCCTTCATCGAGAAACCTGTTTTAGGCAGGAAAACGGTTTTAGAATAGTCCATGTTCTGGGCGGCCATTATTTTAACCTCACAAACATTCGGTGAACCCATCCTGTGTAGTCGTCCGCCTTAGGCGGACGCTCTCTCGGTACGCAGGATGTAGTCGCAAGCTTTTCCGCCAAACAGCCCGGCGCTGCGCCCGCCGAGTTGTATTGGCGGGGATCCGCCTCAGGCGGAAGCTTGCGCCAACACGCAGGCTAAAGCCTGCGACTACAT
>JAHJSU010000090.1 GCA_018829985.1 Elusimicrobiota bacterium | reverse complement strand
CCTGGTAAAAGGTGAAAATTGAGAGCAAAATTTGAGCATTGTAAATATGAAAAAAATCATGTATAGTATATTTAGCATACCCGCCGCGCCTCTGCCGAAAGGCACGCGAAATTCGGCGGGTTTTTGCTTTTACAGGGGAGCTTTATGAAAAAAATACTGGCTGAAATAGACAGGCTTCAGAAAGAGATAAACAAACACCGGCCCAGAAACAAGACCGTCCTTAAACAGATCAGGGAGTATTACAAGGTCGGCCTTACCTACTCCTCCAATGCCCTTGAGGGTAATTCACTCACCGAGAGTGAAACTAAAATAGTTATAGAGGACGGTCTTACCATAAACGGCAAGCCGCTTAAGGACCATTTTGAGGCCCTTGGCCACGGCGAGGCCTACGATCTGATGTATAACCTTTACAAGCATCAGGCCATAGCCGAGGCTGACATTAAAAAGCTGCACAAGCTGTTTTACTACAGGATAGACGCTAAAAACGCCGGCAAGTACCGCAAGATTAAGGTTTTCATAAGCGGCTCGAAATATCCTCTGCCGCTACCGGAAAATCTCCCCGCCCTTATGGCGGATTTTGTCCGCAAACTGCCCGCCATGAAGAAGAAGCTTCACCCCGTTGAGTTTGCCGCGCGGGTTCACAAGGATTTTGTATTTATCCACCCCTTTGTGGACGGCAACGGCAGGCTGGCCCGGCTTTTAATGAACCTGGCGCTGTTGCAGGCCGGCTATAACATAACCATAATCCCGCCAATCCGCCGCAGGGATTATATAGACACGCTTGAAAAGGCGCACGAAGACGACAAGCCAGTCACCGCCTTTATAGCCGAGATGGTGATGGAGACCCAGAAGGACTACATCCGCCTGTTTGAGGAAAACAAAAAGATCAAATAGTATATGACCACGCCTAAATTCAACGAAGATACGCTTTCCGAGAAGCCGGCTATTGAGCAGTTGAAGCGGATGAAGTATGAATTCCTGACCGGCGATAAGCTGGATCCGCAGGAAAACGAAGACTGCGAGCGGACTTCGCGGCGCGATGTGATACTGGTGGAGCGGCTCCGCGCCAAACTTAAGGAATTAAACCCCGATGCCGGCGAAATAGCCATAGAGAAAGCCATAAGGCAGATAACCAATATCCAGGGCACCAGCCTTATGAATGAGAACAGGTCGTTCCATAAAAACCTTGTTTCAAATATCTCCATAGACCAGGAAGACGGCGCCGGGCGCAGAGCCGTCACAATAAAATTTATAGATTTCAACGAACCGGCTAATAATGAGTTCCTGGTGGTCAGCCAGTTTTGGGTTAAAGGCCCAAAGGTCACGGACAGGCCCGACATAGTAATTTTTGTAAACGGCATTCCCCTGGCCATTATTGAGTGTAAAAGCCCTGTGGCGCGGGAAACAGGGGTGGGCGACGCTATGGCCCAGCTTATACGCTACCAGAAAGAAATCCCGGCCCTGTTCCGCACAAACCAGATATTGCTCGGGACTAATCTTTTTGGCGCGAAATATGGCATTATCGGCACAGACCATGACGGCTTTCATGAGTGGAAGGCCAAACCGGAAGAAAAGTTGCCGGACCTGAGCAAACATCCCACAATAATAGAAATGCGTAAGCTGGGCCTGCTTGAAGACACAGACCTGCCGCACGCCCCGGCTCAACAGGATGTTATAATAGCCGCGCTTTTCAATAAACGCAATTTCCTGGACATCATAAGGAACTTCATTGTTTTTGAAAGCAGCGAGGGCAAGGTTAAAAAGAAAATCTGCCGCTACCAGCAGTTCTTTGCGGTGCAGAAACTAGCCGCCAGAGTCCTGACCGAAAAAGAGAAGAAAGGCATTATCTGGCATTGGCAGGGTTCGGGTAAATCTTTAACAATGATTTTTGCCGCTCTTAAACTCAGGCGGGAAGAAGCAAAACTGAAAAATCCGTATTTCCTTGTGGTGACCGACCGCAGGGACCTCGACAAGCAGATCTCCGGCACTTTCCGTGACTGCGGCTTCCCTAACCCGGTTCGGGCTGAAAGCGGGCAGGACCTTTATAAAATGCTTTCAGAGGGCGCAGGCCGCACTATAATGACCACAGTGCAGAAATTCCGCGCGCCGCCGGATAAGCCGCTTTCCCCGGCGGACAATATTATTGTGCTTACCGACGAAGCCCACCGCACCCAGTACGGCAATTTCGCTTTCAATCTGCGCAAAGCCTTGCCGAATGCCGCCTTCTTTGCTTTCACCGGCACACCCTTGGATAAAGAAGACCGCAATACTTACAAGCTGTTCAGCCCCAGCGGCGAGAACTATATGCACCGCTACGGCATTATGGAAGCCGAGGCTGATGGCGCCACTAAGCCTATAAAATACATGAGCCGTCTGCCTTCGCTGCATTTAGTGGGTGGCTCCATTGACGCCCTGCTGTCCGGCATGTTCCCGGACAAAGATAAAAAAGAGCTGGCCAAGATCAGGAAGCAATACGCCAGCATGGAAGTGCTGTCCGGCGCTCCGCAAAGAATAGAGCGCGTGGCAATGGATATAGTTGAGCATTATCACCAGGCCATACGCCCCAACGGCCTTAAAGCCATGATAGTCGCAAAAAGCAGGGCGGCTGTGGACCTTTATAAAAAGGCCATGGACAAGCTTGTGCCCCCCGAATTCTCAGCCGTGGTCATGACCACAAACGACCGCGAGGACCCCGAGGACTGGAAACAAAAATATTATCTTTCAAGCAGTGACGAGGAAATTCTCAAAGAGCGGTTCAAAGACCCAAAGGATTCTTTATCTTTCCTTATTGTGTGCGACAAACTCCTGACCGGTTTTGACGCGCCGGTTCTGCAGGCCATGTACCTGGACCAGCGGTTGGTAGAGCATAATCTGCTTCAGGCCGTGGCCCGCACAAACCGCGTATACCCGTGCAAGAACTACGGCTTGATAGTGGACTATGTGGGCATCGGCGCGGAACTGGCCACCGCCCTTAAAAAATTCAGCGCCGATGACCTGGTCGGCTTGTTTCATACCGACGATGTGGAGCGGGAATTGAAGCAGCTTGCGCTTCACCACAAGCTAACAATGAAATTCTTTGCGGACATCTCTTTTGATGAAGAGCCCAGAACCGTAATCCAGAAATGCCTTGAAGTTTTAAGGCCGACCGCTGTAAGAGGCGACTTTGATAAGGCATACCGTGACATGGTCAAGAGCATGGACTTCTTAATGCCGGACCTGCGGGTTGAACCGTTCCTTAAGGATTTTAAGTTCCTGGGCGCTGTCCGTGAGGGGGCAAAAAATCTGTATCGCGATGAACGCCTAAAATCCGAGGATTTGAGCGCCAAGATAGAGGCCCTGATACACGCTCATATAGCGGCTGAAAAAATAGAAGAGCTTTTAAAACCATTAACCATTACCGCGCCGGACTTTGCCCAACAGCTTGAAGCCAAGGGCTCGGATAAGGCCAAGGCCGTGCACCTTGAATATGCCCTGCGGGATTCCCTGCATGGCGCATCTGCCGAAAATCCGGCTTTTTACGGCACGCTTCAAAAACAGCTTGAGGATGTTATTGAAACTAACAAGAAAGAGCGCCATGAGGACGCTGATTTGCTTTTATCGCTTATGCAGATAAAGGAAATTGAGGCGCATAAAGATGAAGCCGCAAAAAAACTAGGCCTTTCCGGCGGCAAAGAATTCGCCTTTTTTGGGCTTATTGACCGCTCTGAAGACCTGCCCGCCTTAAAAAAAGAAGAGCGTGCCGCTATTGCCAAAGAGATTATTACTCTTGTTGAAGACCGGGCTGTGGCCGAGTGGACCGAACGCGAAGATATCCAGAAAGAAATGCGCCGGGAAATAAAGCGTCTGCTTAGGAGTAAGGGCTGCGCTGAAGAAAAGCTCCCGGCCCTGACCAGGGAATTAATTGAACTGGCACAACAGTGGGTTAAACGGTAATTATGCCTACCCCGGTTATAGAGCCTCGCGTTAATTATAATCTGCTTCCCTCAAAAGGACGCAAAAGTGTTTGTCTGCGCGTAAATCGGGACGGTACGGTAACAGTGCGAGCGCCCAAGTTTGTATCAAAAAGTTATATTGAACAGTTTGTGGGCAAAAGGGGCGCTTGGATTGCCGAGAAACAAAAGTATTTTGAACAGCTTCTAACGCTATATCCGCCCAAAAAATTTGAAAATGGCGAATCTTTCCAGTTTTTAGGCCGCAACCTGAGGCTTCGGTTGCAGCATGTGGCGGAACTTAAGCGGCCGACATGCAAAGTTGAAGCTGGACGGCTTAAGCTGTTTCTGAACGGACAGACCGGCGCAGAATTTCCCGCCAAACAACCCGGCGGGTCCGCCTTCGGCGGAAAAGCCGCCGCTTCAGGAGCCATCCGAAATTTATATGCCAGACACACAGCTTTAAGGACTGCCGCTTTTGTTCGCAAGCATTCCAGTTCTTTGGCCGTTAAATCCGGCCGGATTTCGGTAGTGGACCAGAAGAAGCGCTGGGGGAGTTGTTCGCGTAAAGGGGATATCCGCATTAACTGGCGTCTTGCCATGATGCCGCCAGCCGTTATTGAATATATTATTGTCCACGAGCTGTGCCATTTAAAAGTTCACAACCACTCCCCAAAATTCTGGAGCATCGTTAAATCCGTCCTCCCCGACTACGAAACCCGCCGCGCCTGGCTGCGCCGGCATGGCCCCGCTGTTTTTTTGATGGCTGATTGGCCGTCTGACGGCTATTGTGACAATGCGCGCTAAATCGAATTAAACTGTTGAGACGATAAATGCAGCAGTATAAATTTATGAAAAAATCGCCGCCGTTTTTGTTTTCAGTATGTTTTTTGCCGCTGGAGCAAAAGCCGGGGGACCGTCCGGTTTTGCCTTAGAAACTCTAACTTGTGAAGATGTGGCGGGAAATGTTCTTGGCGCTTATAAAACCCCTCTCGGTATTCCATGTAATACTTCTCCACTGCTTTAGTTTTTACATAATGCGCCGAACAATGTTTGGGTAAGCGGTGTTAAACCGGCGCTTTTCCGGCTTTTTTAGGCAAAACCGGCCCAATATGAGCAAAATCGAGCAAAATAACTTTGAAAATAAAAAGCCGATTTCTCGTCGAGAAACCAGCTCACCGTCGGAAAAATAATTACGGCCTGTACGGGATTTGAACCCGTGATCTCCGCCTTGAGAGGGCGGCGTCCTAGGCCGCTAGACGAACAGGCCGTATAATGAGATTCTACAAAATTAGAGAGCCGCCT
>JAHJSU010000089.1 GCA_018829985.1 Elusimicrobiota bacterium | reverse complement strand
TTTTGCTACGCTGTCCACGCCGCTACCCGGCCCATCGCGGATTCGAGCTCCATGCCCTTCAGCGGGAAGAAGCCGAGCCAGCAGCGCTTATTCGAAAGCTTGTCTATGTCGCCGCCGAGGTTCTCGGCGTGGACCAGGCGCTTGGGGAAAAGCTTCAGGTGCATTACCTGGTAATATTCCTCTATCGGGAACAGTTCGTCCCACTTTTTGCCATAATTTTCAACGAGCTTGTTTTCCGCTTCCACGAACAGTTTGGGATGCCAGTTGCGGATGATGGTGTTCATGGGGTGGTCCGCCGAGCCGCAGTCCACGCCTATCCATTTAAATTTCATCGCCAGCGCCCATTTATGAAACTTGGGGCCCGGGCCGGGATGTTTGACGAAATAGCGGACTTCATCCGACTGTTTTTCATACCAGGCGTAGCGGTGATAGCCGGTGTTTATGATCAGGATATCGCCTTTGCGGATGTCGGCGCGCTTCATCAGCAGTTCCGGTTCGTAAAGGTCGTAATCGCCCACGTCTTTTGAGATATCCGCGATCACGGCCGGGCCCGTCCATTCGCTCATAGGCACCTGGCCGATAGTGCGGCCCGAGCCGAAGAAATGTATCTCCCCGTCCATGTGCGTGCCCACATGGTTGGAGGTTTTCATTATCTGGCCGTTGGCGCCCTGGCCCATATGCGCACCGGCGATGCGCTTGAAATATTGAAGCTGGAGCGGCATATAGCTGGGCCAAGGGGGGGTATGGATGCTCAGCGGCTGGGTCAGGTCATACATTTTGGCCTTATCCATAAATTTAATGAAATCATTGGGTTTCATAATTTTTTCCTCCGGAAAAAATGCCATAAGCCATAAGCGGCTGTTCCAGCCGCGCCATATGCCGTAAGTTTTAGACCATATGCTCTAAAGGAATTCCTTAAAAAGCTTATGGCATACGGCTTATGGCTTATGGCGTAATAAAGCGCCTTTAGCGCTTTATTACTATGAAAATTCTAACAAATGCGGGGGGGGGGTTCAATGAGGAAGGGTTTGAGGGTTTAAGAACATTAGGGTTTAAAGGTAAGAGATTAAAATGCAAAATTGTTGTTGCTGTTACCCTAAAACCCTTAACACCTAAAACCCTTAAACCCTACTGGTAGAAATTGAAGCGCCAGCCGGCGGAGAACCCGAACCTGAGGCCGCTGAGGCGGTTTCTCAAATGCTTACCGACCAGGCCGTCCGTGCTTTCAAACGCAATGCGGTTATATATCAGGAACATGGAAACTGCGAGCCCCTTATTCAGTTCGGACGCGGAATTGACCGAGGCGGTCAGGCCAGTAGCGTACCCCAGCCCGAAGGCGTGGCCGCTTTCGCTGAAGCGGGAGTTATCGTCCAGGGTGCCGACGACGGAGTAATTATGCCAGGCGAGCGGCAGGCCCAGCAGGAGCCCCGCGCGCATAAATTCGTTCTCATAGAGCCGCCGGTAATAGAACAGCGTGAGGAACTGGGCACGGGTGGAGAATTCGTCCAGGAGGTCCTGGGTATAGGTAGCAGTGGAAACACTGTTATTTATCAGGTCGTGAATAGGAATTTCCGTTGTAACGCTTTTCACGGGCACGCCTGAGGACCGCAAAAAAGCGCCTTTGTTCCTGATATCAGGCAGCCTGGAATCGGAATACAGTAAAAGAAAGCCGCTCCCGCCTTTTTTGCCCGAAACGGCCGCAGCGGGGAAACCGCTGTAACCATCGGAAAAGAACACCAGGTCCGCCTGCCAGTCGTACTTTTTAAGGCCCAACGGGGGGATGATCCCTTCAAAAGCGCCGGGGGCGTTCAACGCGCCGGGCAATGCGGCTTTGGGCGAAGCGGCTTGCGACGGAGTGGAAACGGAAATATCGGGGACAGCGGCGCAGCGTCCAACGCCGGCAAAAACAAGCACAAGACACAATTTCCAGGTTTTATTTCTTTGAGTTTGCATTTGGGCCTCCAAAAATAAAGAGGACGGTTCCCTTTACACCCTATACCGAAACGCAGGCTAAAGCCTGCGACTACAAACCTACACCCTGTTTATTTCCGCTTTCAGTTCGTTAAGCCTGGCGGGGATATCGGCGAGTTTCCAGCGGACCGCCGTCTTTTCGGCGCGGCGTTTAAATTCGCACTCTCCGTCCTTTAAGGTCTTTGAACTGACCACGATGCGGTACGGGAGCCCTATCAGGTCCGCGTCCTTGAACTTGACGCCGGGACGCTCGTCGCGGTCGTCCCAGAGAACGGACATGCCCGAGGCGTGGATCCGGTCGTACGCTTTCTGGGATTCGGCGTTTATCTCCTCATTCCCGTCCTCGGAATCGATGCTGACCAGAGAAAACTCAAACGGCGCCAGCGACGGCGGCCAGATGATGCCCCACTCATCGTGGAATTGTTCGATGGCGGCGGCCACGGTGCGGGACACGCCTATGCCGTAACAGCCCATTACCATGGGCGTCATCTGCTGTTTCTCGTCCAGGAACTCGCATTTAAGGGAGCTTGAATATTTAGTGCCGAGCTTGAAAGTCTGGCCGACTTCTATGCCGCGCTTAAATTCCAGGGGCTTTTTGCAGCGGGGACAGAGGTCGCCTTCGGCGGCCGCGTGTATATCGGCGAAGCTGTCCGGGTTATAATCCCGGCCGAGGTTGATATTGACGGTATGCGTATCGCCCTTATTGGCGCCGGAAAAACCGTTGAAAACGTTCTTCAGCGCGTAATCCGCGATGACGGTCTTTAAAGGTTTTGTGTCTTTGCCGTGCACATATTTGTTCTTTATTTCCACCGGGCCGGCGAAGCCGGCGGGACAGCCGGCTATGGCTTCATAAATATGCTGCGGGGCCTTTTCAAGTGCAGCCGCGCCCAGTGCCCGGCGGAGCTTGTTTTCGTTCAGTTCATGGTCGCCGCGCACCAGCGCCATAACGGGCTCGCCGTCGGCCAGGAAGAACAGCGTCTTTATGGCCTGCCTCCTGTTCAGCTTCAGGAACTTCGCCACGTCCTCGACGGTATACCTGCCGGGGGTCGGGACGTCTTTAAGCGGGGCCAGTTTGGACGGGTCTGCGGTCCGGGCCGGGTGCTCGGCGGTCTCCGCCTTCTCGGTATTGGCCGCATAGCCGCATTCGCACAGCGCTATCTCGGCTTCGCCGGTGTCGGCTATGACCATAAACTCGTGGGAGTGGCTGCCGCCTATCGGGCCGCTGTCGGCTTCCACCGGCTTGTATTTAAGCCCGCAGCGGGTGAAGATCCGCTCGTAAGCGCCGTAGAGGGCGTGATACCACTTTTCGCAGTCGGCCTCGGAGGCGTGGAAGGAATAGGCGTCTTTCATGTAAAACTCCCTGGCGCGCATCACGCCGAAGCGGGGCCGTATCTCGTCCCTGAACTTGGCGCCGAACTGGTAGAGCAGAATGGGAAGCTGGCGGTAGGATTTGACGTCCCGGCGCACCATGTTGGTGATGACCTCTTCGGCCGTCGGGGCAAAGCAGAACTCGGAGTTCTTGCGGTCCGCGATCCTTAAAAGCTCCTTGCCGTAGACCTGCCAGCGGCCGGTCTCCATCCATAATTCCTTGGGCTGTATCACGGGCAGCCAGACTTCCAGGCCGTTTATAGCGTCCAGTTCCTCCCTGACGATATTCTCCACTTTCTTCAGAACCCTCAGGCCCAGCGGCAGCCATTCATATATGCCGCTGGCCAGTTTCCTGATCATACCGGCCCTGAACATCAGCTTTACCGACACATTGTCCGCGTCAGCCGGCGCCTCTCGTAAAGTGGGGAGAAAGTAATTACTGAGTTTCATGATGTACTCCTGGGGTCTAAGGTGTTAAGGGTTTAAGGGTTTTAGGGCAACAACAAAAACAACATTATTTTTTCAGTGCAGTTACCCTAAGACCCTCAAACCCTTAAACCCTTCACTTCAGGCTGCGTATCTTCCTGATAATTTCATTGACCCATTCGGATTCTTTAATCACTTTTATCTGCTTGCCGCGCTCTAGCCAGATTCCTTTGCCTTTGCCGCCGGCCACGCCGAAATCGGCCTCCCTGGCCTCGCCGGGACCGTTGACCACGCAGCCCATGACGGCGATTTTCTTGCCTTCGGCGCGGTGCAGCAGGACCTTATCCGAGTAGACCCGCTCCTCTATCTCCTTTATGATCTTCTCGACGTTCACCTGGCATCTTCCGCAGGTGGGACAGGAGATCAGGTCCGGGCCGTACTGCCTGAGTTTCAGCGCCTTTAATATTTCATAAGCGGCTCTGACCTGCATCAGGGGGTCTTCGGTAAGCGAGACCCTTATGGTATCGCCTATGCCCCGGGCCAGCAAAAGCCCTATGCCTATGGATGATTTTACGGCGCCTGAGAGAAAGCTCCCGGCTTCGGTCACGCCCAGGTGCAGCGGAATATCCGACTTTTCGGAAAACAGGATATTGGCCATGACGGTACGCTCTATATCGGCGGCTTTGAGCGAAACCACTATCTGCCGGAAATCAAGAGCTTCAAGCAGCCGGACCTCGTCGAGCGCTTCTTTTACCATGACCTCGGCCCATTGGCGCGGTTTCCAGCGCGGGTTCGGAGTTGCCTTAAGGGCTTTGAGCGAACCGGCGTTTACGCCTATCCGTATCGGGATGCCGGCGGACTTCGCGGCTTTAACGACTTCCCGGACTTTGTCTTTGCCGCCTATATTGCCGGGGTTTATCCGTATCTTATCCACGCCCTGGCCCGCCGCTTCCACGGCCAGCCGCCAGTCAAAATGTATGTCCGCCACCAGCGGGATGCTGACGGCCCTTTTTATCCGGCCGAGGTTTTTGGCGGCCGCCATGTCCGGAACTGCCACCCTTATTATTTCGCAGCCGGCGTCCTCAAGACGCCGTATCTGGTCTATCGTGGCTTTGAGGTTGGAGGTGTCGGTAGTGCACATGGACTGCACCGACACGGGACTGGAACCGCCTATGACGAGATGGCCGACTTTTACTTTCCGGGTCCTTTTTAAAGTGTTTTTATGCATGCGCGTGTTATTTATCTTTTGCCCCGGCCGCGGGGGTCTCGGGCGCGGCCTTAGGCGCCCTCATACGCATGATATCGCTGTAGGTGGCAAAAAGCAGGATGCTCATCAGCAGCGCGATGCCGGCCGAATTAACCCATTTCATAACGGTCGGGGTGAGCTTTTTGCTGGACAGGCCTTCAAAGATATAGAGCACCGCGTGGCCGCCGTCCAGCAGCGGGATAGGGAGCAGATTGAAAAAGCCCACGGCTACCGAGATCAGGGCCACCAAAAACACAAGGTCGGCCATGCCGGTATGCGCGGCCTTGCTGACTATATTTACGATACCGACGGGCCCCGCGATGTCCGGTTTTTCCCTGCGCTTTATGTTGGAAGCCAGGGTAGTGATCGTATAAGCGGTCCAAAAATAGCACTGGTTGGCGCCCATTTTGACGGCTTTTACGGTCCCGATATATTTATATACGATATCGGGAGATACACCTATCAGTCCCTGGCCCCGCGGGCCTTTTTTGGTGGTCAGCGTGATCTTAACCTTTTCAGCCGCGCGCTGATACTCCAGCGCGACGGGAGCGTTGATTTTCTTATGAATCAGGTCCGCCATCTGCTGCCAGTTATTTACGGCGGTCCCGTCCACGCTTAAGATCCTGTCTCCGGTTTTAAGGCCCGCGCCTTGAGCCGGATACCCCTGGACCGTTTCACCTATTACAGGGTCGTTGGAAGGCACGGGTTCGCCGACTGTCAGTATGACGCCGGTAAAAAGGACGAAAGCGAGCAGGTAGTTCATGAACGGCCCCGCGAAGACCACCCCAAGGCGGACATACCAGGGCTTTGAAAAATATTCGTCCTGGGCGCCGGTCACGTTATCTAAATTTTCGCCCGCGGGTTTCACATAGCCGCCCAGCGGTATGGCGCGCAGCGAATAACGGGTGTCTCCCCTGGTACGCCCGATAAGTTCAGGGCCGAAACCAAAGGAAAAAGCCTCCACCCTTATTTTGGAAAGCTTGCAGACCAGGAAGTGCCCGAATTCATGGAGAAAGATCACAAGGCCGAAAGTGAATAAAACGGCCGCTATTGATATACCGCCATGTTTCAAAGCCGAAAACGGCGAAGCCTGGAAAGCGAATAAAACAATCGCTGTTGATATTATCATTTTTTCCTTTTCAAGGCTATGCCAGTGCCTGCCTGCAGGTGCTCATCAAACGGCCAATACTTGCATAGGCCCTTCGACTTCGCTCAGGGCAGTGAGCTTGTCGAACTGTGCCGTAAAAGGCACGGTGTGCATCAGACGGCCAGCCTGCCGGTTAATTCGGCGGCTTTGGCTCTGGCCCACTGATCCGTTTCAACTGCTTCGGCCAGGGTGGGCGGATTGGCGTTGCATGAATGATGGAAACCAAGCGTGTCTTCCACTATCCCGGGGATATCGGTGAACAGGATCTTTCCTTGAAGGAATGCCTCCACCGCCGCTTCATTTGCGGCGTTCAGGACGGCCGGATAAGCGCCGCCTTTGCGGGCCGCTTCAAAGGCAAGTCCCAGGCACGGGAACTTCCTGAAATCCGGTTTTGCAAAATCCAGCCTTTTAAGCCTGAAGAAATCCATCGGTTTCACCGGCGACTTGACCCGCTCCGGATAAGTGAGCGCGTACTGTATCGGCAGTTTCATGTCGGGCCGGGACAGCTGCGCCAGCACCGAACCGTCTTTCAGCTCCACCGCGGAATGGATGACCGACTGCGGGTGTATCAGCACCTCTATTTTAGAGACCGGCACGGAAAAGAAATTTTTTATTTCGATGGCCTCAAGCCCCTTGTTCATCAGCGTGGCCGAATCCACCGTAATCTTGGGGCCCATTTTCCAGATGGGGTGCCTGAGCGCGGTAGAGAGCCGCACTTTGCCCAGGTCCCCTTTGTAATTATAGAAAGCCCCGCCCGAGGCCGTAAGGAATATCCTTGAGACCGCCGGGGCGTAATTTTCGGTTTTCAGGCCTTCAAGACACTGGAAGATCGCCGACAGCTCCGAATCCACCGGGATTATCCTGGCCTGCCAGCGCCGGGCGTCTTTCATTAAGGTTTCACCCGCCATTACCATGGGCTCCTTATTGGCGAGCGCTATATGCTTTGACGCCCGGATAGACGCCGCCAGCGGGACGAACCCTACCGAACCCGACACCGCGTTCAATACGATATCGGCGTCCGCAAGCGTGGCCATCTCTATCAGGCCTTCAACTCCGGGGGCCAGAAGTTTTACGCCGCGGGGCAATATTTCTTTCACCTCCGAAGCCGCCGCCGGGTCGAATACCGAGACATAAGCGGGCTTATGCTCCCGTATCTGGCTCATAAGCTCCCTGACGCTCGCATTGGCGGCAAGCCCCAGCGCGCGCCAGCCCAGATGTTTTATCACCTTAAGCGCGTTCCTGCCTATGGAACCCGTGGAACCCAGGATAACGATGCGTTTCATAATGCAGATACTGCCTGAGAAGTCAGGAGCCAGAAGTCAGGAGTTCGGAAATTAAAAAATAAAACTCTTCTTCCAGATTCTGAATTCTGGATTCTGACTTCTGAATTCCAATTTCTGATTTTCTCATCTGGCGTAAACCGTGAAATAATAGATTATCGGGGCGAGAAAAATAAAGGAATCGAACCTGTCCAGCACGCCGCCGTGGCCGGGCAGCAGATTTGAAGAATCCTTAACGCCGGCCGCGCGCTTGAGCATGGATTCGGCTATATCGGACAGCTGGCCGAAGACTCCGATAAGGACGCCGGCCGTTATCGCGAAAGCGAGGCTGACCGGCTCTTTCATCAGAGAGCGCGCGAGCAGCGTCATCAAAACAGCGCAGATAAAGCCGGCCGCCGCCCCTTCCCAGGTCTTCTTGGGGCTGATGGTGGAAAACTGTTTTTTGCCCGCCAGTCTGCCGAAAGCGTAAGCGGCCGTGTCCATAACCCACACGGTGACGATCAGCATGAAGGTAAGGGCTTCTCCGTCGGGCCGCACGTCCCTGAGCGCTATAAGATGGAACAGGCACCAGGAGATCATGAAGACGCCCAGCAGCGTGAATCCGACGCGCTCCAGATATTTTTTTTCGGAGAATATTTCATACGTGAGGGCCGCGACTACGGCGAAAGTGATGACGGAACCGGCGAAATTATCCCCGCCGGCCTGGGCAGCGGAGTAGCGGTCGAAGTAAAGCGCGGCAGGCAGCGCAAGGCCTATGATAAAAAGCATGGGTCCCTGCACCGGCTTTGAGCCCATCTTCATCAGCAGGTTATATTCGTAAAGCGAAAGGGTTATTATGGTAAAGACAAAAGCCGCGTAGGGGAAACCGCCTATGTGGACCAGCAGGGCGACCGCCGGGATGCCAATAACCGCCGTAAGGACTCTGGGTAAAAGCATAATATTGGGACAATCAAGTCAAAATGTAAAGCGCAAAATCACCGCATGTTATTATTTTCAGCCACATTTTACTTTTCACGCACATCCGCCATTTTGCAATTTGCAATTTAACTTTTACACTATCTATGCGCCTCTCCTTCTTTCCCTCGCCTGGTAATCAAGCAGGGCTTCTATGAACTGTTCTCCCTTGAAATCGGGCCATAAAGTATCGGTGATGTAAAATTCCGAATAAGCCGTCTGCCAAAGAAGGAAATTTGAAATTCTGCTCTCGCCGGAAGTGCGTATCAGCAGTTCCGGATCCGGCAGCGGCCAGGCATAGAGGGCTCTGGCGAAAGCCTCCTCGTCCACCTTTTGCACTTTTTGCCCAAGCAAAGCGTTTACCGCGTCTATTATCTCCTGGCGCCCTCCGTAATTAAGCGCGATGTTCAGGACCATGCCCTTATTGTTTTTAAGTCTTTCCACGGTGGCGTTCAGGACTTTCTGCGCGGAAAGGGGCATCTCGGACAAACGTCCGCTTATCATCAGCTTTACGCCGTTTTCCCCCAGTTCCCTTGAGTAATCGGCAATGGCTTTTTTCAGCAGGAGCATCAGGGAGTTGACTTCGAACTTGCTCCGGTTCCAGTTCTCGGTGGAGAAAGCGTAAAGGGTCAAAGCTTTTACGCCCAGATCGCTGGCCGTTTTTACCACCGCCCTGACCGATTCCACGCCTTTCGCGTGGCCGACCGGCACCGGCAGGCTGTGAAGCCGGGCCCAGCGGCGGTTCCCGTCCATGATGATCGCCACATGCGCCGGGATACGGCTTCTGTCAAGTTTTTCCAGGAGTTGTTCCATAAAAAAAGGGTATAGGGTAGAGGGTAGAGGGTTTAGGGTGCGGAAGTAAGGAACTTCCTTATTACTCTACCCTCTACCCTAACCCCTATACCCTGCCGTTATACCGTCAGCAGGTCCTTTTCCTTGGCCGCCACCACATCGTCTATGCTTTTGACGTAAGTGTCGGTTATTTTCTGGACGGCGGCGCTGTAGCGTTCGGTATCGTCTTCCGACAGCTCTTTGGCTTTTTCGGCTTTCTTTATTTTTTCCAGCGCGTCGCGCCGTTCATTCCTGACGGCCACCCGGGAGTCCTCGCCCATGCTGTGGACCACTTTCACCATTTTTTTGCGCTGGTCCTCGGTCATGGGGGGGAGATTTATCCTTATGATATCGCCGTTCCTGGAGGGCAGGGTTCCCAGGTCCATTTTCTTCAGCTCGATCTCGACAGCGTCGGTCGCGGCCTTGTCCCAGGAGCGCACTTCAAGGGTCCGGGGTTCGGGCACGGATATGGCGGCCACCTGTTTTAAAGGCACGCGGGCGCCGTAATATTCGATATACACGGAATCAAGCAGCTGGGGGTTGGCGCGGCCGGTCCGCAGAGAAGTAAGTTCGCGCTTGAATTTTTCCACTTTTTCAAGCA
Organism: Elusimicrobiota bacterium; assembly: GCA_018829985.1. GTDB lineage: Bacteria > Elusimicrobiota > Elusimicrobia > Elusimicrobiales > UBA9959 > JAHJSU01. The sequence continues at coordinate 768 of JAHJSU010000089.1, read as the reverse complement.
TCTCAAGCTCCGCCTGCGAGAGTAATTCGTTTATATCCGTTTCCACCATATAAGGTCTCCTTTAATTCAAGTCTGGAGTCTAAAGTCGAAAGTCTAGAGTCTAAAGTATGTAGAGATATTAAGTCTTTTACTTTAGACTCTACACTTTCGACTTCTGCTCTATTTACTCTCCGCTTTAGACTTCTGTTCTATTTACTTTCCACTTTAGACGTCTGTTTATTTAGCGACACAAAGATGCCTTACTTTCAATTATATTAAATTTACCCCGCACTTTTTCTGTAAACAAGCCAAAGTGCGGGGTTTACAAGGGATTAATCCGAAATCGCCGGCAAATTCCCCGCGCGCTCCGGGACCGGGTTTTATGGGGAATCCGCGGAAACGTTACACGGAATTTTCCGGCGTGACATGGTTGACGGAAAACAAACAACAGATTTATAAAGGGGGGCAAAACTTCTCTGGCTATAGATAATTGACGGCGCCTCCAAAAAACAGGCCAATTAATAGGTCGCCAAATAACCCAGATATATAGAGAAGTAAAATTGTGGTCATTAACTAACCCACAGACGCGAATATAATGAATTTAAACCAGCCCAATTGAAGATTTGTGTGTTTCTTGATAAAAATTGTAAGCGCAATATAACCAAAATAGCAGCCCTGCCACCACGGGTATAAAATCTCCGAACCAATATGGCCATGCGAAGCAATACCAACAGCATAAAAAACAGCAATGATCGGCAAATAGCAAACAAAAACAATAATTAAAAATTT
>JAHJSU010000088.1 GCA_018829985.1 Elusimicrobiota bacterium | reverse complement strand
GCTCCCTTGCTGAAAACCCTTTTACTCCCGCCAGGCGGCCGCTTTTTTTGATATTATACCCTTAAGGACCGTTCCCGGTAAAATATTTTGGGCGATTTTCGCGATTCCACTCACGATAATCGCCTTATGTTGCCTACAATTAATAATAAGTTAATAAAAGGTAACTACTCAGGTTCTCCGTATTTTTCACGTATTTTTTGTAGTGGCAAAGCTTGCTTTGCCTTTTTGGGCAGAGTAAACTCTGCCACTACGACGACAGACCTGAGTAGTTACAATAAAAGACGCAACGTCCCCTATGACCCGATCACTTTACAATCCACATAGCCGGCCGGCGCTCTGCGTCTTGTTTTGACAGCCATAGCCTGCTATTTCAGGTCTCAGCCCCTGCATGGGAGCAGCATGTTTTTATTGCTTCTTCTGTAAATTTTTTTGCTTCCTCCTGACTCATTCCTGTGGCAACTTCGTAACGATATCCCCACCTTATTCCGGAATCTTTATCTTCCTTGTGAATCGCAGTAATCCCGAATCCCCAGGGGTTATTGTATACGGACACATTTTCTTCCAACGAGAAAGGTTGTATTGAGGGAGTACAAATGTCTTTGTTTTTAATCAAGAAGTTAAGCGTTTGCTGCGCCTCGCCAAGCATCTCGGTAGGAAAACCAAAAATGACATGCAGTACAATAGAAATTCCAGCTTCGTGCAAATTATTAAGAATTTGTTGGAGTTCTATTTCAGACATATCCTTGTGGTATTTATTCATTAATTTTAGAATACGAGATGAAATAGATTCTAATCCCATTTTAACCTTTCGAAGCCCCGCTTTTCTTAAAAGTTGACAGAATTCAACGCTTAACAACTCTTTGCTCAATATTAAACTACACTCCCAGTTGATTTCCAGCTTTACCTCTAACGCTCTATTGGCAAATAGCATCAAAAAACTTGGCGGCAACGCATCATCAACAAAATAATACCGGCAAACACCATGAATTATTTTCGACTGCTCTATGGTCGTAATAACATTTTCCAAAACAGGTTTCCGATACTCGTGCTGTTGCATCAGAGAATAGGTGCAAAAACTACATTTACCCCAAAAACATCCTTTCGAAGCAAGAACGGGAATTGTTTTACCGTAGTAATCCAAATTAAAACCCTTAAAATCCGGAGCGGCATAATCTTCGGGATATAAATAAAATGTGCCTTTTGACTTTTCATACTTCCCAAAGGCTTCTGTGTTTTTAAAAAAGAGATTGGGAATCTCCGATAGGCGGCTCTTTATCGGTTCATTTAATAGTTCCACAAGCGGTTTCTCCCCATCATTGGCAACAAAAAAATCAACAAAATCATAAATCGCTTGTTCCTCAATAAGATATTCGCTGTTTTTTGTAATCATTGGACCGCCCAGGACTACGCGCAGATTTTTATTGAACTTCTCTTTTATGACTTTTGCGATAACAAGACTAAAAAACAGTTGCTCGGGATAAACAACAGAGATTCCTATCAAAAAATATTTTTCATTTCTGGTTTTTATGTAAGAATACAACATGCGATAAATCACCCCGAACTCTTTCTCTTCTGTGCTCTTTAAAAAAAGCTGGAAAGTCTGTTTCAATGATTCCGGCTTAAATACCCCTGGCATAGAGGTGTGCGCTATTGAAGAATCAGCTAATGCCGAATTAAATTTATCCAGGAACTGTTCAGCTAAAAAAATATCTTTATTAAATAAAACCAGACAAAATCTCTCAAATAGATATTTGTGCCAGAGGATGAATAAAAATTTACTAAAAAAACCCATATTTTTTATACAATACGCCGTATTCATGTCGAAAACATCCGTGCAATTAAATTCGTTATCCCTCAGATACGCTACGAGAGAAGGTATTCCTAATGGTAAGCGTCGATTAGGGATTGAAATAAGGGGAGGCCAGATTAAGAGAATTTTTCTTTTTGGGGACTTTGGATACATATGTATGTCTTTTGACCTTTTTGGACACTTTGTCTCAAAACGAATGGACACTTTTCCCGCCGCCTCCGTTTTACTCCCGCCAGGCGGCCGCTTTTTTTGATATTATACCCTTAAGGACCGTTCCCGGCAAAATATTCCGGGCGATTTTCGCGATTCCACTCACGATAATCGCCTTATGTTGCCTGCAATTAATAATAAGTTAATAAAAGACGCAACGTCCCCTATGACCTCCCATGGGAGACATCGGCGATTTCGCGAGGGCGGTGCGGAAATACTGCAAGCCGGCCCCCCGTTCAAAATCCAGGTAAAAAGGCTCCCCCGCCTTTTTACAGCTACGGTTCGCCTATGAGCCTCCTGGCTTCCGCCAGCAGGACCTTCGCGTTGACGGGTTTTTTCAGGACGACGACCTCAGGGCCGGAATTGATCGTCACTTTTTCCGGGAAACCGGTGGCGAATATCACAGGCACCTTCCTGCCCTGGCAGACACGCATCAACTCGTACACCTTCTTGCCGCCGCCGCCGGGCATATCCCAGTCCAGCAACAGGAGGTCCGGATCAAAATTACCGCCGCACAGGGCGACGCCGGCGGGATCCCCGATAGCGAGGATCTGATATCCCGAATTCCCGAAGAGGGCCTCATAGAATTCCCTTGTCCCGGGGTCGTCGTCGGCCACTAGTATTTTTTTCATAGGTTCTTCCCCGCTAAAGCCCGGCCGGGCGCGGATCAGGCGCTATGCGTATCAGACGGCCGAAAGTCGGGGCGTTCTAATAAAATCTTATAAAATTATCCCGCGCCGACAAAACCCTTTTCACTGTTCAAAGCCGTAAACCCGGAGTTGCCGCCTGTGCGGCGGCCCGGGTTTTTTGTATTATACCCCGGGCGGCGCAGGGGAATTATTATGGAACTGACAAGGCTGGACTGGGCGGTAACAGGGGCATATTTCCTGCTGAACCTACTTCAGCGTCCAATGGGTGTCTTCCGGATTGTTCATGAGGCGCAGGGCGCGCAATATCCGTGAACCAAAAAGCATTACAGGCAGGGCCAAAAGCGTTATGATACCACAAAGTTGCAGCTTTTCCTTGAATAGCTGCTTCTTGGCGGCTTCGGCGGCGGCGGCTTTTGCGCGCTCCCGCGCGCGCAGCATTTCAGATTCAGGGTCTATGCCCGAATAGCGCTTTTCCAACGCTACAGATACCGGTCTCGCGCCTGGCATCTTTAATTTTGGCGCCGAGTGCGACGGTTTGAGAAACATTCCCTCCCCCGAAGCGTAGCTGAGGCGCGGCTTGCCCGCTACACGAGCGGCAGGGCGGGTGACTCTTCTCGAATTTTCAGCCGGATCTGTGCCCTTTTTTACCAAGAGCACAGAACCTGACGCGTTTCCAGGCGCGGCTGCCCGGGAGTCAAAAATGGCTGGCCGCGGTTTAGGCAGGGCCGGGGACTCCTGCGGTTGTGGAACGGCTTGCGTAATTTTTTTGGGGCGGGCCTCAATGCCCTTCTTAAGTCCGTAGAGCCCGCCCGTCAGAATAATAGCCGTGCACAAGGCGGTGACCAGCAGCCGGAGAAGCAGCGGGCGTTTGGAGTGAAGCCTGGTTTTTTGCGGTTTAAGATTTAAAGGCCCGGTTCCCATTTTTTAATTATAGCGGAAGAAGCTGGCGCCGTATTTGAGTAGCGGGGGACGGTTCTCAATATCTTAATATCCCGTGTTCCCGGCCTTTTTTAACGGTAAAAGGGCGGCCGTTTATTGGGCGGCGGTAAATCCGGTTTACGGTTTACCGCAAACCCGGGCCGCCAGCCATTTCCTGAAAGGAACGAAGCGGATTTTAACACCTTCGATCTTTTTTTCCCCCTCGTCGCTTACCGTGACTATGGTTCCCCCGGATAATCCGAATTTCCGGGCGCAGGCGGCAAGTCCGCCGGTTTCGCGTATTTCCGTTTTTTTATCTTTTATGGAATAGCACGCCTGAATAATATTCGCGGCACGCAGCCCTTCGCGAACGACAAAATCCGTCTCCGCTCCGTCCTGATCTTTCCAGTAGCGGATGTCCATCATGGGGGAAAGCCGGCGGCGCAGTTCCAGATAGACCGCGTTCTCAAAAAGTCTGCCCATGTCGGTCCGGCCGCTTATGGCATAAAGGAAGCCGGTGTCGCCCGGATACGCCTTGCGGGGATATTGGGCCCGGTCCTTGATCGTATGAGAGAAGATCGGAACGAAGAAAAAAAGGTAACTGTCCTGCGCGTGTTTTTCAAGCTGGAGCAGTTTTGACTTGCCGATCTTATGGCCGAGCGTCTGAAAAAAACGCAGGCATCTGGAAGCCGAAAAATACGGCGCCTCAATTATGTATTTCCCGAAGGTTTCAACCGCGGATATTTCCGAGGACGAAATCTCGGCCACATCCAGCCCGACTATATCGCGGAAGTAGGAGCCGATCAGTCTGACCCTGTCGGTTTTGTCCGCCGTGAGCGCCGCTTCCGGAAATCCCCCGTAAATGAGATAATCGGAAAAAGCTTTTTCCCATCTCCCTGTTCCCGCAGTGGTCGGCTCCACCTGTATTTTTCTGAATTTCAAAAATTCAGCCAATGAAAGGGGCCCGAGCTCGTGCGCCGAGATCCTTCCCCTGAGCGGTTTTGAGGGCCTGGCCGGGGAATTGCGGGAAGAGCTTATGACCAGGTTCAGCCGGCCTTTCAGCATCTCGTGATTTCTTGACAGCCAGCCTTCCCAGTCCGCGGCGTTGGTTATTTCATCCAGCAAAAGATAGCCGGAATCCCCGAACCATTTCAGGATGTCATCCAGCAGGGACGGGGAATCCTTGATCCTGCTGTCCTCAAGGTTCAGGTATGCGGCCTTTTTGCCTTCCTGCGCAAGCTTCTGTCTGAGCAGGATAAGCGCGCTTGATTTGCCGCAGCGGCGTATTCCCGTAAGCGCGACTATTTTCAGGGATGATTCGCGCCGGATTTTTTCCAGGTCCAAAGCCCGCGGGATCAGGTTTTTTTTCAGCGCATACGCGTCCCATTCGTCAAATATTTCGTTCATAGCGCAAGGAGGACCTCCGGGATATTGTTTTTCTACAGAACAGTATACCACATTTTCTGTTCCAGCATAAAACGATTACAGCGATACGGCAATAATCCGGTAATCTGATATTCCTTACTATCACCGTCATCTCTTTCTCATCACTGTAATCATTTCTGTTATCGCTGTAATCATTAGTTGCGACTTTTTCAGGAGCAACTAAATAGACGGCATTGCAGGTGCGGACGAAAAAGCGGATGTGGTAATATTGTAGAATGGTAACTGCTCAGGTAGCGAGGCGGCTAGGCGGCTGGGCAGCTAGACCGCCAGAGAGCAAGACCGAAGGTAAATCCCCAATTCCTTAAAGCCGCCAAGCTGTCTCGCTGTCCAGCCGCCCAGCTACCTGAGTAGTTACGTAGAATAAATGAAACCGTTTTGCCGGTCTTTACGCATGTGTTTATGCGTGCCGAAAATTATGAAATACCCAAAAGTTATAAGGCTGTTTAGCGCCGCGGCCGTCATGCTGGCCTTCTCCCCGCCGGGGATTTATGCTCAGCAGGCCGCGCCGCTTACGTTTGACGAAGCCGCAAAGCTCCTGCTGGGCGGCAACCCGCAGGCATTGGCCGCCGGATACGCCGTAGACTCGGCTTACATGCGTCTCGCATACTACCACGCCGGGCTGCTCCCCCAATTTTCCGCCAGCGCCGGCTATGACCGCGTCGGAGGGGACGTCAGCTTTACGAACGAGTCCTACTCATACGGCTTATCGGCCGTTCAGCCCCTTTTCGCGCCCGCTATCCCGGCCTCGGTCCGCTCGGCGCTTGCCTACTATAACAAGGCCATAGCGGACCGGGACCTGGTCAAATCCGGCTTATTGTTCGAACTCAAAACGGTTTTTTCCGACCTGGTCAAGGCGCGCGAAGCTCTGAAACTTTCCGAAGAGACCCTGAAGCGCCGGGACGAGAACGTGGAGATAATCCGCATAAAATATGAGGCCGGCCGCGAGAACAAAGCCGCCCTCCTGGAGACGCAATCGGTTCATAAAACCTCCCAATGGCAGCATGAAAATTATAAAAAGGAGCTGCGGCTTCTGGAACGGAAACTGAACCGCCTGCTTGCCCGCTCCCCCATGGCGGACACCGGGGTGTCCGCGCTCCCGGACCCCCCCGCCCCGCCGGAGAACTTTGAGTCTTTCTCGGCGGCCCTTGCGCGCCATCCGTCGCTCCGCTCCGCCCGCGCCGCGCTGGAAGCGGGCCGGGCCGGGGTGGACCGCTCCAGAAGCGCGTTCCTGCCCGAAGCTAACGCCGGCGGCCGCTACACCTGGTCCGGCTCCGACTGGCCGGACAGGACCGGGAACTGGTCCGCGGGCGTAAGCCTTTCACTGCCGCTTTTCACCGGCGGCAAGCTTTCCGCGGATCTGGGCTCGGCCCGGGCCGACAAAGCCCGCGCCGAAGCCGCCCTTAAGGACGCCACGGACGAGGTGTACATAAACGCGGAAGACGCTTTCCTTTCCCTGCGCCAGGCCTGGTCCTACCTGGACGTGGTCAAAAGCTCGCTTGAGGCGGCCAACGCCCGCGCCTGGCTTGTGCGCAAGCAGTATCTGGCCGGGCAGGCTTCTTATTTTGAATGGCGGAACGTCGAAGAACAGTTCATCAGCGCCGAAAACCGGCTTTTGTCGGCCCGGCGGGGCCTCGCGGTGGCCCATGCGGCTTTCCTAAAGTCTTTAGGAGAATAAGGATTGAAGATTCTCCGCCAAACAGCTCTGGCGGACCCGCCGAAGCAGTAGTGGCGGGAAGCTCCCGGATTCAAGATTGCGGACCAGAGAGAGAAAATTCATGAAGAAAAGATTTTTTAAAACCAAAAAATTCATATTCGGCGTCGTCATATTGATACTTGCCGGCGGCGGCTGGTTCGCCTACGAACAGCACAGGGCCAGGAAAGAGCTTAAAAAACTGGAAGACCTCTCGCCGGTAAAAGTCGCCAGGGGGCTGTTCGTCATAAAGGTCCAGGCCATAGGCGCGGTCGAGCCGGAAAACCGGGTGCTGGTAACGCCTTCGGTAAGCGGCCGGGCCGAGGAAATACTGTTCCGCGAAGGCGACCTGGAGAAAAAGGGCCAGATACTGGCCTGGATAAGCTCAAGCGAGCGCACCGCGCTTCTGGATTCCCTCAAGATGAAGGACTCAAGCCCCGAAGAGAAGAAAATGGTGGAAGAAGCTTACAACCTCACGCCCGTGGTTTCCCCCATAGACGGAATGGTTATAAAACGCGCCGTGGAGCCGGGGCAGTCCGTCAGCGCGGCCAAGGAGATCGCCGTTCTCTCGGACCGCCTCATCATCAAGACCTTTGTGGACGAAACGGACATCGGCAGCGTGAAGAAAGGCCAGAAGGCCGAGTTCTACCTTGATTCTTTCCCCAAGGACAAGCACGAGGGCAGCGTGCTGTCCATCGCCATGGAGTCCATGCTTAAAGAAGGCGTGACGGTATACGAGGTGAAAATACTGCCTTTTAAAAATATCCCCGTCCTGCGCTCCGGCATGACGGCCGATGTGCGCGTGATAACCGAGGTGAAGCCAAAAGCCCTCTACCTGCCCAAAAAAGCCATCACTTATAAGGACGGCGACACTTTCGTCACGATAAAGGAAGAGAAGGATAAAAAAGTGACCGAAAAAAAGGTGGAAACCGGCGCCACCAACGAAAAAACCATAGAGATCCTCTCAGGCTTAAGCGAGAAAGACACCGTCTACTACTCGACGGGAATAGCCAAAGAGGGTTCCAGATTCTTCCGTTAAGGCTCCTATAGATGGAAACGCTCATAGACATACGTAAAGTCTCAAAGACATACTTCAGCGGCTCGTTTAAAGTGGAAGCGCTTAAAGAAGTCTCCTTTAAGGTAAACGCCGGCGAGCTGATCTCGCTGGTCGGGCCATCGGGGTCCGGCAAATCCACTTTGCTGCACATAATAGGATTTCTGGACCGGCCCGACGCCGGAGAATACTATTTCGCCGGCCACCCGACGGCGAGCCTGGCCGAAGGGCAGCTGGCCGCCATACGCAGCCGGATGGTGGGCTTCATCTTCCAGATGTTCCATCTCCTGAAAAGAACCTCGGCTAAAGACAATGTAATGCTGCCCATGGTCTACAGCGGCCTCGGCGCCGATCCCAAAAAAGCGCTTGATTGTCTGGCCCTTGTCGGCCTCTCCGACCGGGTGAAGCACAAGTCAAACGAACTCTCCGGCGGACAGTGCCAGCGCGTTGCCATAGCCCGCGCTTTGGTAAACGACCCGCTGATCGTGCTGGCCGACGAACCCACCGGCAACCTGGACGCCAAATCCAGGGAAGAGGTTATACAGGCCATAAAAGACCTCAATGACCGCGGGCTTACCGTGGTGATAGTCACGCACGACGAGGAGGTTTCGGCGCAGACCCGCCGCGTGGTGCGCATGAAGGACGGCGGGATAGTTTCCGACGAGATCCGCTCCCCTGCCTCCGGCGCCATAGCCGCGCCCAAAGCGCGTTCGACAACGCTGCCCAAAGCCAGGTTCGGCTTTAGCCCGTCTGAAATAGCCGAGCAGTTCAAGGCGGCCTTCAAGGCCATCTGGAGCCATAAGATGCGCAGCGCGCTCACCATACTGGGCATCTTTATAGGCGTGGGCGCCATCATCTCGCTGATGACGATAAGCGAAGGCTTCATGAAAAGCCTGCTCAGCGGGGCCACCGAGGACGACGCGAAAAAGGTCTGGGTCTCGCCGCGCCACGAACGCGGGAAGCCGCGCCGCCCCCTCAGCTACGGCGACCTGGAAGCCATAAGGTCGGGGGCGCCGCTGGCGGAGAAGATCACCCCGATAGTGTCCGGCAGCGTCAAGGCTTCGGCCGGCAATATACATGTTGACGCACGCGTCCAGAGCCGCGAAGGCTTCACCCTGGAAGCGCAGCGGGCGAAGAAGAATATTTTCGAGAACCGCGAGCTGAAAGGGCGCTTCTTCACCCCGGCCGATAATTTAAGCCGCGCGCGGGTCGTGGTGATCAACCAGACCCTGGCCACGAAGCTGTTCGGCGCGGAATCGGCGGTCAACAACGAGATGCGCCTTAAAAACATCACGTTCACGATAGTGGGAGTGGCCGAGGACAACCAGGCTGAACAAATCTTCGGCGGCCAGCCCACGGCCTACATTCCCCTTAACACCGCTTCCAAACGCGTGTTCGGACAGAATCGCCTGAATTACGTGGAAGTCATGGCCCCCACTCCCTATGACGCCGCGGAGGTCCGCAAGCAGATAATCCTGGCCCTGCGCAAATCGCGCGGGCTCCGCGACGATAAGGAAGACGACTTTGACGTGCGCACTTTTGAGGCTCAGATACAGCTGTTCAAGGAGAATATGGGCAAGGTTTCCCTGGTGGTCTACGCCATAGCCGGGATCTCGCTGCTCGTGGGCGGCATAGGAATAATGAACATAATGCTTGTAAGCGTTACCGAGCGCACGCGCGAGATTGGGCTGCGCAAGGCGCTTGGGGCCAAAAATTCCGACATTTTAAGCCAGTTCCTTATTGAGGCGGTTACGCTTTGCCTGATAGGCGGGGGACTGGGCATAGCTTTGGGCCTGGGGCTCGGGTGGGCGGCCTACTTTTTCATCAAGGTCCCGCCCACGCTGGGCGCGGGCACCGTCGCTTTCGCCTTTACCTTCTCAAGCATTATCGGCATAAGCTTCGGTTTCTGGCCGGCGCTCCGCGCGGCAATACTTGACCCCATAGAAGCGCTCCGGTACGAATAGCTCAAGGCTCCCTGCCCGCTAAGCCAAAAAAACAGCCTCAAAATTTTATTTTGAGGCTGTTTAATCTGAACCGGCTATTTGCGGTTACTGGTAGAAATACATGCTGACGTAGTACGTGTAGGTGGTTTCGCCCACCGTGAAAGGCTCGTCCAGCTTCGCTATCCTGGCGCCTATGAATTCCTTCTTCTGCTCAACCAGGAATTTCTT
>JAHJSU010000087.1 GCA_018829985.1 Elusimicrobiota bacterium | reverse complement strand
CCCCTTTATTGCGTAAAAGGTGCCTGGCACCTTTTATCCCTCGGGGATTAACGGCAGGTCTACTGCGGGCGCCGGGGAGATCAAACAGGAGCGCATCCCCGTGATATTACAGCATACTTTTAACATGGTCAATTTTTTAAACTTAACAAACCACTATAAACGCCTCTTTGTAATCTGATAAAATTACAAGTAGCCCTATCCAGCAAGGAGAACCGATGCGCGGGACGGGATTTTTACCGTTTTTGCGGATAATCTTTCAAAAAGCGCCGGTCAAGCGGAGGCTTCAAAGTGAGAACAACGGTTGAGATCCCCCATTTTCAGGACATAGACAGGAAACGCCAGAATGAGTGGTACGCCGGCGATCTCTTCAAGACCCCCGCGCCGCCGGGCGCAAAAAAATTCTACTGCCTCGACATGTTCCCGTACCCTTCCGGCGAGGGCCTGCACGTGGGCCACCCGGAAGGCTATACCGCTTCCGACATACTCTGCCGGTACAAAAGGATGCGCGGCTTCGACGTCCTGCACCCGATGGGCTGGGACGCCTTCGGCCTGCCGGCCGAAAATTACGCCATAAGCACCGGCGTGCACCCGGAGCTCACCACAAACAAGAACTGCGAGAATTTCAAGCGCCAGATAAAATCGCTCGGCTTCAGCTATGACTGGGACCGGGAGATAAACACCACTTCCCCGGACTATTACCGCTGGACGCAGTGGATCTTCCTGCAGCTGTTCAAAAAAGGGCTGGCTTTTGAGGCCACCATGCCCATCAACTGGTGCCCGGAATGCAAGACGGGGCTGGCCAACGAGGAGGTTTTCCAGGGCCGCTGCGAGCGCTGTGAGACACCCATAGAAAAGAAAAATCTCAAACAATGGATGCTTAAGATCACCGCTTATGCCGATCGTCTGCTGGAGGATCTCGAGGGGCTTGACTGGCCGCATTCCACCATGCAGATGCAGAAAAACTGGATAGGGCGCTCCGAGGGCGCTGAAATTGAGTTCAGAATGGAAGGCCGGCCGGAGCTCATCAAGGTCTTCACCACCAGGCCGGACACACTGTACGGCGCCACTTACATGGTGCTCTCGCCCGAGCACGCCGCGGTATTAAATATAAGCGCCCCGGACAGGCTCCAGGCGGTAAAAGCCTATCTCGCCGCCGCGGCCGGCAAGTCGGACCTGGAGCGGACGGAAGAAAAGGAGAAGACCGGCGTTTTCACCGGAGCGTACGCTTTGAATCCGGCGAGCGGCGCCAGGATACCTGTCTGGATAGCCGATTACGTGCTTATAACCTACGGCGCCGGCGCCATCATGGCCGTGCCGGCCCATGATGAAAGGGACTGGGAATTCGCCAAAAAATTCGGCCTGCCGATAACACAGGTCGTGGCGCCGCAAAAGAAGTCACAAGTCACAAGTCACAAGTCACAAGCCGGAGAGGCCGACGCAGATGAGACGCCGGACAAGACTTTCTGCGAGGAAGGCGTATCGGTCAATTCCGAGCTGATAAACGGCCTTAAAACGCCTGACGCCAAGAAAAAGATCATCTCGTGGCTGGAGGAAAAAAGGCTGGGCCGGGCAAAAGTCAATTTCAAGCTGCGCGACTGGGTCTTTTCAAGGCAGCGTTACTGGGGCGAGCCGATACCGATAGTGCACTGCGCCAAATGCGGCGCCGTGCCGGTAAACGAATCGGATTTGCCGGTGCTGCTGCCAAAAGCGGAGAAGTACCTGCCGACCGGGACCGGAGAATCGCCGCTGGCCGCGATGGAAGAATGGGTGAGGACCGAATGCCCGAAATGCGGGGGCCCGGGAAAAAGGGAAACCAACACCATGCCGCAGTGGGCGGGCTCCTGCTGGTATTACCTGCGCTTTACCGACCCGAAAAATACGGACGCCTTCGTCTCTCCGGCGGCCGAAAAGGCCTGGCTGCCCGTGGACCTCTATATCGGCGGCGCCGAACACGCGGTGCTGCACCTTTTATACGCGAGATTCTGGCATAAAGTCCTGTATGATCTGGGCTATGTTTCCACCAAAGAGCCGTTCAAAAAACTGGTCCACCAGGGCATGATACTCTCCTACGCATACCGCGATTCAAAAGGCGGCTACAGAAACTACGAGGAACTGGACATCAGGGAAGCCGGTTTAGCAGTCACCGATGCAGGCGAAGAGATCAGGCCGGTGGTGGAAAAGATGTCCAAATCCAAAAAAAACGTAATCAACCCCGACGACATAATCACAAGATACGGCGCCGACGCCTTCAGGATGTATGAGATGTTCCTGGGCCCGCTTGAAGATGCAAAGCCCTGGGACATGCGCGGCATAGAAGGCATACACCGCTTTCTGAAAAGGGCCTGGGTCTGGGCCGCGACAAAAGCGGATAGCGGAGAGCGGACAGGGGTCAGCGTAGAAAAAAAAGAAACGGAAATCCGAACGCCGGCCGCTGACAAGGACCTTGAGCTCGTCCGCAATCAGACCATAGCCAAAGTGACGGAGGACCTGGAAAGCCTGAAATTCAACACGGCCATCTCGGCGCTCATGATCTACCTGAATAAACTGGCCGGGAAGGACGGCGCGGCTCCCCTGGACCTCAAGGTTTTTCTGACGCTGCTGCACCCCTTCGCCCCGCATATAACCGATGAGCTCTGGCTCATGAACGGCGGCAAAGCCGGCCTTCTGCTGGAGCCCTGGCCGGCGGCGGATTCAGCGGTCCTGGCCGGGCGGCGGATAGAAATACCCGTGCAGGTGAACGGCCGCATAAAGGCAAGGATCTTCGCCGGGGAAAGCACGGATGCGGAAACGCTTAAAAAAATGGCGCTTGAAAGCGTGACGAAACAGTTGGAGGGAAAAACGATATTAAAGACCATAGTCGTCCCAAAAAGACTGGTCAGCATAGTGGTCAAGTAAGGGTATAGGGTAGAGGGTTTAGGGCAGAGGGTGTGGAGTTCTTCACCCCCCTACCCTCTACCCCCCTACCCTCTACCCTATATTTAAGGGGGTTCTTATGAGAAAGCATATTTTAATCGTCACGGCGGCCCTGGCGCTTTGCGCCTGCGGAGCCACATCCGATATCATATACCGGCCGGCTGAGCAGAAACTGCCTCAGCACATAAAAAAGATATGCGTCAGGCCTTTCACGAACAAAACCCAGCAGTTCGGACTGGAGGAAAAGATTACCCTTAAAGTTATAGACGAGTTCTTGAAGAACGGGGAATACGCCATCTCTTCCGAGGGGAACTCGCAGGGCGTAATAGTGGGCGAGATAAACCGTTATATACTGACCCCGATACAGTACGACGTGAATCTCGTGCCCACGGTCTATAAGCTGGACGTTATAGTCACGGTGCGCTTCCTGGACAAGGGAGCCAACCGCTATTTATGGGAGGAACCGGCGCTCCAGGCCATCAAGATGTATTCCGCCGCGACGCTTCCCGGCGGGCTCACGGAAGAACAGGCCCGCGAATCGCTTTGGGAGATACTGGCCAAGGACATAGTTAAAAGGACGGTGGAAGGCTTCGGCTCGGTCACCAGCGCCTCGCAGAGAAAGATATCCCCGCCCGATGTGCAGGTCTCGACGCCTTCAGTAAAATAATGCAGGAAATTTCCGCGGATACGATGTTAAAAGAATGGGCCGGCAATAAACCGCGGCCCGTTTACTGCCTGGCCGGGGAGGAGAGGTCCTTCAAGAACGACGCCCTGGAAAAACTGCTTTCCGGATTTAAGACCGACGCTTTCAATTTCTCGCAGTACGACGGGGAAACCGCCGACATAAACGACCTTGTAAGCGCGGCTATGACGCCGTCGTTCATGGGCGGCATAAGGCTCCTATTATTCAAAAGCGCGGAAAAATTAAAAAAAGAACAGGCCCAGCGGCTGGCCGAATATCTCCAAAACCCGTCAAATGCCGCAACCCTGTTGATACTGCTTGACAAAAAAACGGACTCGGCCGAACTTATAATAAAAAATCTGCCGGCCTCCGCCGCCATGATCAATTTCGCCCCTCTTGAAGACGTCCAGGCCGTGCTGTTCGCCAAAAAAATGCTTGAAAGAGAAGGCCTGCGCGCCTCCCAGGAGGCCCTGGAGCTCCTCTCGGAGATGGCGGGTTCCGACGCCATGACCATAAAACAGGAAGCGGCCAAACTCGCCGCCTGGCGGCACGGCGGCAAAAAAACCCTGGAACCCGAAGACATAATGGAATCGGCGGGTTTTTCAAAAACTCTCAACCCTTTTGCCCTTTCAAACGCGATCCTGGCCAAGAACGGGCCGCTTGCCGCTGATATCGCCGACAGTATGCTGCGGGAAGGCGTAGAAGCCGTAGGCCTGGTCGTCAGCATAGCCCGCCTAACGGAAAAACTTCTGAAAGTAAAAAAGCTGTCCGGGGATGTTTCGGGTGAAAACGCGGCTTACGCGCTGGGCCTAAGCCCCGCTTATTACCGGCGGCTCCTGGAAGCGTCAAGGCCGTTCACGCTGGAAAAACTTTTAAAAAATCTGAACCGCTGCCTTGAAATGGAAGCCATGCTTAAATCTTCGTCAGGCAGGGACCCGGGACTCCTGGTAAAGCAGCTTATATTTGAGATAACGCGGTAACGGCAGTTGATAGAGTAAAAACAAAAGTTGATAAGTTGATAGGGTAAAAGTTTTCCACCTTGTCAACTTGTCAACTTTTAGAACTGCAGTATTTATTTTGTTACGGGGCCGCCGGCGATGCTCTTGATGCGCAAAGCAAGGCGTGATTTCTTTCTCGCGGCCGCTTTCCAATGGAGGGTGCCGGTCTTAGCGGCCTTATCCAGGAGGGCATAAACCCTGGGCAGAAGTTTCTGCGCTGATTCTATATCTTTTTTTGCGACCAAAACCCCAAATTCCCTGGCGGCGTCATGAATCCTGGTTTTAACGCCCCTGTTCCTTGAGGCGAGACGCTCCGATTTGCGCCATGCTTTAATACCGCTGGTATGCCGTCCGGTCTTAAGTTTAGCCATATTTGCATAGTTTATTAATTTATGCGGGAAAAATCAAGCTTAACGAGCCTTTTCAACCTGAGTTCGGCGACGCTTGCCACGAAAGCGCTGGGATACGCCCGCGACGCGCTGCTGGTGGCGGTCTTTGGCGGCGGGGCGCTGACCGACACCTATTACGCGGCCTTCCGCATCCTGAACCTGTTCCGGCGCACCGTGGGCGAAGGGGCCGTGAACGCGGGGTTCATCCCGGCGCTTGAAAAGGAGAAAGCGGCCTCCGGTGACAACGGCGCCCGTTTTTTCAGCGCCGCCTGGACGCTGATCTTCTTCCTGTCGCTGGCGCTGGCCGCGCTGGGCATCCTCTTCAGGGAAGAGTTGGTAAAAACGATCTCCTACGGCTTTACCTCCAGGCCGGAGCAGTTCGCGCTGGCGGCCTCCGTCACCGCGCTGCTGATGCCCCACCTGGTATTCGTCAACGCCTCGGCGCTGTTCCAGGCGGCCCTGAACGCGGCCGGAAAGTTCTTTTTGCCTGCGCTCGCGCCGGCCGCTTTTTCGCTGGTCATAATAGGCTATCTTTTCTTCATCCGCTCTCCGTTCGCCCAGCCGCTCTCCCCCGCCGTGATGATCATGGGCCTGGCCGCGGCTGCGACGGCCTCCGGGCTCATTCAGGCGGCGACGCTCCTCCCCCTCCTGAAAAAAGCCGGTTACGGGCTGAAATTCTCCAACCCGTTCAGGACCCCGGCCGCCTGGCGGGCCATGGTGTTTACCGCGCCGGCGGCGGCGGTGATGGCGCAGGACCAGATCTCGCTTTTTATAAACACCATGTACGCCAGCTTTCTGGAGCCCGGCTCGATAACGGCCATCTACAACGCCGCCAGGCTGATACAGTTCCCTATTTCGCTTTTTGCCGCCGCGGCCGCGGCGATAAGCCTGCCGGAGCTTTCCAGAAACTCCGCCGTGAACCGCATGGAAGACTTCGGCCTGGCCCTGTCCGCCTCTTTCAAGACCACCGCGCTTATCATCATACCGGCGACGCTCGGCTTAATGGTTTTGAGCCTGCCGGTTTCGCGGGCCCTTTTTGAACACGGCCGGTTCACTTATGACGCCAGCGTCCTTACCGCCGGCGTGCTGTTCTACCTGGCGCTCGGCCTGCCCGGCTACGGCGTCAACAAGCTGGCAGCGGCGGCCTGCTACGGGGCGGGCGACGTCAGAACGCCGGTAAAGATAGTCCTCGTCCAGACGGCGCTTAACGCCGCCCTGTGCTTTGTCCTTATGCGCCCGATGGGCGCCAGGGGGCTGGCCCTGGCCACGGCTTTAAGCTCGCTGGCCGCGGCCGCGATGTACATGCGGGCGCTGAAGTCGCGCGGCGTTTTTTCCCCGGGGCCCGCCGCTTTCTATTGCAAGACGATTGCTTCCGCCGTGGTTATGGCGGCTTTTTGCCTCTCGGTAAAATATCTTCTCAATGGCTTCCACCCCGCCCTTACCGTTGCCCTGGCGGTTCCCGGCGGCATAGCCCTCTATTTCGGCGGCCTTAAAGCCCTGGGGCTTGAGGAACGGAAACTTATCACCGGCGGGCGGTTTTAAATGAACATTAAACATCTGCCGCAAAAACCGGGCGTATACCTGATGCGCGACTCGGCCGCCAATATTCTCTACATAGGCAAGGCCAAAAACCTGTGTAAAAGAGTGGCCCGGTATTTCAGGAAAGACGCCGTGCACCACGCAGGGCGCGCGGCTGGCCATAAATCCAACGTGGTTTATGGCGCCGGCGCGGTTTCGCCCAAGATCCCAAACCTCGTGGCGTTGATACGCTCAATAGACTACATCGCCTCCGCCGGCGAACGCGAAGCCCTGCTCATCGAGCGGGAGCTTATACGGCAGTATCAGCCTTTCTTCAATGTGCTCTGGAAAGACGCCAAAAGCTATCCTTACATAAAGCTGACCGCCGAGGATTTCCCGCGCGTACTTTTTACCAGGAAAAAGCTCCGCGACGGGGCGCGCTATTTCGGGCCCTATCCGAAAGTGGAGCCGCTGAAAAAGCTGCTGGGCTATCTCCGGCGCATCAAGTTCGTGAACCTCAGGCGCTGCCGCTGGGATCTTTCGCTCAAGGACCCGCTCTCCCCCCGGAAGATAAACTCCTGCCTCTATTACCACACCGGCCAGTGTCCCGCGCCGTGCGCCGGCAGGATATCCGCGCCGGCGTACGCGCGGCTTGCAAAAAGGGTGGAGGATTTTTTTAACGGCGAATTCAAAAAACTCCTGAAAGATTTCAGGGGAAAGATGGCGGCCGGCTCGCGCAGGCTTGACTACGAGACGGCGGCGACTTACCGGGATTTCATAGGGGCGATAGAGCACATGGCGGAACGGGTCCGGGTCGGCGAATTTAAAAGGGACCTGGTCACCAGGGAAACGCTTAAGACCGGCTCGGTCACCGCGCTGATGGAAGCGCTGGGCCTCAAGAAACCCCCGGTCCACATAGAGGCTTTCGACACTTCAAGCATCTCAGGCGAATACGCGGTGGCGGCCTCGGTATGCTTTGTGAACGGCGAAAAGAATACTGAACATTACCGGCATTACAGGATACGGTTCAAGAACGCGCCCGGCGGCTCAAACGATACCGCGATGATGAACGAAGCGGTTAAAAGGCGGCTGGCGCAGCTCGCGGCGGCGGGGCAGGAACTGCCGGACCTTATACTGATAGACGGCGGCAGGGGCCAGCTGGCCGCGGCGCTTGCCGCGATGCGCGAACTGAAGCTGAAGATACCGGTAATAGCCCTGGCCAAAAGGCTGGAAGAAGTGTATGTGCCGTTCAGGAACCGGCCCCTGCTGCTGGACCGCGGCCATCCGGCCCTTACGCTTTTACAGGCCCTCCGCGACGAGGTCCACCGCTTCGCCGTCACATACCACCGCAAACTAAGGAACAAGGGAACCCTAAACTGCGAAAAATAAAGTTTCCGCGTCCGCCGTTGAAACAATTGGCCGGGGCGGCAGGGTTTTGCCGCTCGCACGCCGGGACCGGCTTTATGGGGAAGCGTCCAAGCCGTTTTCGCCGGCGAAGAACTCAGCCCGCACACAGTGCGTGCTTCAAACATTCTTCGCCGCCGCTTAATGATAGCGGTAAAGCTCCAACGGCTTGGCCGAAAGCCAGAAGGGCGTGCGCCAGCAAAACCCCTGTGTTCCATGCCCGGATAGAATTTTTCCTGCAAGACCGTATCGCGATATCTTTTGCCGCGAATTATGATTTAAAAGTGAAAACTGCTGCCGGGACACTGTGGCCCACCTCCGCCACAATAGAAGTGATGAAATTGAACAAGCTATCTTTCGAGCCGGCATTATCCATATTTTTTGTAACTACTCAGGTTCTCCGTATTTTTCACGTATTTTTTGTAGTGGCAAAGCTTGCTTTGCCTTTTTGGGCAGAGTAAACTCTGCCACTACGACGACAGACCTGAGTAGTTACTATTTTTTTAATAAAAGGGGACGTTTCTAAAAGTAAAAGGGGACGTTTCTCTTTTATTTTAGGGGAAAAGGTACTGGTGTACTTTGGGGAAGGCCGCAGGGAATATTGTTTATTTTTACTTATTTTGATAAGGTTGGCTTCGACCTTGGGGGCGGGGATGGAAGTATCATCAAGGGCGGGAATGTTTATTTTACATAAGGAATTTCTGCACGGGACAGGCGTGGGGTTGCTCTGTAGCCGCATAGCGGATGGGAGGCTCCAATTCTGATTGGAGGGAAACCACGGGAGGGTTTCCTACGCGGCGGAATGGGCAACCCTATGCCTGTCCCGTTCCCCGGTTTCCCGAGCGCGCGGAAAACACGCCGGCGACCCCGACTGGGCTATCGTGCGGCGCGTGACCTTATCCATGAAAAAAGATATTGGTGAGCGGATGAAGAAGTATACGCCTTTCCAGCGGGCCGTTTGGCGCGCCTGCATGGCCATACCCAGGGGGCAGACCCGCAGTTACGGCTGGATAGCCAGGCGCATAGGCCGCCCCAATGCGGCCAGGGCGGTGGGCTCGGCGCTCGGCAAAAACCCTTTTGCGCCCTTCGTCCCCTGCCACAGGGTGATAAAGTCGGACGGCAGCCCGGGCGGTTTCTCCGCCCCCGGCGGCCTGAAAGCCAAGCTCAGGCTTTTGAACCGGGAAAAAAACAGTTGATTTTTTAATCTTTGCCGGCCAGTTCGCCCATTGAGAACATCGGCATCATCATGGCTACGACTATGGTCCCTATCACCAGGCCCATAACTATCATGATCAGGGGCTCTATCATGGAAGTCAGGCCGTGAACGGCGGTATCCACTTCCTGGTCGTAAAAATCCGCTATTTTGCCGAGCATGTTATCAAGGCCGCCCGTCTCTTCGCCCACGCTTATCATCTGTATGACCATCGGCGGGAAAATATTCGCCTTTTTAAGGGGATCGGAGATCCTGCCGCCTTCCCTGATGGAATCGCGGCTTGCGTTGATGGCGCGCTCTATGGTTTTATTGCCGGCGGTCTTGGCTACGGTCTCAAGCCCCTGCAGGATAGGCACGCCGGATTTTATAAGAGTGCCTAACGTGCGGGTAAATTTGGCGATGGCCACTTTCTTCAGCAGGATGCCGAACACCGGCAGCTTCAAAGATATGTCGTCAAATTGTGCCTGCCCTTTTTCCGTCTGCAGGTATTTTTTAAAGCCATATCCGGCGCCGCCCGCTACAAGTATGATATAGATGATGTTCCCGCGCAGGATATCGGAAATGCCGCAGACGATCCTGGTGGGAAGGGGCAGTTCCGCGCCGAAGCCGCTGAAGATCTCTTTAAAGATGGGGATGACGAAAACTATCAGGAATATGGTTATAAAAAAAGCGGCGCCGCCGACGATCGCAGGGTACATCATGGCGCTTTTCACTTTGGCTTTCAGGGCTTCCGACGCTTCCAGGAAACCGGAAAGCCGCTCCAGGATGGTATCCAGTATGCCGCCGATTTCGCCGGCTTTTATCATGGAAACATAAAGCTCGGTGAATGCCTGCGGGTGCTTTTTCATGGCCTCGGCTATGGAGAGGCCGGCTTCTATATCCGCCTTTATGCCGGTCACGACCGTTTTAAAAGCCGGGTTTTCAGCCTGCTCCTCAAGTATATTCAGGCCCTGCACGATAGGCACGCCGGCCGACACCAGCGTGGACAACTGCCTTGAGAAGATCACAACGTCCGTGGGCTGGACTTTGTCTTTAAAGAACTTGGTCTTTTTCGGCTTCGGCGTTATCTCCGTCACGGACAGCTTCTGGTCCCGAAGCCGGGACATGGCGGCCTTCTGGTCGGCGGCCTCCACCAATCCTTCCTGAACTTTACCGCTGATATCCCTGGCTTTATAGGCGAATTGCATAGGAAAATAAAGTATTAAGGATTAAGTGATAAGGATTAAGGTGTAAGTAGTAAGCAGTAAGTTATAAGAAGTGCGGAATTCAAAGAACTTAACACTTAATCCTTACTACTTACCACTTACTACTACATCAGCTGCTGACAGACAGGGTCTTCTGAAGCAGTTTCTTCAGATCTTCCGGGTCGGCGGAGCGGGTCACGGCTTCCTGGTAAGTTATCTTCTGTCTTTTGTACAGCTCCACAAGGGCCTGGTTCATGGTGACCATGCCGTATTTGCCGCCGGTCTGGATGACCGTGTTTATCTGCTCCACCTTCTGCTCGCGGATCAGGTTTTTGACGGCGGAAGTGGCCAGCATGACCTCGCAGGCAAGCACGCGGCCCGTGCCGGAGGCCGCGCCGAGAAGCTGTTGGGCGAAAACCGCCTGCAGCACGAACGACAACTGCACCCTTATCTGCTCCTGCTGATGCGGCGGGAACACGTCTATGATACGGTTGATGGTCTGGGCGGCGTCGGAAGTATGGAGAGTCGCGAACACCAGGTGGCCCGTTTCAGCGATGTTTAAAGCGGCGCCTATGGTTTCAAGGTCGCGCATTTCGCCCACCAGTATGACATTGGGGTCCTGCCTGAGCACATGCCTCAGGGCCGCGCCGAAAGTCTCGGTGTCGGAGCCCACTTCGCGCTGGTTGACTATGCTTTTTTTGTGCGTATGCACGTATTCTATGGGGTCCTCGATGGTGATGATGTGATAATTCCGGTTTTCGTTAAGATAGTCTATCATGGAGGCCAAAGTCGTGGATTTGCCGGAACCGGTGGGGCCGGTGATCAGGATGAGGCCCTTGGTCAGTTTCATCAGGTCATAGACGACCGGCGGAAGGTTAAGCTCTTCAAAAGTCTTATATTTGCTGGGGATGGAGCGTATGGCCGAGCCGACCACTCCGCGCTGGCGGTAGGCGTTCATCCTGAGACGCCCCAAACCCTTGATGCCGAACGCGAAATCCAGCTCATTGGTGGCTTCGAAACGCTGGCGCTGGGCGTCCGTCATCAGCGAAAACACCAGGGTTTGGCACATCTCGGGGGTCAGCTTTTCAAAAGGCGTGGACACAAGCTCGCCGTCTATGCGGAGCATAGGGGTAGCCCCGGCCGTCAGGTGGATGTCCGACGCGTTCTTCTCGTGCATCATGATAAAAAGCTCGCTCATTGTAACCATATAATTGCTCCTAATCAAACCGCTTGGCCGCCACTATTGCCGGACAGCTGGGCAGCTGGACAGCGCGACGGCTTTTTAAGGTTTGCAGACCTTATGGCTGACTAGCAGTCTAGCTGACTAGCCGCCTAGCTTTCCTAATCGACGTCCGAAGCCGTAACCCTTATGACCTCTTCAACGGTGGTAAGACCCGCGAAAAGCTTTCTCACGGCGGATTCCCTCAGGGTTATCATGCCGTTTTTGCGCCCAGCTTCCTTGATCTTCGCGACAGGGGCTTTCTCTATTATAAGCCCCCGGATAACATCATTCACCTCAAGTATCTCGTATATGCCCATGCGGCCCTTATAACCGGTCTTGGCGCAGACCTCGCAGCCCCTGCCTCTGGACAATATTATTTTACCATTTTTAATATTATTATCAATAAGTGTTTTGGACACGCCGAGGCCGGCCATCAATTCAGGCTTCACCTCATAAGTTTCCTTGCAGTTCCCGCAGATGGAGCGCACCAGCCGCTGGGCTGCCACCATAAGCAGGGTGCTGGAGGTCAGGAAGGGCTCAATGCCCATCATGCCGATCCTGGTGATGGCGCCGGGAGCGTCATTGGTGTGCAGCGTGGAAAACACAAGATGGCCGGTCATGGCCGCGTTGATGGCGATGGACATCGTCTCAAAATCCCTTATTTCGCCGACCATGATGATATCCGGGTCCTGCCTGAGGAAGGACCGCAGGCCCGCAGCGAACGTAAGCCCGATATCCGCGTTGACGCCGACCTGGTTTATGCCCTCAAGCTGGTATTCTATGGGTTCTTCTATCGTAACGATATTGACATCCGGCGCGTTCAAGGTAGCCAAAGCCGAATAAAGCGTGGTGGTTTTGCCCGAGCCGGTGGGTCCGGTTATAAGGATTATGCCGTACGGCGCTTTAAGGCATTTGGAGAAGATGGCCAGGTTCCCGGGCTCAAAGCCCAGGTCGTCAAGCCGGAGCTTCAAGCCCGAAGAATCGAGTATCCGCATGACCGCTTTTTCGCCGGGGCCGCACGGGAGTATTGAAACGCGGAGGTCTATTTCATGGTCTTCCATCTTGAGCTTGCTGCGGCCGTCCTGCGGCAGCCGGCGCTCGGAGATGTCAAGCCCCGACATGATCTTGATGCGGCTGATTATGGCATTATGGAATTTTTTGGGCGGCGAGGGCTGGACGTGCAGAACGCCGTCTATCCTGAAACGGACTTTGGTGTCTTTGTAGGTGGGCTCTATATGGATATCGGAAGCGTGCGCCTTGATCGCGGAGGAGATCGTCAAATTGACCATTTGTATTATGGGCGCCGCCTCGCCCTTTTCCTCAAGCGAACGGAGGTCCTCCCCGCCGCCCCGCGACCCGTCCTCCGCGACCACCGCGACCTCGGTAGTGCCGTTGGCGGTCATTTTAAGGATATCGTCCAGCGCCTCTCTGGAGGATTTGACCCCGTAATATTTGTCTATGGCTGAAATGATATCGTTCTCGGCGCCGAACACGGCTTTCACGTCGTAGCCGGTCATCATCTTCAGGTCGTCCAGGACCACGATGTTCAGCGGGTCCTCCATGGCTACTTTAAGCTTATTATCCGTCTTTTCCACCGCTATGAGATTGTAGCGCCGGGCGATATTCTCGGGGATGATCCTGACCACGTCGTCCTTTACTTCTTTGGCCGAGAGGTCCACAAATTCTATGCCGAACTGCTTGCTCAGGAACCCGAGCAGTTTTTTTTCATCAATGTATTTTTTATGTATAAGCAGATGGCCGAGCTTGACGCCGCTTGTCTTCTGCAGATCGAGAACTTCGCCCAGCTGCTGGGCGGTGATAAGCCCGGAAGCGACGAGCATCTCGCCCAGTCTTTTTGAAATATTTATCGAGATTCCTTTTTCGCCGGCCATAATAGAAAGGGGTCAGGGTATAGGGGTTAGGGAATAGGGTATAGGCATAAGAAACTCCTTATCCTACACCCTTTCTTTCACACTCTACCCCATCTAACCTCTCTATTTTAGCACTATTAAGCGTCCTCTATCCACCGGCAGGTTTTAGGACAGGGTATAGGATTCTATCACCACAGAGGCACAGAGCTCACGGAGTTCCACGGAGTTTTTTCTCTGTGTCCTCTGTGTCTCCGTGGTTATCTTGCTCTGGTTTTCTCGCTGCTGAGTAGTTCTACAGCCGCACTTTACGAGGTAATATTCGGTGAACCCATGTCTCTTTCACGTATCTGCGTAGTTGCAGAGCTTGCTCTGCGTAAAAGGCAAAGCAAGCTTTGCCACTACAGAAGCAACGTGCGGCTGTAGAAGTAGTTACAATAGGATTAGGGCTTGACGGCAGATTTTAAGAAGAGTTTTATTAAAACAATTCTTCATCGGATTCCTGGGCCATTATATACCTTACTTTTTCGTTTTCCTCCGGGCTGGGATTTTCAAAACCGCTGGGCTCTTCATGGATGGCCTGTCTGGTCCGGGGAGCGTCGGGAAGCGGGAGTTGAGAGCGGGTTTTGGGCTGGCGCTTCGGCGCGGACCTGGGCTTGCGGACCGTATCCGCCCGGGCCGTGGCCTTTGAAGAGAAATCAAGCAGTTCTATGGCATTATTATTGATGCCGCGCACAATAACAGCTTTAGCCACATCCACCTCAAACTGGTATATGAGCGGGTCCTGTTTTGGTTTGAGCAAGCGGTACTGCACCACAAAAATATCGCCGTGCAGGACGGTGGCAGACCACTCTTCGTTCAAGCCCCGCGCGGAATTTGAGAGGAAGGAGTTGGCGAACCAGTTGGATACGGTGCCGCGGCCTCCTGAAAGCTTGTAATTTTTTACCGTCTCAAGCGCTTTTCTTGTGTTTTCGTTCGAGGCGGATTCAACGGCCGGCTTGGGAGCGGCCGGGACAGCGGCGTTGTCGGGAGCGGGCTTGGCCGGGGAGACCCCGGAAGCGTTGGTTTCCGGTTCCGCGGCTGTTTCGCCTTTAGGGTCGACCTGGGTGGAGAAAGAGGCTTGTTTCGATTTTTTCGCGCCGGAAAAATTAAGCATGGAAAATTCGGACAGACCTCCTTCGCCAAGGAAGAAATATCCGAGTCCGCCGGCGGCTATCGAACCGAATACCCCCAGTGTGACCAGGAAAACCATTTTGCTGCGGCTTTTTTTGACGTCCGGCGGCGGTTTTTTTGCTTCCTCTTTCTGTTTTTGCGACGGCACCGGTATCCGCTCGGTCTTATCGGCCAGCGGAACACTTTTCCCGGCGCCTGCCGGCGCTTCCTGGGCCTCAGGGCTGGGACTTAAGGCTGAAGGCTGCCCGCCTGACACCTTGGCGGGTCCGTCTCCGGCGGAAGGACTGGGGACTGCCTGTCCGCCGGTTGTTTGGCGGGAGGGTTGAGGCGCCCCAGCCGGGGCCGGCCGCGGACCGGGGGCGGATTGCCCCCCCAGCCATGCCGGCTGGGTCTGGAGAAAAGGCGAGGCGGGCGCTTCGCCCGGCTTGCGCAGCGTCTGCTGAAAAGCGGGCGCCTGGGCTGGAGCGGCAGGGGAAGGCTGAGGGCTGAGGGATGCCTGTCCGCCGGTTGTTTGGCGGAAGGGATGAGGGCCGGGAACCGGAGCCTGTGAAGCGGGAACCGGAGCGGATTCGGCTTTGGTCTCTATTTTAAACTGTACTTTTTCGCTTTCCGGGGCGGCCTTGGTTACAACGGTAAAATCATAAACTATGCCGGAAGCCTGTTGCGGCAAAGGCTCAAGCGATTCCTGGGGCGCGGGCGCCGGATAAGCGGGCTGGCTGGGGGATTCCCCGCCATGGGTCTCTTCCGCTTTAAAATCATCAGGTCCGAAACTCTGCAGCTGCGAATGGCCCAGACTCATGAGTTTCCGGCTAGTAAGCTTCCTTTCGTCCTTTTCCCCGGCCGAATCGGAATCCAGCGTTCTCTCAAGCCCGACCGCATGGCTTGGTCTTATGCTTTTCAAGGGCTTGCTTTCGGGCGCCTTTTTTATTTCCTGCTTTGTTCCCTGGACCGCGGCCTGCTCCGGCTTTATTTCCTGCCGCGCTTCAGGCTTTATTTCCTGCCGCGCCTCAGGCTTTATTTCCCGCAGCGCCTCAGGCTTTATTTCCCGCAGCGCCTCAGGCTTTATTTCCCGCAGCGCCTCAGGCTTTATTTCCCGCAGCGCCTCAGGCTTTATTT
>JAHJSU010000086.1 GCA_018829985.1 Elusimicrobiota bacterium | reverse complement strand
TTGATACGGCACTGGCATAGCCTTGCACTTTTCCGTACCTTGCGTTTCTCAATGAGGAGTGATAATAACTGCAATTTTCGGGTTGGCGCTATTCTTTTTTTGCGAGCGCGGTTTTTATCGTTTCAACCAGCTCTTCCGTGTTATAGAACCCGCCCCGGCTGACGACTGCTGACAAGCAACTCTCCGCACACTCACCGCACCCTGAAAACCGCCAGGGTGGATGAACTTTTTTAAATTTCACAAAAACACCGCCACTTTGGTATTATAGCAGCAGGAACGTACTTTTTGCAAATTTTTTTTACGTTCAGAAGCTTCAAGTGCGTGGGATAGCTCACGAGAGTCTGCCTTATGTTTCCTACAGATTTCCGCATCAATGATGGGCTGGGCGAATACTGCGCATTTCAGCCCTCAGCCCTTCTCCTATCCATATCTGAATAAGAGTCTGATAATGTTGTTTCTTTTTCCTGGCTATTTCCTTGGCGCCTTCAATTTGCCAATTGGGCAGCCTAAGGGAGATCAGGCGCTTCCTGGAACGTTCCCTGATTCTTTCTGCGAGTGTCGGCGCCAAAATCAAAACTTCATCCAAAGCCTTCATTCCTTTGAGGTAGGGACCCATGTCATGGGTCTCAACGAACTTGGCAAACTCCTCTTCATTTTTAAAGCCGGGAAGTTTTTTAGTGGTCATTTTATTTTCCTCTACAATAGTAACTACTCAGGTCTGTCGTCGTAGTGGCAGAGTTTACTCTGCCCAAAAAGGCAAAGCAAGCTTTGCCACTACAAAAAATACGTGAAAAATACGGAGAACCTGAGTAGTTACCTACAATAAACAAATAGCGGCCGGCCGCGCTTCTGCCGGGCAGAATGTATCATTGTGTTGAAACAGAAATCCCCTGAAAGCCTTTTAACAGATTACTTCTGTTTTCTTCCTTGCGGTTTGCCCCGCCCCATCCTTCAAGTTGAGATACTATTTTTCCGTCTCTTAAAAAGTAAAAATGCGGAGAGCTGTGGAAATCAAAGCCGTGGAAGTCGCTTGCCTTATATGCTAGATAGACTTCCGGGAAATTAAAGTGGTTTTTCCATAGCGCAACACTTTCAGCATTGAACCTGTTGGTTATTACTGTGCCGTATTTTCGAAAAGCGGGCGCCAAATCAGGAGCCGCCATTATCTCTTCCATCGCGGTTTCGCCCATGGCACACCCGGGAAGCATAACCATAACAACCCTTGCCCCTCTATCCAGCGGCAGCGCCTTAAGTTCTATTGTTTTTCCCTCATCCAGCACATTGTAAACACGCCAAGGAGCTGCCCCGGCCGGATTATTGGAGATTATATTTTTAGGCATGGAGAAAAGTTTAATGCCCGGAAACCTTTTTTTTATTTCCCTTGCCTTCCCGAACATCCGGGCTCCGAGATAGGTTTTATACATGTCCTTTGTATCACGCTCATTGTGTATATGCCTGGCAACCTTCTCCTGAAAAGTTTTTTCCTGCATCGCGACATGGCTGTCATACTCCGGAAAAAAGAATGTAATACTGGATAAAGCCTCATATAGCCGTGTCAGTTCCGCATCCGAATATTGTTTAACTTTCTCCGCAGAGAAATCCTTATGTTTAATCCTTTCAGCCAGGCCGGCTATTACAGCCAGGCTATAGCCAGGTTTCGAAGCAGTCTTGTTTATTTCATCTGCGCGCTTTAAAACCCCGGCATCCGGCCCGGCGCATCCGGACAGAAAAGGAAGCGTCACCAATACGCTAAAAAGACTGAAGGATTGTTTCAGCTTCATAAATAGCCGCTCTGATTTTACTCCGGAGGCCTTGCTCATGCCTCCGGAGTAACTATTATCCGCAATTACTCCAGACTGTAGCACTTAAGGGTGCATTTGTAATCCTTTTGATCTATGCAATACCGGTGCCCCGCCTCACCGCTGCAAATAGCCTCATAGCACTCGCCGTCGCCACAGAGAGTTTTCGGGAAAGTTTTCTGCAATTCGCTCTTTACCGGTTCCAGAGAATTAAGTATTTTAACCACCTTGGGCCCGGGGATAACTTTCTTTAACCCCCCTGTATACATGGAAACGATCGCGCCGTTTTTAAGCACCATCTTTTCCAGAAACTCCGTTCTGACATCAGCGGGGATATCCTTAAGAAGCTCGGACATTGTAATAAGCGGGGAGAACGATTTCTGCTTTTTAGGAGAAGCCGTTTTTGGGACGCCGGTCACGGAATCAAACCCTGCCAGTATTTTATCCATTCTTTCTTTGGATAATGTCCGTTTCAGCGGCGCGGTATATATTGAGGCCACTTCGCCGTCCAAAAACACCAAACCGCCCAGGAACTGGAGCGCATCCGCGGCAGGTATATTTATCAGCCAGTCTTTCATAACAAGCAACCGGTCATTTTGTGCAGTGGCAGCTGCTGACTGAGGCGCGGGGGTCGGGGTAGCGATAGTGGCGGGGGCCGCTTCGGCCGCAGTGCCGACAATCCGCCCGGTGGCGGGCTGTTCAGTTGTGGCGGCTTCCTGTTTTTTGCAGGCGGCCGCGAGTATAAGTGCTGCCAATGGCAGCGCAAACAATGCTTTTTTTATTCTGTTTGTTCTCCTTGTGTGATTAACTGAACCTGTATGCGCGTCCAGCGTATGTGTAAATATAGCGCCTGACGTTCTCATCCTCGAAGTTGAATTTATGTATATCATTTATGTATATACAATATAGTATACACAAAATACAGGGTATTGTCAAGGGCCCTCGCCCTGCCGGGAAAATCGAAAATGGATTTTTTCGCGCTGGCAGCCCGGTCCTGGGCCGCCTGCCTGGCGCGGATTTTCGAGGTCTTTCCGCTTATCTGCCCCAACTGTCATCTGGAAATGAAGCCGGTAGCTGTTATTCTCAATGACAAAGAACTTGTACGACTCTTAACCCACCTGGGCCTGCCGGGTTTCCTGCATTAAAACCGGCTCCCAAAGCGCCGGTATACGAACACACCTGCGGCCCCTGCCTACCGCCTGCCTGCCGGTAGGCAGGGCAGGCAGGCGCCGAACGAAGACTGCGCCCGCTATTTCAGCGGGCGCCCGCCGAACTGGCGGGCGGACCCGCGGGCAGACTTACCTGCCTGCCGGCAGGCAGGTATGACGCTATAGGGAACTGTCCAAGAAGCTCTGGACCAGGTTTTAACCCAAAAATTGGCCGTCTAATGGGCATAGCCCTTGATACGGCACTGGCATAGCCTTGCACTTTTCCGTACCTTGCGTTTTTCAATGAGGAGTGATAATAACTGCAATTTTCGGGTTGGCGCTATTCTTTTTTTGCGAGCGCGGTTTTTATCGTTTCAACCAGCTCTTCCGTGTCGAAGGGTTTGGAGAAGAAAGCGATTATCTGGGAAAAATTTTCAAACA
>JAHJSU010000085.1 GCA_018829985.1 Elusimicrobiota bacterium | reverse complement strand
GAGCTGGATCTGCCGCCCGTGCCGCTGATAGCCAGCACGCAGACC
This sequence comes from Elusimicrobiota bacterium, assembly GCA_018829985.1. Classification (GTDB taxonomy): domain Bacteria; phylum Elusimicrobiota; class Elusimicrobia; order Elusimicrobiales; family UBA9959; genus JAHJSU01. The sequence continues at coordinate 3,608 of JAHJSU010000085.1, read as the reverse complement.
CATAACACCACGCCCGAAAAAGTCCTGTTCCTTGAAAAGGCGGGTTTCAAGCGCGTGATACTCGCGCGCGAGCTGTCCATAGAGGAAATAAAAAAGATAAGGGCCAAAACCTCGGTGGAACTTGAGTGCTTCGTGCACGGGGCTTTATGCGCGTCCTACTCCGGCCAGTGCTACCTGAGCCTGGCTCTCGGCGGCCGCAGCGGCAACCGCGGCGTCTGCGCCCAGCCCTGCCGCAAACTATACACGCTTAAAGACGCGGCGGACAACGTCCTGGTCCAGGACAAACACCTGCTTTCGCTTAAGGACCTGAACCTTTCAAAGCGTCTGGGCGCCCTGCTGGACGCCGGCGTTACCTCCCTAAAGATTGAGGGCCGCCTCAAGGACCGGGATTATGTGCGGAACGTCGTTTCCTGGTACAGGAAAGAGCTGGACGCCGGCCTGCGGGCGAAGGGCCTGGCGCGGAGTTCAGCCGGCCGGTCGTTCATTTCCTTCACGCCGGACCTGAACAAGACCTTTAACCGGGGCTATACCGAGTATTTCTTTAACGGCCGCTCGCCCGACGTCGCGTCGCCGGACACGCCCAAGTTCCTGGGCGAGCGCGTCGGCAGGGCCGTTAAAGCGAACAACAAGTCGTTCGTGCTGGCCGGGAACGCCCGCCTGAATAACGGCGACGGCATAGCTTTTTTTGACCCACGCGGGGCCCTGGCCGGATCCCTGGTGACGGTATCCGCCGAAGGACGCGTGTTAGCGGACAGCGCGCGGGGGATGGCGGAAGGCACGGTCATTTACCGGAACCTTGACAGGGAATTCCTGCGCGCGCTGGAGCGCGCCGCGCCGGAGCGAAAGCTCGGCGTCCGGTTTGAATTTACGGAAACGCCGGAGGGGTTCGCGCTGAAAGCCGCGTCCGAGAGCGGCATAACGGCCGAAGCCTCGTGCCGGCCCGGCAAAACCAGGGCGGTCAAAACCGAACAGGCTTTGGAAACCATAAAGAAACAGCTCTCAAAAGTAGGCGAGACCGGTTTTTATCTGCTGGGTCTTGAGGTGAAACTCTCCGCCCCGTATTTCATTCCCGTCGGCGCACTGAACGAACTGCGGCGCAAGGTTTTGGACAAGCTCGGATCCGCGCTGGCCGCCGGGTATAAGAGGGAAGAGAAAACAATAGAGAAAAACAAGGTCCGCTGCCCGGAGAAAGAACTGGATTTCACCGCAAATATCCTCAATTCAAAAGCTTTGGAGTTCTATAAGCGCCACGGCGTGGTGAAAACGGCGCCGGCCGCGGAATCGGGCCTGAAGCTGACGGGGCGGGCCCTTATGACTTTAAAATTCTGCATCAGGCACAGGCTCGGGATGTGCCCTAAAACGCGCGCCGGGGAAAAGCCGGGGCCGCTCTATCTGGAAGACGAGGAAGGCCGGCTTTTCCGGCTTGAGTTCGATTGCGCCGCCTGCCGCATGACGCTCAGGCTGGGGAAGCAGGAATGATTTTTTTAAGTTTGTAAACCCCGCACTTTTTCCAAAAAGGGCCAAAGTGCGGGGTAAATCTTGTAGAATACAGAGAATCTATGAAAAAAATAATATTAATTATTGCAGGGTTAGTATCCGCTTGTTTAGTGGGTGGTTCCGTTCTGTTGTTCGCCCGTGGCGGAGGCGGCGGGGGAGGGCGGGGACAGGGCGAACAAATGGAGCCGAGCGAGCCCGGCGAAACGGACGAATCAGGCGAGATGGGCGAACCGGATGAACCCAGCGAACCGGACGAGCCCGGCGAAATGGGCGAAGGCGAACAGGGAAAACCCGGTGAACGGGGCGGCCGCGGCGGCGGCCGGGGCGGCGGCCGCGGCGGCGGGGGGCGCGGTGAACGGGGAGGTCCCGGCGAAAGGGGCGAACCGCCGGGCGGAGAAGATGAAGAGGGCGGTCCCGGCGGCGAAGGGGGGCGCGGTGAACGGGGAGGTCCCGGCGAAAGGGGCGAACCGCCGGGCGGAGAGGATGAAGAGGGCGGTCCCGGCGGCGGAGGAGGGCGCGGGGGAGGAGGAGGGCGCGGCGGACAGCGTTCACAGGATGATGGTTCCGACAGCGATTCTCCCGGCGCAAGGAAACCGCTTCCCGTATATAAAGACTGTGTGGCGCGGGCGAAGAAGTATATCGCGAAAAAAAATTACACGGGCGCGGCAAAGGAATATAATAAAGCTCTGATGCCTTTGTCCGGAGCCGACAGCCGCAAAGTATACGTATATGAGCGGCTTGGGTGGCTGGCTTTGAAAGAAAATGATATTTCCGGAGCGCAGACATTTTATGTTACCGCAGCTTACCAGGCGGAGAAACAGGAACTTTCCGATAAAAATGCGGTGAACGCTTACCGCGGCGCGGCTTATTGCTATGAAAAGGACGGAGATCTCCCGTCGGCCGTGGAAAATTATGAAAAGGCTTTAAAACTCACGACCAGTAAAGCGGTTAAAAGACAAATCAAAAAAAAGCTGCTGCAGCTGAAATCAAAGCCGAAGAAGAAAGCCGGGAAATAAAGTTAACTCAGGTTCACCGTTCAGCGGTTCAAAGGTTGAACAGAAAAAGATACCGTGAACCGTGAACCTGAGTTACAATATTCCTCTGATATGATGAAAAACATTCTCAAACTAATTCCTTTCATTCTGATCCTTGCTTTGGCCGGCGCCGTTTCCTGCAAGAAAAAGGGCGCGCCTGTCGTCAGCCGGTCCGATGTCCCGGAGATGGCGCTGATAGAGCTGTATAATTATTCTCCCTCGTCGGAATTCGAAGAGAGAATAGGAAAAATGCCGGACAGGCTGCTTGAGCTGTACAGGCTGATGGACGAACGCAAAGATTACGCCGCCTATGAACCCTCACAGGCGGAGAAGGCGCTTGTGGCCAAGTATTTACGGTTCCTGCCGCCGGTATTTGAGCGGGTGTTCAGGGAAAAATGCGTCGGCTTGTATTTTGTGCGCGGGTTCGCCGGCAACGGGCTGACCAGCTGGGTGGTGGACGCCAGGGGCAGGCTGTATTTCCACATGGTCCTGAACCCGGACGCGCTTAAGAACGACCTTTCCACCACGCTGACCGAAAGGGAAAAAAGCTGTTTTCTGCCGGTTTCCGGCGGCCGGGTTTCGGTCAACGCGGGGAAAAAATACAAGGGGCTCGCCTACGCGCTGTTCCACGAAGCTTCCCACGCGGTGGATTATATTGAAGGGGTGACGCTGTTCGCGGAACCCGATTTTCCCGAACGCTATCGTCCTCCCGGCCGGCAGCCCGGAGATATTTTCACCGGAGTATGGCGGGATTATTCGCTCCCGAAGCCGGGAAATAACTACAGTCTGAGGAATAAAATAACTTTTTACGGCCTCGGCGGCGGCCCGAAGCTCGCTTTCGCCGAGGCGCCGGAACTTTATAGCGGGCTGATGCGGAGCCCGTTCGTCTCCCTTTACGGCTCAAAGAGCTGGGCCGAGGATTTTGCCGAGCTCATCGCTTTTGACATGATCACGCGGAAACTGGGGCAGCCTTATAAAATAACCTTATCCGTTCCAGGCGCCCGGCCGCTTGTCTTTGAGCCGATGCGCTCCTCGGCGCTGATCCGGGCCGAAAAACTGATGAAGCGCATGGAATCG
>JAHJSU010000084.1 GCA_018829985.1 Elusimicrobiota bacterium | reverse complement strand
TTATGGAAATAACCCTATTAGCAGTTTTATTGTTACTACTCAGCCACAAAGTCACAAAGACACGAAGGAAATCAGACAACAAACCGTTTGATCCATAAACTTTCTTTGTGCCTTGGTGTCTTAGTGGCTGAGTAGTTACGAAAATTCGTTAATCCCTGGTTACTGTCTACTGTATTCTGTCTGCTATTATATGCGTTCACTCAAAATCAATGCCCCGGCGAAGATAAACCTTTTTCTTGAGGTGACCGGAAAAAGGAGGGACGGTTATCATAACCTGGCCACGCTGTTCGCGAAGATCTCACTGTTCGACTCGCTTGCCCTGAAAAAAGTCCGGCGCACGGATATAAGCCTGAAAGTGATAAATAAGGCCAACCTCGCTCTTTCCAGGGCCGAAGACAACATCGTCTATAAGGCGGCGCGAAAGTTCTTTGAAGCTTTCCCCGTAAAGCCGGCTGTTGAAATAGAACTGGTTAAGCGCATACCTGTGGGGGCCGGCCTTGGCGGCGGCTCATCCGACGCGGCCGCTGTTTTAAAGGCCCTGAGCCTGCTTTACGGCTTAAATATCGGGCGGAACTTTAAAAAGCTGCATGACTTGGCGGCGGGTCTGGGTTCCGACGCGCCTTTTTTCCTCTCCGACGCGGCTTTTGCCGCGGGAACGGGGCGCGGCGAGATCTTAAAACCGGTCAGGTTTAGCGGCCGTCCGCCCTTTATAGTTTTAGTCTATCCCGGCACGCCGGTTTATACCGGCCCTGTTTACCGCGCCCTGCGGCCGGTCCCGTCCGGCGAAAAGGCCGCGAACCTTAAAAAATTTAAAACGCTCATAAAGGCTCTTGAGTCCGGTTCGCCTCCGGGCATCTGGGGGGAACTGCTGTTCAACCGCCTTGAAGAGCCGGTCCTGTCCTCCTTCGCTCCGGCGCTTTCGCCCGGAGCTTCGAAGGGACGTGGTCCTGCGAAGCTATTGTTAAGCGAAGCAGACCTGCCGGCTTATAAAGCCGTGAGAGAAGCTAAAGCGGACCTTATAAAAGCCGGCGCGGCGGCGGTTCTGATGTCCGGTTCCGGCGCATCGGTGTTCGCCCTGGCCCCGGGCAGGGCCGCCGCCTCCAGGATCTCAAAAAGCGTAAAAAAGCCTGGCCGGAAGATATTTTTACTGAATTTTTTGCTAAAATTCTAATATCGGAGCGTGCTTGGCTCCTTATTGGGGGGCTGTTGCAAACGACAGGGGGAAATAATGGAAATAACCGAGGTCAGGATACACCTGAGGAATGAGGACAGGCTGAAAGCGTTCGCCACGGTGACTTTCGACGGCGTTTTCGTGGTGCATAACATGAAGGTGGTCAACGGCAACCACGGGCTTATCGTGTGCATGCCTTCCAGAAAGATAAAGGACGGGTCCTATAAAGACATCGCCCATCCTATCACGAACGAGTTCAGACATAAGCTTGAGGAAGCGATACTCAAGGTTTATAACGAAGAGCTGGCGAAGGGCGGCGTACCCGCCGCCGCCTCTTCGAAGCCGGACGGGGACTAATCCGAAAAATTCGCCCGCCAGTACGGCGGGCGCCCGCTGAAATAGCGGGCGAATTTTTCGGGAAGGATAAAGGATTAGGGATAAAGGCTAAAGGTAGGAAAAACCTTTTTGATTCGCCGTGTTTTTTCCTTCATCCTTTAGCCTTTATCCTTTAGCCTTCCGAAAATGCCGTCGCGATTTTCGGACTAGTATTCCCGGGTGGTGTAATGGTAACACAACGCCCTTTGGAGGCGTCGTTCATGGTTCGAATCCATGCCCGGGAGCCCTGACTTGATAAGCCGCCCACCCGGCGGCTTTTGAAATTCCTGACAGTTTTGGAGTATGGGAAATACTTCCGGCGCTTAAAAGACCGCGACATGACGTTGTCGCGGTCTTCTGTTACGATATTAGAGAGGCGGCGCATGAAAAAAAAGCCGGTTCTGATTGCGGTCATAAAAACGCCGAGAGACCTTGATCTTCTCCTGCGGGAAAGGTGGTACCGTATTCCGGATGCCCATGCTCCGAAACGGGGGTTTACGCATATCGCTTTTTACCAGCCCGCCTCTTTTGGGAACGATTCCGGCAAAATACGCTATTATGCCGCGGTCAGGAGCCGCGAAACCGCCGAACGGCCGGAGCTTCTGCCGGACGAGCCGTTGCACCCCCATGCAAAAAACCGGTATCTCAGATACGGCGTTTGGGCGCCGCGCCGGCTTAAAAAACCGATAGTCAATATGGGCCGCGAAAGGGTCTGTTTCGGCTACACGACAATGGGCAGACTGAAATCCGCCCGCGATATTCACGGGCTTTTCGGCGTTCCTCCGCTGGAAAAAATTATCGGCAAACGGCTCAAAAAGGCGGGGCTGGATTTTTCTCCGGAATACGCGGTAATTGAGGAAGGGAGATGCCGCTACAGGCTGGATTTCGCCGTTTTCTGCCGTTACGGAAAGCTGGATATAGAGTGCGACGGGCATAAGTGCCATTGCGGACCGGCGGCGAGGAAAAAGGACGCCCAAAGAGACGCCCGGCTCGTGGACCTGGGCTGGACGGTGCTGCGCCTTTCCGAACATGAGATCGTCCTGCATAAAGCGGCGGCCGTCTCACGTGTGAGAGAAGCCGCGCAAACGCTGGGGACGTCCTGTTGATAAAACAAAGGCAGGGCCGTGCTGTTGAGAGGCGCGAATGTTTCCGACGCTATAATTGAATTGAGAAGCGGTTCCTCACAAGCGTATCCTTTTGGTACACTTATGAGGAATGCCGTTAGCAAGAACACATTGTCAGGTTTATTTTTTAATGGCGCATAAAAAATCACCGAAATCCCGCTCCTGGTCTGTATATATCCTCCACTGCGCGAACGGCGCTTTGTATACCGGGATTACCAATAAACTTAAGGAGCGTATAGCCGCCCATAACGCCGGAAAAGGCGGAAAATTTACCCGTTCTTTCCGCCCGGTCCGGCTGGCCTGGTCCGCGAAACGAAAAGACCGCTCCGCCGCCTCCAAACTGGAAGCCCGCATAAAAAACCTCACCCGCGCCGAAAAAAAAGAGCTGATCAGATTCTCGCTCTCCAAAATGCTCAAAGGGGTCACAAAGGCCAATCGTCATCCCGAGCAGGATTGGGGCGGCGCCGCCGGCCGGGAAAGCCTGTAATGCCCCGCTCTTACTGCCCCAGGCGCGGAGACGTGGTCTGGCTGTCATTCGCCCCACAGGCCGGTCATGAGCAGGCCGGCCACAGACCCGCCTTAACCTTGTCGCCCGAAGCCTATAACCGGAAAGTAGGCCTGGGAATTTTCTGCCCGATAACGACGCGGATCAAGAGTTATCCTTTCGAAGTCCCGGTTCCTCCCGGGGCAAAGGCTTCCGGCGTTGTCCTGTCGGATCAGATCGGGAGCCTCGATTGGCACGCCAGGAACGCCCGGTTCTGCTGCCGGCTCTCGGAAGCGACTGTAACGGAGGTTATAAACAAGCTTAAAGTTCTGCTGGAGATATAAGGTAAAAGTAAGAAACGTCCCGTCATGCCCTCCCGGAAGCCCGCATAAAAAACCTTACCCGAAAACAGAAACCAGCCCTGATACGTAAAAGGTTGCTCGCGGCTTAGAGGTCGGCGCGGGGCCTGCCGCCGGGGTCGGCCTCGCGGAGGCCGGGCCGGCCATGTCACGGATAAACCGCATAGCGGTTTTCCGCGACCCCGACTCGGCGGTTTCGCTGCGCAGGAAACCGCCTCCGTCCTTGCGGCCCGGACGCGAAGCATAATTATGCTTCGCTCTAAAGCCGGGCCTCACGGCCGCCCTTATCCTCCCCCTCCCAGGCTAGACGGTCGGGCACGGTGTGCCCGACCCTGGTTTTGCGTGGCAGGCCGCCGACTAGACCCCGCCAATTGTTTAACCGGCGAAGCGCGAACTCTGGATCCCGGCTTTCGCCGGGATGGCGGGCTGTTGGGGTATTTTATTCCTCCCTTTGGTTTAGCCAATTTTGTAAAATTTAATGAGAGGCAGTTGCAGGTTTCATCGGCCGCGCTTTGCGCCTATGCCCCAAAAAAACGAACTCGGAGTTCTTATACTGGCCGCCGGACTCGGCACCAGGATGAAATCCGATCTGCCTAAGGTTTTGCATATGCTGGGCGATATGCCGCTTTTGACGCGGGTCATAAAAAAAATCGCCCATTTAAACCCTTCAAAAATAGTCATTGTCGTCGGCCATAAAGCGAAAATGGTCAAAGAAGCGCTGGGCGGGTTCCTGGAAAAATATCCGGTCAAAGCCCCGCACTTTTTCGGGAACCGGGCCAAGGTGCGGGGCAAAGCTGAAATCGTTTTTGTCACGCAGAAACTGCTTAAGGGCAGCGGCAGGGCGGTGCAGGAAGCCGCGCCCGAAATAAAAAAATTCAGGCACACGCTCGTGCTTTGCGGCGACGCCCCGCTTTTCAGGACTGAAACGCTCATAAAAATGCGCGCGTTCTACCTGAAGAACAGGCCGGACTGCGCAGTATTGACCGCGGACCTGGCCGAACCGGGCGGTTATGGTAGAATTAAGCGGGACCCCCCCAAGCTTGGGGGGGTTGAGGCGATAATCGAGGCCCCGGACGCGTCCCCGGCGGAACTGGCGATAAAAGAAGTGAATTCCGGCGCCTATTTCTTCAGCACCCGGGCCCTGCTGGCGGCCATAAAGCGCCTGAAGAGAAAGGGCTCCAAGAAAGAATATTATCTGACCGATTCCGTGGAAAATATCCTTAAAGCGGGCGGGCAGGTCCTGGCGTTCAAAACCTCCGACGAAACCGAGATAACCGGCATCAATTCAAGGAAAGACCTGGCTGGAGCCTATAAAATGCTTAACAAAAGAGTTCTTGAAAAATTAATGGCGGGCGGGGTCACCATAGCGGACCCGGAAAACACCTATATAGAAGAAGGCGTAAAAATAGGCCGCGACACCGTCGTCGCCCCGGGCATGCATATTAGAGGGGCCACGGTCATAGGCAAAAACTGCAAACTGGGCCCTTACGGGCTGGTGGAAGACTGTAAAATAGAAGACGGCGTCGAGATCAAGTTTTTCAGCGTCCTTACTTTGAGCCGGGTCCGGAAGGGCTCCGTTATAGGGCCTTTCGCGCATCTGCGCCCCGCTTCCGACGTGGGCCCGGACGGCAAAGTGGGCAATTTTTCGGAGATAAAAAAGTCCCGGATAGGCCGCGGCTCCAAAGTGCCGCACCTGAGCTATGTCGGCGACACTGAAATGGGCGAAAGAGTAAATGTCGGCGCGGGCACCATTACCTGCAATTATAACGGATCAGCCAAACATAAGACCATCATAGGTAAAAGGGCCTTCATCGGCTCCAATACCAACCTGGTGGCGCCCGTGAAGGTGGGGGCCGGGGCGCGGATAGCGGCCGGGTCCACCATCACCGAAGATGTGCCGCCCGGAACCCTCGCGCTTGCCCGGGCGAGGCAGATAATTAAAAAGCTGAAAAAGAGGCCCGCCCCGTTGGAAACACATAAGCGGTAAACCCCGTTAGAGAACAAATACTAACGGTTGCAGATGGCCAAGAGCCGACGGCCTTCTCTAACGGGGTAAAATTGCGGGCCGGCGAAACGATTTTAATGCGTTAAATCTAAGTTCAAGGATGAAACAGGAAGTGGTTGCGTATTTGCCGCAGCCTGTTTCCAACGGGGTAAACATGATGAGCGATTCGTGGAAAACCGGCGCTTTAAAGATCTTCAGCGGCAGCGCCAACCCGGAGCTGGCTAAAAAAATATGTGGTCAGTTGGGTGTGCCGGTCTGTGAGGCGCAGGTGGGGCGCTTCGCTGACGGCGAGATAGACGTTCATATTCTGGAAAACGTGCGCGGCGACGACTGCTATGTCATACAGCCCACCTGCCCGCCGGTGAACGAGAACGTGATGGAGTTGCTGGTGATGCTGGACGCGCTCCGGCGAGCCTCGGCCGGCCGCATAACGGCGGTGATACCTTATTACGGTTACGCCCGGGCCGACAGAAAATCGGCCCCCAGGGTCGCCATAACGGCCAAGCTGGTGGCCAACCTGATAACTTCGGCGGGAGCGAACCGTGTCATCACTTTGGACCTGCACGCGGGGCAGATACAGGGTTTTTTTGATATTCCGCTGGACCACCTTTACGCGCGCCCCGTGATACTGGACCACATCAAAGATTGGGACACCTCCAATATGGTGGTGGTTTCGCCCGATGTGGGCAGCGTGGAGCGCTCGCGGTCGTTTGCCAAGCGGCTGAACGCCGGGCTGGTCATCATCGACAAAAGAAGGCCCCGCCCGAACGAAGCCACGGTATACAAGATAATAGGCTCGGTTACAGACATGGTCTGTTTTATCTTCGACGACCTGGTGGACACGGCCGGAACGCTGACGCAGGTGGCCCACGCCTTAAAAGAGCAGGGCGCGGCCAGAATAGTGGCATCTTGCACGCACGGGGTGCTCTCCCTGGACGCTTTCGAAAAGATCAACGCGTCGCCCATAGAAGAGCTTATTATCTCGGATACCATTCCCGTAGATGCCTCAAAAAGTGCTAAAATAAGGATTATATCCGTGGCCGCGCTGCTTTCGGAAGCGATAAAGCGCAATCACATAGGCCAGTCTATAAGCGAACTTTT
>JAHJSU010000083.1 GCA_018829985.1 Elusimicrobiota bacterium | reverse complement strand
TTCCCCGGAAACCCGGTCCCCGGAGCGCACAGGGCTTTGCCCTCTCCGGCAGGACCCCGACCAGATATATTATCCAGCCCAGCCCTTTTTTTTGTGACTGCTCAGGTCCCCCGTAGACTGGTAGCCGTCCGCCTTAGGCGGACGCAGGCTAAAGCCTGCGGCTACCTGAGTAGTAATCTTTTTTTTATAAATAAAAACCCCCGGCTTTGGGGCCGGGGGTTTTTTGTCAGGGGTTTGTTCTCTATACGCCAGCCCCTATACGCTAAACGCCGCCGTTTAGTACATGTCTCCGCCGCCGCCCATTCCGCCGCCGCCCATGGCGGGCATCTTGTCCTTCTTCTCGGGCAGGTCCGCCACCAGCGCTTCCGTCGTCAGAAGCGTGCTCGCGATGGAAACCGCGTTCTCAAGGGCCGTGCGGGTCACCTTGCAGGGATCCACGATACCGGCTTTGATGAGGTCCACGTACTCAAGCTTGTCCGCGTCAAAACCGATCTCGGCGCTTGAATTCTTCACCTTGTCGATGACAATGGAACCGTCCATGCCGGCGTTCTCGGCAATGATCCGCAGCGGCGCGTAGATGGCCTTCTTGATTATGGCAATGCCCGTCTTCTCGTCCTCGTTCTCGCCGTGGACTTTGTCCAGGACTTTGGCGGCCCTGATCAGGGCCACGCCGCCGCCGGCGAGAATGCCTTCCTGCACGCCGGCCTTGGTGGCGTTCCTGGCGTCTTCCACTTTGGATTTTTTGGCCTTCATCTCGGTCTCGGTAGCCGCGCCGACCCGTATGACTGCGACTCCGCCGGAAAGTTTGGCAAGGCGCTCTTCGAGCTTTTCCTTGTCGTAATCGGAGGTCGTGTCTTCGATCTGCTTGCGGATCTGGACGGTGCGCTTCTTGATCTCGGTCTTGTCGCCGGCGCCGTCCACGATGGTGGTGTTTTCCTTGTCGATGACTATGCGCTTGGCTTTGCCCAGCTGTTCGATGGAGGTCTTGTCGAGCTTCATGCCGCGATCTTCGCTGATAACCTCGCCGCCGGTGAGGGTGGCGAGGTCTTCAAGCATCTCTTTGCGCCTGTCGCCGAAACCGGGGGCTTTTACGGCGCAGCCTTTAAGGGTCCCGCGCAGTTTGTTTACGACGAGGGTCGCCAGCGCTTCGCCTTCAAGGTCTTCCGCGAGGATCAGGAACTGCTTGCCGGTCTGCACGATCTTTTCAAGCGTCGGCAGGAGATCCGCCATCGCGGAGATCTTCTTGTCGGTGATCAGTATCAGGGCGTCTTCAAGCACGCATTCCATCCTTTCGGGGTCGGTGACGAAATAGGGCGAAACGTAGCCCCTGTCGAACTGCATGCCTTCCACCACGTCAAGCTCCGTTTCCGAGGATTTCCCCTCTTCAACGGTGATGACGCCTTCGTGGCCGACTTTTTCCATGGCCTGGGCTATCAGATCGCCGATGACGCGGTCGTTGGCCGAGATGGTGGCTATCTGGGCTTTTTCTTCCTTGGTCTTGACCGGTTTGGCCATTTTCTTGAGCTCTTCGACCAGGGCCGCGACGGCTTTGTCCAGCCCTCTCTTGAGATGTATGGCGTTCGCGCCGGCGGTGACGTTCTTCAGGCCTTCGGTGAAGATGGCCTGGGTGAGCACCGCGGCGGTGGTGGTGCCGTCGCCGGCGATGTCGTTGGTCTTTGACGCGGCTTCTCGCGCCAGCTGGGCGCCCATGTCCTCGAAGTTGTCTTCCAGCTCAATTTCCTTGGCTATGGTCACGCCGTCGTCTATGATGGTGGGCGAGCCGTATTTCTTGCTTAAGATGACCGTCCTCCCTTCGGGGCCGAGGGTCACTTTTAGGGCGTTGACCATTTTGTCCACGCCGGCTTTAAGGCGCATTCTGCCTTCTTCCGAATAGATTATCTGTTTTGCCATTGTAAGATGTCTCCTTTTCCTGTATTTGAATTTATTTCACCAAACCGAGGATGTCCTCTTCCCTCATGATGAGGTATTCCTCGTCGTTTATTTTTATCTCGGTGCCGGAATACTTGCCGTAAAGGACCTTGTCCCCGGTTTTGACTTCCATGGGCACGAGCTTGCCGTCATCCGCGACCTTGCCTTTGCCAACCGCGATAACTTCGCCTTCCTGCGGTTTTTCCTTGGCGGTGTCGGGGATGATGATGCCGCCCTTTTTCACTTCTTTGGCTTCCAGGGGTTTTACTATGACCCGGTCGCCAAGCGGCTGTATTTTAACTTTAGCTGCTGTTTCTGCCATATTGTACGTCCTCCTTTTGATTTTCCAATACTTGCGTAAGTGTCCGCCTTAGGCGGATGTGCCTCAGACGGCTAAAACCATTTTTAGCAATTCAACCTTCTAATTGCTAATAATAGCAAAAAATGTTTTAGGTGTCAATAGCAGTCGCGGGGTTTGATTGCTAACTTTGAAAGACAGGCTATTTCTTTATGAAGAACCTGAATTTTGTGCCGCCCACTTCTATAATGTCGTCGTCGGCAAGCAGGGCCTTTTTGTCGAGCATGTTGCCGTTATGTTTGGCATAGCCCTCTTTTATGGGGATCAGATAGTAGCCTTCCGGCCGCATGGTTATGACCACGGCCATGTCGGGGCCGATGTTGAATATTCCGGAGCCTTTATACTGGACATTGGCCTGGGAGGATTTTCCTATGTAGGTGGAAAGGTTCGTCAGCTCATGCTCGGTTTTTTCGTCAGCGCTTCCCTCCAGCACCTCAAGCCCGGCTTTGGCCCTGGCCTTCTGGGACCGCGGCGCGGGCAGCGGCGCGGCGGGCGCAGGCGCGGGTGCGGCGGGTTTGTCGGCCGGTACGGCCGCGGCGGGTGCGGCGCTCTTCTTCGCCGGCGCGTCGTCGCCCGTAAATATAAGGGAATATTTAATTATACTTATGGAGTCGCCGTGGTGGAGGCCCGCTTTGAGGACCTTCTTGCCGTTTACAAAAGTGCCGTTGGTGGAATTCAGGTCCTCAACGAAATACGTATCCCCGGCCTGATATATCTTGCAGTGGCGGCCCGACACGGCCTGGTTGTCGAGCACTATGTCGTTGTCGGGCTTGCGGCCGACGTTCAGGACGGGTTTATCCAGGTTTATTTCTTTTATGACCGCTGCCTCAAATTTTAACAGTAATTTAGGCATATGACTTTTTCAGCATATCGCTGACGGTTTCCTTCAGGTTTTTTTTCTTTATGGCCGCTATCCCGACGGTGATATTATCCGGCCCGCCATTGCTGTTCGCCTCCGAAACCAGTATTTCGCAGGCTTTTCCGCTGTCGTCGTTCGCTTTCATTATTTCGGCTATTTTCGCTTCCGGCACGGCTTTAAAAAGTCCGTCGGTGCAAAGCAGAAACCTGTCTTTTTCAAATACCTCGATCTCTCTCAGGTCCACGACAGGCGCTTTCTGGGCGCCGAGAGCCCGTGTGAGGATGTTTTGCAAAGGAGACTTTTCCGCCTGCTCCAGGGTCAGCAGTCCCTTTCGCACATGGTCCATGACAAGCGAGTGGTCTTCCGTTATTTGCTCAAGGACCCCGTCTCTGAAAAGATATATCCGGGAATCGCCGATATGGGCCAGGGAGACTTTGTTTTTGTTAAGCAAAAGCGCGCTTAACGTGGTCCCCATTCCCTTGTTTTCGGGGGTCGAATTGCCCGCTTCATATATAATTGAGTTGGCCAGCTGCACCGCAAAGCCCAGCTGGTTGGCCTCAAGGCTGTATTTTTCGTCATAGGAACCGGGCTTAAGCCCGGTGTGCTGCATGGAATCAAATTTATCGCGGGTGACCTTGACCGCGAGCCGGCTGGCTACTTCTCCCGAACTGTGGCCCCCCATGCCGTCGGCTACCAGGGCCAGTCCCAAAGCGTCGTCGCCCAGCGCGTTGTCCTCGTTGTTTTTGCGCATCTTGCCGGTATCTGAAAGAAAGCATATTTCCATCTTGAATCTCATTTTTTCTCCTCTCCCGGATAGATAAGCGGCAGAGTCTTTTCAAAATCCGGCGGCGGCGCGGTTTTCGGCTTGCCTGCCTGCCCGCCGGTCGGTTGAGCGGCGCCGGTTTGTTCATTTTCCGCCATACTGCTCGGCGGACCCGCCGGATTGTTTGGCGGGGGCAGGCGGGCCTGGCCGGCAGGCAGGTCCGCCGCGGCTTTATCGTCCCCCCCAGCGGCTGGGGGGGCGGCCGGGGCTTTCAGGATCGGCGTCTGGGGCTGGGCCAGGGCTTCCGTTATCGGCTGTTGTATAGTGTCTTTTATTATCACTTCCGGCCGGGATATAAGCGGCGCCGGTTCGGGAGGTTCAACTGAGGGATGAGGGATGAGGGATGAGGGATGAGGGATGGAAACTGATGGCTGGGAACCGGAGGTTTGAATGTCGGTCTGTGGTTCCAGTTCTATTTTGTTGACTTCCGCGCTTAAAGGCGGCGCGCCCAAGGGCGCCGGCGCGATCGTAGGCTGGATGGTTTCCTTCGGTTGCGTTTTCGGAGTGCCGGGAGGAACCGGACCTGTCTTTTTTGAGGGCTGCCCGCCTCCGCCCCCGCCAAACAGTCCGGCGGGTCCGCCGGGTAGTGTGGCGGAAAACAGCCCGGCGCTGTGCCCGCCGGGTAGTATTGGCGGGGATCCGCCGTGTGGTGTGGCGGAAGGGCTGAGGGTTTGAGGAGCCGGGGCCGATGCTTTGGTTTGAGGTTGCGGATGCGGGGCAGGAGCGGGCGCGGCTTGCGGCGCCGGAGCCGGGGACGGTTTGGCGTTCTGCGCCTGCGGCGGAGCGCCAAGCGGCGCGGGCCGGGGCTTTGGCGCCGGAGGGGGCTGCGCCGGTTTCGCCGCCGGTGCGGCCGCGGGCTTGTCCGCCGGAGTTTCCGCGCCGGGCCCCGGTTTTTTTTCAAGTATGCGCCTTATGTCGGCCCCCATTTCGGCGCCGGTCTGGTACCGTTCATCCGGGTTTTTCTTAAGGGCCTTATCTATCACCGGCAGTATCTCTTTCGGCAGGTCAGCCCTGATAATAAGCGGGTCCGGATAGGGGTCGCTGGTTATCTGGAAGAAAAGCGTGCCTACGGATTCCCCTCCTTTCCAGGGGCGTTCTCCTGTCAGCAGTTCGTACATCGTAACGCCCAGGGCGAACAGGTCGGCGCGGCCGTCCACTTTCTTGCCCGCTATCTGTTCGGGACTCATGTAATACGGCGTGCCCAGCACCGTGCCGGTGGCGGTTTTGGAGGATTCCGTTATGCGGGCGATGCCGAAATCGGCCACGCGCAGCGCCCCGTTATCAAGCAGCATAATGTTGGCCGGCTTGATGTCGCGGTGAATGACGCCGTTTTCATGGGCGTAAGACAGCGCCTCGGCCGAGATCGCCATATATTCGAGCACCTTCGGAACCGGCAGCAGATTGCTCTTGGGAGTCCATTTCTTCAAGTCGTCGCCTTTCAGCAGTTCCATGGCAATATAGGCAATATCCTGCTCCTCGCCCGCGTCGTAAATTTTGACTATGTTCGGGTGGGTCAGGTTGCCGGCCGCCTGCGCCTCGCGGAAGAAGCGGTCCTTCAGCTCCTTCATGGCCGTTTCCTCGAGGCCTTCTTCAAAACGCATGGTCTTTATGGCCACGGTCCGGTTGATCTTGGGATCCCGGCCCAGGTAGACGATGCCCATGGCGCCCTTGCCCAGTTCCTTGGTCACCTCATACCGGCCGAGCGTCGGCACGGTGGAGGAGCCGGCCACCAGCATGGTCGCGTCCCCGCCCTTGGCGCCGCCGATAGCCCCGCCGAACACCGCGCCGTCGGAAGCTTTTGTGAGCATTTCTATCTTGCCCTGGATGTCCTTGTATTTCGGGTCCGTAGTGGCTATGTGCCCGTAGACCGCGACGGCTTTATTAAACTGGCGTTTTCTTTCAAAATCCAGGGCCAGGTTGTAAAGCAGCTCTTTCATGGCGTCATCCACGGGGCAGTTCCTGAATTTTTCAAAAGCGAGGTCCAGCATCCCCTGTCCCTGGAAGGACAGGCCGAGCATCTTGTTGGTCTCAATGGCGGAGCCTTCAATGAGCTCTTTTTTCTTTTCCGTGGTGAAAAAGCGTTTGGATATTATAAAGATATATCCCGACACCATAAGGAAAACCGGGTACATTATCTTAACCCACAGGCCCTTAGAGGCGAAAAGATAAATGCCGGACCCTATAAGGGCGGCCAGTATTACGGCGGCGCATACCGCGCCGAGCCCCGCTTTGAGCCGCGCCAGCACGAAAGTGATGAACAGGCCCGTAAATACGATAAGGGCCAGCTCCGTCTGCGCGGCCCAGTCGGGCCTGGTGATGAAATGGCTGTGGAGGATGTTTTCTATGACATTGGCCGAGAATTCCACGGCCGGCAGGTTTTTCCCGACAGGCGTGACATAAAGGCTGCCCACGCCCTGCGCGGTAAGGCCTATGAGCACTATTTTATCCTTAAAGGCTTCCGGAACCACTTTGCCGTTCAGGACATCGTAGAAAGAGTAGTATTTAAATGAAGTGTGGCTTTTGTTGAAAGCGATAAGGAGCGAGGAGGCCGGGTCAAGCGGGATCTGGCGCTTGCCGATCCTGAAGAACCGTCCCGGGGTTATCACCGACTCCGCGCTCGGCAGCTCCAGGTGATTGCGGGCTATTTCCGCGGCGAAAGACGGATAGAAGCTCTGGTTATACGGGATGAACGGAGATTCTTTTCTGACCGTTCCGTCGGTGTCGTTGAATACGTTCACATGGCCGATGCCGGCTGCGGGGTAGGCTAGTATCTCCAGGGGGAGGGTAAGGGCTGAGCCCTCCGGCAGCAGGTCCAGGGCCGCGGGGTCCTGCGCCACGTCAGCCGCGAATTTTTTCAGCCAGTCGGGCTCCGGCCTGGGCTTTGAGGCCAGTTCGTCGGTGGCGAAGAACATCGGGAGCACGACATTCCCTATCCCGCTTATGGCGGCGGCAAGTTTCGCGTCGTTATCCATGTCGCGGCGCGTTTCGGCAAGTATCTTTTCAAACTCGGATTCCTGCGTGGTTTCCTTTATCTTTTTTGCCGCCACCAGTTCCTGGTATTTCAGGCGGAGCCGCTCCGTGACCTCGATGTCCTTATTCGTTTCGGGCTCCGAAAAAAGAATGTTAAGGCCTATAACGGAAGGCTTCGCGCTGTCCGTGGAAAGCCAGGTCAGCATCTCCGCCATTTTGGAGCGCGGCCAGGGCCAGCGGCCTATTTTTGAAATGCTGTCGTCGTTTATTTCTATGATCGCGAGCTCGTTCTCCGTGACGGTCCGGGCGTTAAGCTGGGAACGGAAATCATAAAACTTCAGTTCAAGCGGCTCCAGGCCCGTGCCGGCGAAGTAAAAGAAAAGCGTGGCCAGGGTCAGGGCCGCTCCCCATAGGATGTTTGAGAAAATAAATTTCTTCACTATAAACCTCCGTCCCGGGCGTTATAACCGATAAATTCGATATACTTCTCGCCGGAAAAAAACGCTTCTTCCACGAAATAGATATTTGCCATCAGGCACAGGAAAAGCGCGATGAACACCAGCCCGGCGGTGTTGAGCAGATTGTCGGCAAGTTTCGCCGCGAGAGATTTATAGTATTCGGACCGCGCGGCCTGGTCGAACGCGCCCGGCCCGGCCGGCTGGATCTTTTCCGGCGGCGTCGGCGGCTTTTTCTCCACGGGCCTGCCTTCCAGGTCGTATTCCGGTATGGCGTCCCTGGCGGCTATGAGCTCAGCCTGGTATTTCGCCTGGGCCTCTTTATTAAGCAGGCCGGCGCGGATGGTTTCCTGTTTTATCATGGTTTCCTTTATGACGGCTATCTGCGGGGCGGCGAACATAAAGGAGATCAGCGCGTTGGCGGCCAGGAAGAATAAAGCCGGATTAAAAAAAACGGAGAATTGCTTTTGGGTGAGCGCGGCCCCAAAACCCGCGAGCGCGCAGGCGCCGGCCAGCAGCAGGGAGGCCTTGTCGGGAACGATATCAAGCCCGCCTTTGAAGTACGAATATGTCAGATAAACCGAGAGGGCGTAGGCGGCTGTGGCGCCTGTTTTTACGCCCCAATTGTCTACAAAGGCGAATTTTGACGCCGCGAGATAAAGGAAAAGGGCGTAGATGAGGGTATTGGAGGGCGAGATCATGTTCTGCAGCGCGGCGCTGAAGCAAAAGAAAGCTTTCGCGACCATGTCAAGGGCTTCCGGCGCCGGCACATAAATGCCGCCCGCGTATGCCGCGAACGCGGCGGTCAGGATGAAAAAGGCGTGCATGGCGGTGAGTTTGCGCGGTTTTAATACGATCGCCCAGATGATAAGCCCTAATCCCGCCGCCAGGGTTATTGCGGCGTTCACGGGGTTTAAGGCCAGCGGCGAAGAGAGGGAGGCGCCGACGTCCGCCCCGGGCTTGCCGTTCGCGCCGGCCAGCAGGAAACAGCCGAGCGCCGCGAACGTGATGGAAAAATGTATGGCGGCCTTTATGGAATTATGCAAACGGGGCATCTGGAGCTTTTGGTTCCCGGGGGGCGCCAGGATCGGTCTGGCCGGGGAAAGAGCGGGTTCCGGCGGGAGAGGCTTGGAAGATGCGGGCATAATGCGATCGGAGATAAGCGGGGCCGGGGGCATTTCTCCCGCCGCGGCGGGAGTTCCGTCTTTGGCGAAGCGCGCCGCGATCTCGGGTATTTCTATGTTCCGTTCGGTCGAGATATCAGTGCCGTCCTTCTGAGCCGTCATGAGCCGTTTTATATCTTCTATAGCTTCGGCTGCGGTCTGGTATCTGTCCTCCGGTTTTTTGCGCATTATTTTTTCAAGGAACCGCGAGATCCACAACGGTATATCCGGGTTGATAACTATTAAGTTGGGAAAAGGATCGCTGATGTGCTTATGTATGACCTCTATGGCGCTCTTGCCTTCGAACGGATTTCTGCCGGTCAGAAGATAGAAATACGTCGCGCCGGTAGAGTATAGATCTGCCCGGTGGTCCACCTTGGCGGCCAGACCCTGTTCGGGCGACATAAAGTAGGCCGTGCCCACCATCTCGCCGGCAATGGTCAGCTGTTTCTCCTCGTTTATGCTGCGCGCCAGCCCGAAATCTACGATCCTCGGCTGTCCGTCAATGCCCAGCAGGATATTGGACGGTTTAATGTCCCGGTGTATGATGGTATGGGAGTGAGCGTGGTTTAAGCCTTCCAGGACCCTTACGATGATAGAGGTCGCGGCGTCCACGCTCAAAGGGCCTTTTTCGGCTACGATATCCGCGAGGCTCTTGCCTTCCGCGTAGGACATCACTATGAAGTATGAGCCGTTTTCCTGGCCGAAATTATAGACATGCACTATGTTGGGGTGCTCAAGCTTGGCGGCGGAACGCGCCTCCCTCAGGAAAAATTCTATGTTCCTTTCCTCCCTGGCAAGTTCGGGAGAAAGCAGCTTTACGCAGACCAGCTTATCCAGCGCTTCATGGCGGGCCAGGTAGACCGAGCCCATGCCGCCCTGGCCCAGCTTTTCCATTATCTTGCAGCCGGCGAGCATTGAGCCCGGGAAATTGTCGATGGGTCCGGTCATTTTTTCGTTTTTACTTACTTTAGACTTCCGTTCTAAAGCCTTCTGTCCTTTATGAAAATGCTGCCCTTCCTGTCGCGCATGTCTTTGGCGTAATGCTTCAGTTCCGCCGCTGTCTCCACGATCTTGGCATAATGCCTGACCACGCCCCTGGGAATTATAATGGCGATGGTAAGCGACATAATAGGAAAATTGCGGGCCCTGTTATTCCTGTCCACCGTGGTTATGTAGCCTTTCCTGGAGTCCTCATCCGTATAGAAGGAAAAGATCAGCCTGTCGAATTCTTCGGCTATCGTCTTTGCCGTCGTGTCTATCTTATCGGGCGCGGTAATAAGGATAAAATCGTCTCCGCCGATATGTCCCAGGAAATAATCCGGCCCGGAGCAGGTTTTCGCGGAATCGGCGAGGAGGGCCGCTATGCGCTTTATTACCTCGTCTCCCTTTGCGTAGCCGTAGACGTCGTTATAGGCCTTGAAATTGTCGGCGTCGATATAAGTAAAGGCGAACGGCGCTCCCGCGGCGAGCCGCCCGGTCACTTCCTCTTCTATGGCCGGACTGCCCGGCAGGTGCGTGAGCGGGTTCAAAGAGACGTCGGCGGTCTTGCGCTTTATGATGCGGTTGATGCGCGCCCGGAGCTCCCTGACGTCAAAAGGCTTGGTGATGAAATCATCCGCGCCCAGCTCTATGGTGCTTATTTTAGCCTCCACTTCCGAAACCCCGCTCAGGATCACTATGGGTATGTCATGAGTGTCGGGATTTGCCCGTATGTTTTTGCACAGCGCGAAGCCGTCAAGGCCCGGCATGCGCAGGTCCATGAGTATAAGATCCGGTTTGGCGCCCGAAAGAAAGTTAAGCACTTCTTCTCCGCTGTAGAGCGTCACCACGTTGTAATCGTATTTTTTAAGCACCGCCGATATCAGCGGCCCCACATTAGGGTCGTCATCTACGACCATCACGGTTTTGTTCGGCAAACAGCCCCCCGTACTATAATGTATCCAATGTATTCATGGAACTACCGGAAAATCCCCGCCAAATCTAACCCGTAAACCCCGCACTTTGGCCCGGTTCCCGAAAAAGTGCGGGGTAAATCCGAATCATAGTTTAAATTATAAAATATTACTCTGTTAAATACAAATGAGCAGTTGTTGACTCAGCAATTTCGCGGCTGTTTGCGGAATTGCCGACCCCCTGGTTACCCCCCCCTTGACAAGCGCCAAAATAGGTGCTAGACTAAATTTGTCAGGGCTGCCTCCCTCACCCTACCCCCCAAAAAGGCAGCCCTGCCTTTTTTTGTCCAATACCTGCGTAGGCGCCGTATCAGGCGCTATGCGCATCAGACGGCCAAAAACACGGCAAAAGTAGAACCTCCCGTCAATTTTGGGTATAATCAATAATACCCCGAAAAATTCGACTGAATTTTTCGGGAAGGATTAAGGATTAAGGATAAAGGCTAAAGGACGGGAAATCTCGTTGTTTTCCATTCTTACCTTTATCCTCCAGCCTTTATCCTTTAGCCTTCCGAAAATTGCCGTGGATATCCGCCTAAGGCGGACCGATTTCAATATGCAATTTTCGGGTTAAGGAGTTCTTATGACCGATAACGCCGACATGGAGCTGGCGGAAAGACTGCAGGCCGGCAAAAAAAAACTTGCCTCGGAGATCTCCCGCGTTATAGTGGGGCAGGACCTGGTGATAGAAGATATCCTGATCACGCTGTTCGCGCGGGGACACGCCCTTATTGTGGGCGTGCCGGGGCTCGCCAAAACCCTGCTGGTTTCCACGCTTGCCGGTATTCTGGACCTTAAATTTTCAAGGATACAGTTCACCCCCGACCTGATGCCCTCGGATATCACGGGCTATGAGATCCTTGAAGACCACCCGGCGTCCAAAGCGCGCAGTTTAAGGTTCGTGGAGGGACCGGTGTTCGCCAATGTGGTGCTTGCCGACGAGATAAACCGCACGCCTCCGAAAACCCAGGCCGCGCTTTTGCAGGCCATGCAGGAATATAAGGTCACGTCCGGCGGCGCGACCCGGCCTCTGCCGCTTCCTTTTTTAGTGCTGGCGACCCAGAACCCTATCGAGCAGGAGGGCACCTACCCTCTGCCGGAAGCGCAGCTGGACAGGTTTTTTATGCAGATAAATATCGGTTATCCGGAACCGGCGGAGGAAAAGCGCATAGTGGCCATTACCACGGGTTCCCCCCCCGAAACGCTTGAAAAAGTGCTGAACGCCGGCGAGGTCAAAGCCCTGCAGGAGATAGTAAGGAAAGTGCCTGTGCCGGAGAGTTCTCTGGATTACGCGGTAAGACTTGTCCGCATGACAAGACCGGGCGGCGGCGCGCCGGAATTAGTGGAAAAATGGGTGACCTGGGGGGCCGGCCCCAGGGCGTCGCAGGCGCTGACGCTCTCCGCCAAGGCCAGGTGCCTCCTGGACGGACGTTTCGCGGTCTCCATAGACGATATAAAACGCTCGGCCCTGCCGGTGCTGCGGCACAGGCTGGTGATGAATTTTCAGGCCGAAGCCGAAGGTTTTACGCCGGAAGCCCTTATCAAAAAAATAATGGCCGAAGCGCAACCCTGAAAATTCGACCGAATTTTTAGGGAAGGCTAAAGGATTAAGGATAAAGGCTAAAGGTCGGAATAATTGTTTTAATCTGTTCCTACTCAGCCACAAAGTCACAAAGACACGAAAGAAATCAGCCAACAAACCGTTTGATCCATAAACTTTCTTTGTGCCTTGGTGTCTTAGTGGCTGAGTAATTACTAAAAATCAGCGTTATCAGCGTTCTATATTCTATTCCGCCATCTCATAGCGACCTGAGTAGTTACGAACGCGGATTAAAACATTCCCTCCGCCGTCAGACCGGGGTGACCGGCGGGGGCCTGACTGGTATAACCGTGGCGAGGCTCGACCCCGCGCAAAGCGCCGGCGAGATAGCCGGGATGCCGGGCGGAAAGCTTAAATCCTCAGAACTGGGCCTCAAGCACGCCGTTCCTAATGTTAGGAACTTCGCTTTTTCCGAAGCGTGTCCATCCAGTCAAGAACGCCTTTCGCTTTCTTTATCAGGTTCGCCGCTTCGGCGGTGTCCTTCTCAAGGCCGAAAACCTTCTTCCATTCGGCAATGGCGTCATGATACTTGTGCTCTCCGAAGAGCTTTTCCCCCGCGGCTATTATCTTTGCCACGGTCCGCTTTTTCTTGTTCCTGTCAGTTTTCATGGCTCTTATTGCAGATGTTGTTGTTATGATCTGGTGTGGAATAGATGCCGTTTTTGAATATTCAGCCTTTTAGGAAGAACAGGGCGGGGAAGTAGGTCACCAGGGCTAGCATCACCACTAATATAAGCCAGAAATTAAAGGCCGCGCCGTAGAGCGTGGTCAGTTTTTTATTGAAGCGGGAACTTGAAAGGAACAGGTTCAGGCCCAGCGGCGGCGTCATGTAGCCTATCTCAAGGTTCAAAAGGAAAATGATGCCCAGGTGTATAGGGTCTATGCCGTAGTTCATGGCCACCGGCACTATGATGGGCACCACGATGATGATGGCCGAGAAGATCTCTATCATGTTGATGACCAGCAGGAAGGCGTTCAATATCAGAAGGAAGGCCACCTTGCCCGGGACGAAGGCGTGCAGCCAGGCGAAGAGCTTGTCCGGTATCTGCGCGTCT
>JAHJSU010000082.1 GCA_018829985.1 Elusimicrobiota bacterium | reverse complement strand
TTTGGCCGCAAAATGTAACTACAGGCCTGTCTTGTCTCGCGCAAAGCCGCAAAGCTCGCAAAGAAAAGCGGGCATGCATCTGTTTTTTTGCGCCTTTGCGCCTTTGCGTGAGGAACATTGAAATTCCTGAGCATTAAAATAATTTTATGAACTTTTCAAGCGAAACGAACGGCGGCGCGTCCGTGAAAGCGGCAAAGTGCCTTATGCCGGAGGCCGAAAAAGCGCCCGCCGCGCGCTTAAGCCAGCCGGAAAACTCAAGCCGGTAAGCCGCTCTGACCGCTGCCGGGGCCATGGTCACTTCGTCGCCGGTCTCCATATCGGAAAACGCGGCGCAGCCGTCCCACGGCAGGTCCAGTTCCGCGCGGTCAAGCGCCTGGAAAACGAAAGTCTTTATTCTGCCCGAGGAAAAAAGCCCGGCCAGATATTTCAGGCGCTCCGGTTCCACCATCAGATCCGAGACCAGGACGGCCGCGGAATTCCTGCCCATGGCGGCGACGCCGCTTTTCAGCTTTTCGGCCGGGAGCGAGCGCCCCGACGGGCGCAGGGCGGCAAGCCCCGAATCCATGTCTTTAAGCGCGGCGAGGTCGTTGGAAGGTTTAAAGCGCGCCAGGTTGTCTCCGGAAACGGCCGTAATGCCGGCGTAATCCCCGCTGGTGATGAAAAAGCACGCCAGGTACAGCGCGAACCGGGCTGAGTAATCCCATTTTGACTCCGCGCAGTGGGGGCCTTTGAAGGCCATGGAGCGGGAGGCGTCTATGATGATATGGAATTTGACCGCGCTCTGGCGGCTGAACTCTTTTATAAAAAGCCGCTCTTTTCTCGCGTAGACCTTCCAGTCTATGAACCGGGTCTCGTCGCCCTTGGCATACTGCCTGTACTGCGAAAATTCCTGCGAACTGCCTTTTTTCAGCGCCATTTCATGGCGGCCTTCAAGCATCCCGCCGATCTTGAACGAGGTCCGGGCTTTCAGCGATCTTATGCGCGCCACCGCGGCCGGGGTGAGATATTTCATTTTTTTCCGTCTTTACCGAGCCGGCGCAGATATTTTTCCGCATCCGGCCCTCGCCCGGGCTCAAGTTCAGCCATGCGTTTAAAATCCCGGGCGGCTTCCTTTGGCCTGCCCGCCTGGGCCAGTATCCTGCCGCGCAGTTCCAGAAAAGCGGGGGTCTCTCCGCCGCGCCGGAGCGCTTCCCCGGCCGCCTTTAAAGCGGCTTGAACCTCGTTGATACGGTACATGTTCGCGCCCAGCAGATAATAATAACTCGCGCAGCAGTGAACTTCAGGCGCCGCCATCGCTGTTGAATAATCCCAGGCCGCGTCGTAAAAATCGTTCAGCTTTTCATACGCTTCGGCCCGTTGGACGTAATAAGCGGAGCGTTCCGGAGACAGCTCTATGGCGGAGGTGAAACGGGCTATCGCGCCCTTAAAATCCTTGCGGGCGGCGAGGCTCCGGCCCGCGATAAAATGGGCGTAGTCTTTTTTGGGGTCCAGACTCAGCGCTTTTCCGGCGTCGGCCAGGGCGGCCGGATAGTCTGCCAGCTCGTAAAAAGCGCCCGCCCGGTTAATGTACGCGAAAGCGTCTTTTGGATTAAAGGCCAGATAACTTGTCAGGTCGCGCGCGGCGCCTGTATGATCCTTAAGGACCGCGCGGGCCTCGGCCCGGATAAGATAGGCCTCTTCGTCGGACGGGTCGTCGAAAAGAGCTTTTGACGCGTACTCGGCCTGTTTTTTATAGTCGCCTAATTTCCCGCCGTAAATCACGCCCTTCAGCAGCCAGGCCGAGCCCTGGGGAAACCCCAGAATCAGGGCTTTTTCAGTTTCCGCCAGGGCCTTGAAAGTATCGCCTTTTTCATATAACACCCTGGCCTTAAAATAGCGGAGGAGACCGTCATTGGGCTGGTTCTTGAGGTGCGCGTCTAAAAGGGCGATAGGGCCGTCAAAATCTCCGGCGGAGAGCATCTTATCCAGGTCCTGCCATGAGACCCGGTCTTTACGCTCACTCGTCGAGCGGCTCCGCGTCATGAAAATAAAAACCGCTGCGGCCGCAAAAACCGCTATGACGGCAAAGGTTATCTTTTTTTTAAGACCGGAAGTCATAAATTGCGAAAGGCTAAAGGATAAAGGCTGAAGGATGAAGGCAAAGACATAGCAGATTAAAGTAACTACTCAGGTCGCTATGAGATGGCGGAATAGAATATAGAACGCTGATAACGCTGATTTTTAGTAATTACTCAGCCACTAAGACACCAAGGCACAAAGAAAGTTTATGGATCAAACGGTTTGTTGGCTGATTTCTTT
>JAHJSU010000081.1 GCA_018829985.1 Elusimicrobiota bacterium | reverse complement strand
GGCGATGGTAAGAACGTTGACGAAAACGGCGGGTTTGAATTCCCGAACCTGGCCCCCGGCGCCTACAGGCTTACTATGGAGCCGCGGGGCGCCGGCTTTGTCTGGGCCCCCGCTTCTCTGGACAGCGTATCCGTCGCCGAGGGCAAGACCACCGAGATCAAGCTGCAACTGGAGAAAGGCCTTGCCGTGAAGCCGCAGATCTACGGCCTGCCTGAAATCTCCACCCCGACCTGGGGCTACTCTATCATAGGCGTGGAATCCGGCGAGGAAATGACCCAGAAGAAGATAACGGACCTGTTCTTCTCCGAGCCGAAGTATTCCTTTGAGTACAGCACCACAACCGGCTGGAGCACGATGTACATGCCGTCCGGGCAGTATGACTTCTACCTGCTGATGGATTCCAAGTACGACCCGGGCGGCGGCGACGAAGGCAGGCAGAGTTTCCAGCAGTTCGCCAATTTCATAGGCCGCATAAAGGGCATGGCCGTGCAGAAATCGGAGACCAACCCGAACATAGGCACGGCGGCGCAGCCCATAGCCATAAACATACTGGGCGCGGTGGGCCAGGCTCAGATAGCGGGCACGGTGCAGGGTTCCAAGATGTTCACCGCGGCGGACCTGGAGAGGATGTTCGCCAACTTCAAGGAATTGTTCCCGCTGATACCGGCCGTACTGCTCTATGACACGGCCGGCGATCTGCGCGGCTTCGCCAATGCCATGCCCAATGAGGCGGCCTTCACGGGCTTCTGGACGGCGCTGACGGCGCGCGATGCGCAGGGTATGCGTGACTACCTGAAAGCTAACCCCATGGATTACGGCGTCTGGGGCCTGCCCCCGGGCCGCTATACCGTGGTATTCGCCAACCCCAACTACCCGCCGGTAGCCAAGGAGATAACGCTGCCGGACAACGCCTCCTATGTCTTCAACTTCGACGACGAGCAGGTGATAGTGGGCTCCATTTCAGGCGTGGTTAAGAGCAGCGCCACCAGCCTGGAACTTGGCGGCGCCCGCGTGTACCTGAAGCATCGCATCGTGGAGAAGTTCACGCTGACCGATTCGTCCGGCGCTTTCTCATTCGCGAACCTCCCGGCCGGCATCTACCGGCTGGAGGTTTCCCGCAACGGCTACGTGACCGCCGGGCGCAAGACCAGCCTGGCCGGCAGTCTGACCGGCGAGAAGTTGCCGCCCTTCGATATATACCTGCTGCCTTCGGAATCCAGGCTGTCGGGCAGGCTTTTCATAAGCAAGTTCCCGACGCCGGTCACCAAGGCGGGCGTGGAGATAGTGGCCTATGATGAGAGCCTTAATACCGGCGAGTTGCCGACCGGAGAGCCGTGCGAGCGCGCCGACTACCTGCCCAAGACCGAGGTGCAGACCGACGCCTCCGGCAATTACGAGATAACCGGGGTGGTCCCCGGCCACCTCTACAAACTGTCCGCTTTCTACCGGGGCAAGCAGCCCGAGGTGCTGGAAGTGACGGCGCAGGAGGGAAATACCGTAATCAGCGACATCACGCTGAAAAATACGCCTCCGCAGATAACCATAAAGGTCAGGAAGTCGGCGGATTCCGTCAGCAAGGTGGATGTTGTAATCAAGTCGCCCAAGCAGCTGATCTCTATACCCAGCTGCCAGTACAACCCCGGCCAGGACTTCGACGAGAACTCGGCGGTGACCCTGGCGCTGGTGCCGGGCCCCGGCAACACCTACCTGGGCCGGTTCACCGTGACCAGCGGGCAGCAGTACTATGTCGTAAAGGTCACCGCCGGCGACGGAAGCAATAAGATGTCCAAGGAATTCGTCTACGACCAGGTCAGCAACGCCAAAACCGAGCAGTACATACAGCAGGAGTCGCTGGCGGGCGGCGAGGTGCAGATGGACAAGGAGACCGAGGAATACTCCGGCATAGAGCTGGACCCCGGCGCCCTGTCCTACTCCACCGTCACCACCGGCGCGGTGGACTACTCAAACCTTGTGGGCGGCTTCTTCAGCGCGCTGCCGTCCGTGCGCACGGTTAAAACAGCCAAAGGCGACCTAAGCGTGTCTGACGCGATACAGAGCCTGATGGCCTCGGAGGTCTATGACCTGGACCTCTCCAACGCTTCCGCCAACAAGCCGTTCACGCTTACGCTCAAGTACGACAAGGAAAAGGGTTCCGGCAGCCAGGGCCTGCGCATCTACCAGTACGACGACGCGACAGCCTCCTGGAAGGAGATCCCCGGCAACTATACGGTGGACCCGATGCTGGGAGTGGTTTCTGTGGACGTGGCCGGCCTGAGCCGGGCTTACGAGGGCGCCGGCGGCGCCAATACCCCGCTGGGCCGCAAGCGCTTCGGCATGAGCGCGGTGGTAAACGGGCGGTATGTGCCCAGCGCGGCCTCTACTTCACAGAGCGGCCAGTTCGCGGTGTTCACGGCCTTTCCCGGAGCCGGGGTGCCTTACGCCGGTTCGTCGTTTGAAGTTTATAATATGCCGAATCCTTTCAGCCTGAAGGTCAAGGATGTAATCGTGAGCGAGGATGGCAGCGGCGTTAGCTTAGCTGCCGGCGCGCGTCCCACAAAGGGCACGCTGATAAAGTATCACCTGCCGGCCGGTAAATCCGGCAATCTGAAGTTCGTCATCTACAACCTTGCCGGCGAAAAGGTCAGGACCTTGGACGAAACGCACAGAGACGGAGGCGCAATATATTACTCGGAATGGGACGGCAAGAACGACAATAACACGGACTGCGCGTCCGGCGTTTACTTCATGCTGACCTATCTGAACGGCGATAAGCTGGGCGGCAAGGCGCATAAGATGGCGATCATAAAGTAGGGTTTGAGGTGTTAAGGGTCTAAGGGTTTAAGGGTAAAAAGGTAGCAGGTACCTTTTTAGTAGCGGCGCGATTCATCTTGCGTCAGTTGGTTTGGAAAGGATATTCGTGGATTTGTGTATATTTGTAAAAAAAGAGGTAAATTTATGAAAAAGATACTTGCTTTTATACTGGTTGCCGCGTTCCCGGCGGGGGTTTACGCCTCCGGCGCGGGCACTACCGCTGCCCCGTTCCTTAAGGCGGCCATGAGCCCGCGTGCCATAGCCATGGGCGGCGCCTTCAGCGCGCTGGCCGACGATTCCGGCGCCGTGTTCGTCAACCCGGCGGGTCTGGCGCAGTTTGACAAACGGGAAATGGGCCTCGGCTTCACCCAATATTTCCAGGGCGCCAGGATGGGCAACCTCTCATATGCCGGCAATCTGGCCGACAAACGCTTCGGGCTGGGAGTGACCTTCATGAACGTGGGAGGGATAGAAAAGCGGGGCCTCACCGATGTTCAAGGCGCGGTGCCGGAGCTGGGAACTTTCAGCTCCAACGACCTGGCCGTGTCGCTGGCTTACGCCAAAAAGGACGCGTTCCCGGGCGTTCTGGACAAGCTGGACGCCGGCTTTAACCTTAAATTTATAAGGTCCGCGATAGACACGAAGAGCGCTTTCGCGCTGGCCGTGGACGCCGGCATCATCTATCACGCCGCGGAGAAGATAAATATTTCCATGGCATTGCAGAACCTCGGCAGCAAGATGAAATTTGATTCGGAGCCGGACCCCCTGCCGCTTAACTTGAGGGCCGGGATGCTTTACAAACCGCAGGAACGCCTTAACCTGGTCGCGGAATTAAGCCAGTACTTTGTTGATGAAAAGTTCTACCCGGCGGCCGGCGCGGAATACTGGTTCAGGGATTCCTTCGCGCTGCGCGGCGGCTATAAATTCGGCTATGACACCGCCAACCTCGGCAATGAGGTGGGGTTAAGCCTCGGCTTCGGTATGAAAGTGGCCGGAATCGGCCTGGATTACGCGTACCTGCCGTTCGGCGATCTGGGCAATATCCACCGCTTCGGTTTCTGGATGCAGTTCTGACGGAAAGGGTCTAAGGGTTTAAGGTGTTAAGGTGTTAAGGGAACGGCAATAACAGAGTTCGTAAGTTAGCTCATTATGAAAGAAAGGCCCCGGCAGTTATGCCGGGGCCTTTTTATCCGGTCTTTACCCTAAAACCCTCAGACCCTTAAACCCTTAGACCCTCAAACCCTTAAACCCTTAGACCCTCAGACCCTTAAACCTTTAGACCCTCAAACCCTTAAACCCTTAGACCCTCAAACCCTTAAACCCTTCTTATTGCAGAAAATCCTTGTCCGGCCAGTCGCCCGGGACGCCTTCGATCGAGATCAGCCGCGCATCTTCAGTCGGGGCGTTGCTTAATTTCTGGAACGATTCCTTAAGTTCGGAGAGGGATGTATCAGAGCGTTTTATCTTCATCAGCACCACGCCCGTCATCACAACCATCACCATGGACAGGGGCAATATGTATATCCATGACGCGGAGTGGAGTTTAAACAGAAGCGCCGCGCACAAAAACGCCCAGAAACTTAACAGGGCGCTTGCCCCGGAAAGGATATAGGCTATTATGATGTAATACTCCTCGTTCCTGGGCAGCGAGAGCATTATTATGAGGAGCGTCACGTCCAGCATCAGAAGATAGACGGCTCTCGCCACCCAGTTCTTCCAGCGGTCTTTTACGAACATAATAACGCCCCCGGCGCGGTCGCTTATTATTTCGGCATCCGCGTAATCCACCGAGACGGTCGCTGAGGCGAGCTGCGGTTCCCTGTCGCCGGGTTGCGGGTCGTAATCAAAAACCTGGTCTTCGGCGGCCTGCCCGAACTGCGCCGTGCTTATCGGTTTTAGAATGAAAATAAGCGCGCAAGAACACAGGAGCGCGAGCGCGCAAAAGCGCAGGGACGGCAGGGTATAGGGTATAGGGTATAGGGTATAGGGTGAAGAATTTTTATTTTCCATATTACTCATATATTTTCCCTGCTGTCTTCACTCTACCCTCTCCCCTCTACCCTCTCAGTTATTGTCGCCATAATCTTCCGGCAGGTCGGGTATTGTCGGGAGAGCGCTCTTTTCTTCCATTTTATAATACTTAGTGGCTTTTCCTCCCGGTTTCGGCGTATAAAACCGCGACTCTTTCAGTTTTTTTATTTCATCTTCCCGGGATACGGCTTTTTTGGTCATCCTGATATTCGGCTTGACGGCGGTCCTGTCTAAAAAATGCCAATACGAGGACACAAAACAGGCGATAAAGCAGGCAATGATGAAACCGTGTAAAAAATACGGTTCACGGTCTTTTCTGATCCAGAATTTCTTGATCAGTAACTTCAGGGTTTTCATGTCAGATCCTTCAGTATGGACTCAAGTCTTTTCAATTTATTCTCCGCGTCCGCTTTGCGCAAGACGACCCTGTCCACTTCGGTTTTAGCGGCGCGGCTGATGAAATCCCCGTTTTTCAGTTTTCCTTCGCAAAGCGCGAGCTCGCAGCCCAGCTTTTCCGTCTCTTTTGCGATGCGCGCCTTTTCCTTTTCAAGGTCTATCATCCCTTCCAGCGGCACATAGATATTGAACGCGTCCGAAAGGGCCGAGACCGAGCGCGCGGGCTTGGCCAGACCCGGGGCTATTTCCATATCCGCCGTCCTGGCCAGCCTTGAGATATAGCTTTCGTGCTTTTTAAGAAGCTCCAAAGCGCTCTTGTCCGAAGAAGTAATAAGGGTTTTGACGGTCCTGGCGGGCGGGATCTCGAACTGCGCGCGCAGCGTCCTTATCTGCGTGATAACGCCCATGAGCTTGCGCATGTCGGCGTCGGCGGTCCCGCCGGAGGCGCCGCCCTCAGGATAGGTTTCCTTCAAAAGGAACGGCTTGTCCGAGCCGGTATAAGCCTTAAGGCCTGAGAAGAGCTCTTCCGTGACGTAGGGCATAAACGGGTGCAGGGCTTTCAAAGTCCCGCCGAAGATATGCAGGATGAGGCCCAGCGTCCGGGCCTTGTCCGTGGTTTCAAGGCGCGGTTTGGCCAGTTCCAGGTACCAGTCGCAGAAATCGTCCCATAAGAACCTGTAAACGGCGCTGACGGCGTTCCCGATATCGTAGTCGGCCATGCAGGCCTTCACCTCGTCAAGGGCGCGGGCGTAGCGTTCAAGTATCCACTCGTCGGCCAGGTCAAGCGCGCCTGAAACCTTCAGCGCTCCGAGCTGTTTTTCATCAAGGGCTATTACGCCGGAATTTTCCGGCAGGTTCATCATTATAAACCTTGAAACGTTGTAGATCTTGTTGACGAAGTTCCGCCCCCCTATGAGCGCCTCTTCCGAGAACGGAATATCCCTGCCGCCCGCGGCCTGCGAAAGCAGCGTGAACCGCATGGCGTCGGTGCCGTATTTGCCCGTCATGGAAAGCGGGTCTATGACGTTGCCCAGCGATTTTGACATTTTTTTGCCGTGCTTGTCACGCACGATGCCGTGCACGTAGACATAGCTGAAAGGCGGCCCGCCCATGTGCTCGATGCCGCTCATCACCATGCGCGCCACCCACAGGTAAAGTATCTCATAGCCGGTCACAAGGACCGAGGTCGGGTAGTAATAATCCAGTTCCCCGGTTTTCTCGGGCCAGCCGAAGACCGAGAACGGCCATAAAGCCGAGGAAAACCAGGTGTCCAGAACGTCGGGGTCCTGCACGAGGTCCGCGCCCCCGCAAGCCGGACACTTTCCGGGTTTCGTGAACGAAACCAGCGGCTTCGCCCCGCCTTTGAACGAGACCCTTGAGAGCTCTCCCGCCGCCGAAAATCTAAGGCCGGCCGTTGAACAGGTTTTGCAATACCAGACCGGGATGCGGTGGCCCCACCAGATCTGGCGGGAGATGCACCAATCCTGGATCTTGTTAAGCCACTCCGTAAAAGGCTTTTTCCAGGAAGCGGGATAAAATTTCACCTCTTCGCTTTCGGCCGCTTTTATCGCCGGCGCGGCAAGGTCCTTCATCTTTACGAACCACTGCTCCGAGACCAGCGGCTCGATATGCTGGCTGCAGCGGTAGCATTTGTTGACGGAATGCCTGTAGTGCTCTTCTTTCTCAAGGAATTCCCCGGCCTTCAGGTCTTCCACAACCTCTTTCCGGGCCGCCTGCACGCTTTTGCCGCGGTATTTGTCCGGGCAGTTCGTCATTTTTCCGGCGAAATCTATGACCCGCAGTATCTCAAGCCCGTGGCGCCGGCCTATTTCAAAGTCCGCCGGGTCGTGGGCCGGGGTGACCTTTACCGCCCCGGTGCCGAAAGCCTTGTCAACTTCGGCGTCGGCTATTACCGGTATGACGCGGTCGGTGAGCGGAAGCTTCAGTTTCCCGCCTATCAGGGCTTTATACCTGTCGTCTTCAGGATTTACGGCCACGGCCGTGTCGCCGAGCATGGTCTCGGGCCGCGTGGTGGCCACTGTCAGGCCTTTTGACCCGTCCGCCGCCGGATAATGGATATGCCAGAGTTTGGACTTCTCCTCTTCGTACTCCACTTCTATATCGGAGAGCGCGGTGCCGCAGCGCGTGCACCAGTTTATCATTCTCTCGCCCCTGTAGATCAGGCCTTTCTTCCACAGGGCGCTGAAAGCCTCGAAAACGGCTGCGGCGCGCTTGGCGTCCATCGTGAAGCGCACGTTGTCCTTGCCGGTGTCCAGGGCGCAGCCGAGTTTCCTGAGCTGGTTTAAAATAGCGCCGCCGCAGTCCGCGTACCAGGCCCACATCCGCTCGAGGAATTTTTCCCGGCCCAGGTCCTCCTTTGTCCTGCCTTCGGCTTTAAGCATTTTTTCCATCACGTTCTGCGTGGCTATGCCGCCGTGATCGGTGCCGGGCACCCAGTAGGCCTCTTTGCCGGTCATCCGCTGATAGCGGACCAGCGAGTCCTGCAGCACGTTGTTAAGGGCGTGGCCCATGTGCAGCGCCCCGGTGATGTTCGGAGGGGGGAGGACTATGACAAAAGGTTTCCTGGCCCTGTCGGCCGAGGAAATGAAAAGTTTTTCATTCTGCCAGATTTCGGACCATTTGTCCTCTACCGGCAGCGGGTCATAAACTTTGGGAAGCATCATATGCCTCAATATAGAAATAAAATGTAACTACTCACCAGTAAGAAAACCACGGAAACACAGAGAACACAGAGAAACACGGAGATGATTGCTCAAAAACAGTAACTACTCAGGTCGCTATGAGATGGCGGAATAGAATATAGAACGCTGATAACGCTGATTTTTAGTAATTACTCAGCCACTAAGACACCAAGGCACAAAGAAAGTTTATGGATCAAACGGTTTGTTGGCTGATTTCTTT
>JAHJSU010000080.1 GCA_018829985.1 Elusimicrobiota bacterium | reverse complement strand
TTCCGAAAATTGCCATGGATATACGCCTAAGGCGGACGATTCCAACTGCAATTTTAGGAGCAGCCTTCCCTTAAGACCCATAAAGACATAGGTCCTAATACCTCCCCCTCTTGGGCCCCAGGCCCCTTACGGAACAGGCAAATACCTGTTAGACTTTATGTATTGATTCATCTTAACTACTCAGTAGCAGAAAAACCACGGAGACACAGAGGACACAGAGAAACACGGAGATGATTACTCAAAAACACATATTTGCCAAGTTGCCAGAGGTTAATCTCCGTGAAACTCCGTGCTCTCCGTGTCTCTGTGGTGAGTAGTTACAATTTATCTTAATACCGGAGGAGTGAATGGAAAAATTAACCGCTAAACTCGCGTTGCTTACCGCATCCTTTTTATTTTTCGGCGCCTCATCCCTTTCCGCCACACAACACGGCGGATCCCCGCCAATACAACCCGGCGGGCGCAGCGCCGGAATGTTGGGCGGAAAAGCCGGAGAACCCTTTAACCTAAACTCCTTCAGCGCCAAAGACATCGAGAATTCTATCCAGGCGGACCAGAAAGGGATCCTGGACTGGATAAAACCCAACGAGCCGGCAAAACCCGCGGCCGCCAAAGAATGGACCGTCATGGTTTTTATGAACGCCAAGAACGACCTGGCCAACAGCGCCCTTTTCGGCCTCTCCGGCAAATGGGCCGTGAAAGACCTCGCCGAGATGAAGAAGGTCGGCACCACCGATAAGGTCAATGTCGTGGTGGAATACGGCACCGCGGGCAAAGGCGCCAAGCGGATGCTCGTAGGCAAAAGCAGCCTGTTTTCAAGCGGCGAGACCGTCTACAGCCAGGACCCGAACGCCGACATGGGCGATTATAAACGGGTCATAGAGTTCGCCAAATGGGCCAAGACCAATTTCCCGGCCAAAAAGTACATGTTCGTCCTGTGGAACCACGGGCTCGGCTGGATAGACCCGAACCTGCAGCAGCATTCCGCCGGCACCGGCACAAACGGGAACAAGGGCATACTCTTTGACGACGAAACCAAGAATTACGTGCGCACGAAACAGCTCGGCGACATCCTCCGGGCCTCCGGCTACATGGACGTATTCGTGATGAACGCCTGCCTGATGCAGATGGCGGAAGTGAACTACGAGGTGAAAGACAACACCGGCCTTATAGTGGCCTCGGAAGAGACCATGCTGGCCTACGGCTTTGACTACGAGAAGCTGCTCAACTTTATGAACGCCGAGCCCGGCGCCACGGACGAACGGATAAGCGATTTCTTCATCAACTGGCAGAAGCAGTTTTTCTCCGAAGGCGCGCCGATAGGCCCCATCCACATGCCCCTGAGTTCGATAGCCGCCACGATGTCCACGGTAAAGCCCCAGGCCCTGAACGAGCTGCCCCGGTACCTTAACGCTTTCGCCGGCGCGGCGATGGCGAACAATGAAACCGGGGCGGTCAAGATCGCCATAGAAAAAGCCGTCAGGTTCTCAAGCCTGGACCCCAAGAAAGACAAGAAAAAAATGCTGGCGCCCTATGTCGACCTGTACGATTTCGCCCGTATAACGGGCGAGAACGCCGCGTCCCAGGCGACGAAACAGGCGGCTGAAGAACTTATGGGCTTTATAAAGTCCAGGCTGGTCCTCAGGAGCGTCGGCCTCAACGCGGACGCGGAGAACGGCTATGACTATACGAAAGCGGGCGGCATAGCCATAACCATGACGATGAAGATTAAGAACCCCCCGCCGCAGCTGGCCGATATTTACGAGACGAAGTATTCGGACCTCTCGCTGTCGCAGGCCTCGCAGTGGGACGAGTTCACGGCCTGGACCGACAAAGTCTGGCAGAGCCAGTAAGTTTCCTCTTACAACCCCCGCAAACAGCCCGGACCTCCCTCCGGGCTGTTTTATTTATCGACGCCTGTTATACAATTGGCCGGGGCGGCGGCAGGGTTTTGCCGCTCGCACGCCGGGACCGGCTTTATGGGGAAGCAGCCAAGCCGTTTCCGCCGGCTGTGGAACGCGCCCGAAAGACAATGCTTTCGGGCTTGAATATACGGTCCTCGCCGTCCCGGAGGGAGGCGCTCCAACGGCTTGGCCGAAAGCCGGAAGGGCGTGCGCCAGCAAACCCCCGCCGCCTCCCCGGCTGGCCAGTCAATTCGCCTATTGCTTTTTTTAAAAATATATCCCCGCCCCGACGATACAGCCAATCCCACCCCCAAAGTCGCAGCCAGTCTTATCACCCAAATCACAGATAAAGCCAAATCCCCCAACCCAAAGTTAAAATTCAAGAACCCGTCACCTTATTTATCTCGGAGGTTTTGCTTTTGCAAGCCGATCCAGGGCGGGTGAAGATGTATCAACAGGGTTGGGGATATTACTATTAAAAAAGCCAGGAAGGTTTCCGGGCTTTTGTTACTGTGGACCGGCTTATTTTCGTAATTTTATTTTTTTTACCACGTAGGGCGGGACGAGCTTGGAGACGTCGCCGCCGAAATAGGCTATATCGCGCACCACGCTTGAAGACAGGTAGGTGTAGCGCTGGCGCGGCATGAAGAAAACCGTTTCCACGCCGCCGTAAAGCGTGCGGTTTATGGCCGCTATCTGAAATTCGTACTCCAGGTCGGAGATGGCCCGCAGGCCCCTTACCACCACGTTCATCTTCTTTTTCCTGAGGTAATCCACCAGCAGGCCCTCGAAGCGCTCTATCTTCACCTTTTTATTTCCCCTGAGCACGTTCCTGAGCATCTCCACCCGCTCCTCCGCCGTGAACATCGGCTTCTTGGCGCTATGGGTGAAAACGCTTACGATAAGCCGGTCGAAGATCTTTCCGGCCCGCGCTATTATGTCCAGGTGGCCGAAAGTGACCGGGTCGAAACTGCCGGGATAGATGGCTGTTTTAATTTTCATAAAGCTCCTTGCCGCAAACTTCAATTATACAAAAACATTGATTAAAATCTGATAAAGGCATAAAATAAGTGAACGGCCATA
>JAHJSU010000079.1 GCA_018829985.1 Elusimicrobiota bacterium | reverse complement strand
TGTAGATGCTGACCACGGTGCCTTTCTGTATGCGGTGATTGACCACAAGATGCGAGTTCATCGTCTGCAGGTCTTTTGAAAAAGCCTGGGTCTTGATGTCGGCGCGCTGTATCTGTATGGAAAACCGGATTATGGATTCGACAAGCGGGAGTTTAAAGTTCAGTCCTTCCGCGTAGGAATCAACCACCTTGCCCATCCGCGTTTTTACGGCCACCTCGCCCGGCGCAACCACAAAGAACGACATAAAAGCCAGAATTACCACCGCGCCGACGGTAACAGCCGCCGTCAGCCCGCCCATGATATTCTTTTCCATATTCTTTCCTCCAAGATATTTTGATTTCAGCGATTTGACCAGTTCGTCAATGTCTTCCGGTAAATTGTCTTTCATAATATATGAGTATACTTTATTTTATAGCACAATACTATGCGTAAATTATGCGTCAGGCAGTTCGCGTTGTTTACGCGGGGCCGGTATAATGAATATAATTAACATATGCGCGTTTCACAAACCTCCTTGATAGTGCTGGGCGCCGCGGGCAAAATGGGCGCGAAGGTCACAGAGCACATAAAAAACTCTCCTGCGTGCGTCTTTGCCGGCGCCTTCGACATCGCGCCGGGCCCCGGCATCCAGGCGAGCGGCCGTTTGAAAACGGCGCTGAAAAAAGCCGATGCGGTCATAGAGTTCACCGCGCCGGCGGCAGCGGCCGCTTACGCTCATATCTGCGCGGAGTTCAAGAAACCCATAGTAATAGGCGCCACCGGTTTTAACAAGGCGCAGCTTACGGCCATTAAAAACTCTTCAAAGACCATTCCCGTTTTCCTTTCCCCGAATATGAGCCCCGCGGTCAACCTTACGTTCGCCGTGGCAAGGCTTATAGCTGAAAAACTGGGCGGCTTTGACATACATATAAGCGAGACCCATCATAAGCACAAGAAAGACGCCCCTTCCGGCACGGCGCTTAAATACCTGGCCCATATAAAAGAGGTATATGACGGCCCCGTGCCGGTGACCAGCATCAGGGCCGGCGACATAGTGGGGGAACACTCCATCCTGTACGCCGGGCCTTACGAACGGGTGGAACTCATCCACCGGGCGCACTCGCGGGACGTGTTCGCCCAGGGCGCCGTAAGAGCCGCGCTGTGGCTCGCGGCCCGGAAACCCGGGCTTTACGATTATTTCGACCTGCTGGGCCTTAAAAAATTTGGGGAGAACCCGTGAAAAAACCGATCTTAAGCAAACGAATGGACGCTTTCCCGCCCTATCTGTTCCAGGAGCTGGACGGAAAGAAACAGGAAGAGGTGAAAAAGGGCCGGGACGTGATCTCTCTCGCCATCGGCGACCCGGATCTGCCCACCCCGAAGCCGGCGGCCGGATTCGCCGCCAAAGAGGTTTTAAAACCCGCCAATCACCGCTATCCTTATAGCCGCGGTTCGGCCAAGCTAAGGCGGGCCATAGCCGGCTGGCATAAAAAAAGGCACGGCATAACGCTGGACCCGGAAACGGAAGTGCTGGCGCTTATAGGTTCAAAAGAAGGGCTGGCCCATCTGCCTTTCGCCCTTACGGACCGCGGCGACACCGTCCTGATCCCGGACCCCTGCTATCCCGTTTACAAAACAGGGGCGATCCTTTCAGGAGCGGAAATAAAACGGCTCCCGCTTGAGCGACGGAACGGCTTCCTGCCCGATTTTGACTCCGTTCCCAAAAAACTCCTGGACGAAACCAGACTCCTTTTTTTGAACTACCCGAATAACCCGACAGGCGCCGTGGCGGACCTGAAATTTTACGCCAAAGCCGTGGCCGCCGCCAAAAAACGCGGTTTCTGGATAGCCCAGGACGCCGCTTACTCCGAGATATTTTTCGGCAAACCGAGCCCCAGCATCATGCAGGTTCCCGGGGCCAAAGACACGGCCGTGGAATTCTATTCCGTCTCAAAAACTTACTGCATGACCGGCTGGAGGCTCGCGTGGCTCATCGGCAACCGCGAAGCCGTCGGAGCCCTTGCCAAACTAAAGGATAATATGGACTCCGGGCAGTTCAACGCCATCCAGGAAACCGCCGCGTTCTGCCTTAAAGAACATGACCGGCTGGCGCCGCCCATACGGCATATTTTCCGGGCGCGCGCGGACCTTTTCACCAGGGCGCTTAAAAAATCCGGCTGGCGGGTATTTGAGCCCGGCGCCACATTTTTTGTCTGGGCCAGACCCCCGGTCGAACAGAGCTCCCTCGATTGCGTGTACCGGCTGCTTTCGCAAGCCGCGGTGCTGATCACTCCGGGCTCGGGTTTCGGCCCGTCGGGCGAGGGATACGTAAGGTTCTCGCTCACCGCGCCGGAAAAAAGGATAGCGGAAGCGGCGGAAAGGATCTCAAGGATAAACTGGTAGCGGCCGTACCGGCCGCGCTTTACGCCATAAGCCATATGCCATACGCAGAAAAATACCTGTATAGAATAAATGCGCCCTTTCTGCCTATGACTTATGGCTTACGGCTTATGGCAGCCTAGATATGACTGTTATAGAAATACTTAACTGGCTCTTATTCTCCGTTCTGGCGCTGGCGATACTGGCTGTGGTCACGGCTTATTTCAAAAGCTACGCTATCACGCAGCCGCCCAAAAGGCGCACGCCCGTTGTCTACCATCCGGACCAGTACGGTCTGGTTTACGAGGTCATCGACTTCGCCACCGCGGACGGCCTGCAGCTCAAAGGGTGGTTCATCCCCGCGGCCGGCGGCGAGACCGGAAAAACCATCATCCTCTGCCACGGCTGGGGCGCGAACCGCGGCGAGCTGATGCGCGACACGCATTTTATGGCCGGGCACGGTTTCAACCTTTTTTACTTTGACTTCAGGGGCTCGGGCGAAAGCGGCGACGCCATCTCAAGCGTGGGTTATCTTGAGACCCGCGATTTTGACGCGGCCTATGAATTCCTCAAGAACCAGCGCCCGCGCGCCTGTGAACGCACGGGCCTTTTCGGCGCCTCCATGGGCGGCTCGGTGGCCGTCTACGCCGCGGCCAAATACCCGGAACTCAAATGCCTGCTCTTGGAGAACACCTTTCTCTCTTACAGGCGGGTGGTGGCGAACTTCAGCTGGCTGCGCATGAAGGTTCCGTACTGGCCGCTGGTGCCCATGACACTATTCTTCGTCAAGATGAAACTGGGCGCCGACCCCGAGCCGTTCAGCCCGGCGCATAATATAGCCGCGGTCAAAGTTCCCGCCATGTTCATAAACGGCGACCACGACGATCTGGTCCCGCTCGCCGACGCGGAAACCCTCTACGGCCTGTGCCGCTCCGAGAAGAAACAGATGTGGGCGATCACGGGCTCCACGCACGGGAAATGCGCCGAGATCGGCGGCGAGGTCTATAAAAACAAGATTTCCAAATTCTTTACGGAGAATCTGTAGAAGCGTTGTAGCGTTATAGCGTTATGGCGTTGTAGAGTTCAGAAGTTCTTTATAACTCGATACTATAGATT
Organism: Elusimicrobiota bacterium; assembly: GCA_018829985.1. GTDB lineage: Bacteria > Elusimicrobiota > Elusimicrobia > Elusimicrobiales > UBA9959 > JAHJSU01. The sequence goes on along the minus strand of JAHJSU010000079.1, from coordinate 16,129 downwards.
TCCTTTTTTGATTTCACCGCAGAGGCGCAGAGTACGCAGAGAAAGCTTTCTCACACAAAGGCACAAAGCCACAAAGTTTCATTTTCCGGCATTTCTTCGTGTCTTCGTGTCTTTGTGTGATCTTATTCTCAATCCTCTCTGCGCTCTCTGCGTCTCTGCGGTGAATTAAGGAGTCCGCCCGAAGGGCGTAATTTAATGAACGCGATAAACGCATATTGCATTCTCCGACGATATAATGTAGAATTTATCTATGCGGTGTTTCTTATCCGCCGGACAGTTCCGGCGGACACCGCGTCGATAGCAAGGCATAACCGCGGTGAAGTTAATTCTCAGGAGGGTTAAACAATGGGTGAAAAAGTTCAGAAATGCGGCGTTAAAAGACAGAACGGTTTTCTCTATTACATAGACAAAGCCGGCGACGTCTCAAAGGCCAAAATGGCCCGGGGCGGCAAAAAGGGCGGCAAACCCGAGAAAGTCATGAAAGTCGGCGTAAAAAAAGAAGCCGGTTTCCTGTATTATCTCGATAAGGCCGGCGACGTGGCGAAAGCGAAGATGGTCAACGCCAAAGGCGCAAAGAAAAAAAAGAAATAGGCCTTTGTCTGTAACAGCACAGGTATAGGTAAAGGCAAGGGCAGGGGGCGGAAGTAAGATTTCTTACTTTACCTCAACCTATACCTCTACCTGAGCAGTTACCTTTGTCTCAATAAATATAAAAAACCCGCCCGAGCGAAAACCCGGGCGGTTTTTTTATTATAATTTCAAATTTTGTACCATGTAGCATATGCTCCTGCTGGAAGGGAAAACGCTTTCAAATAAAATACTGGATGCCCTGCCGGGGCGCATAGCCGCCGTCTCCGCCGCCTCCGGCCGGGAGCCTGCGCTGGCAATAGTCAATTATTTCGCGGATTCGCCCTCGGCCGTCTATGTGAAAAGAAAGATGACGGTCTGCGCTAGGCTGGGCATTCGCGCGAGGTTCATAAAACCCGAAGCCGATACGGGCCTGACCGGTTTTTTGAAACTTCTAAAAGACCTTTCGGCGGACAGCGCCGTCGACGCCGTAATGATAGAACGCCCGCTCCCCGCGGCCTTTGAAGTTCCGGCCATATGGGACGCTATACCGCCGGAAAAAGACGTGGACGCGCTGTCTTCCGTCAACATGGGGCGATTGTTCATCTCAAAAACCATGGCCGACATAGAGCGCGGGGGATTTTTCGTCCCCTGCAGCGCCCTGGCCGTCATCAAACTGCTGAACCATTACAATATCCCGGTCAAGGGCAGAAAGGCGGCGGTGGCGGGCCGCTCGGCCGTGGTGGGCAAGCCGCTGGCGCACATGCTGACCGCCCTTGACGCCACCGTAACGCTGTGCCATACCAAAACGCCGGATATCTCCGCCATATTCAAGAACTCGGACCTCGTCATAAGCGCCGCGGGCAGAGCCCGCTGGCTCAAATCCGGGATGCTGCATCCGGGGACGATAGTGATAGACGCGGGCACCAATATGGACGAGACCGGAAAGATGTGCGGCGACGCGGATTTTGACAGCGTAAAGGAGACTGCCGGCGCCTTAAGCCCGGTGCCCGGCGGGGTGGGGCCGGTAACGCTCGCCTGCCTCATAGAGGCTACGGTTAAAGCCGCCGAAAAACAGCACCTGGGGAAGTTAACAAGTTGATAAGTTGACTAGGCTGGGGAAGTTGCCTGGTTGACAAGGCGGAAATAGTTGACAAGTTGATAACTTGACTAGTTGATAAGTGCCGAAACTTTCTTACCTATCAACTTATCAACTGCTGTTCCCTACTTATCAACTTGCTGTTTCCCACTTATCAACTGTTGTTTCTTACTTGTCAACTGCCGTTTCCACCTATCAACCGATCAACCGCCGTTTTGTCCGGCTTGACCGGCTACGCTTCTTATAGGGTATAATAATGATTATGAAAAGAATATTCTGGTCCCTCACGCTGTTTCTTCTCACGGCGTTTGCCTTTGCCGTTTACGCCCAGGACATGACAGAGATCTCAACCGAAACCGCAAAGAAGGCCACGATCTCCGCAAAAAAGAAGCTGGCTGGCAAATCCGCAAAAAAGAAACCGGCGAAAAAACCCTCGAAAAAGAAGCCGATTAAAAAACCCTCGAAAAAGAAAAAAAAGAAGCCGGCGCCCCCGGTCTCCGAATATAAATTTAACCAGGGGGAAGGCATTCCCGCCTATAAATTCGACAAACGGGCCAATCCCATAATAAAAGAAGCCAGGCCTAAGAAAAAAACCTCAAAAAAAAGTTCCACCAAGAAAAATGCCGCTAAACTGAAGACCCGGCAGTCCGACCAGGACGAGCCGCCCGATCAGGACGGGCCGCCCGATCAGGACGAGCCGACCGATCAGGACGAGCCGTCCGACCAGGACGAGCCGCCCGACCAGGACGAGCCGCCCGACCAGCAGATACCGCAGAAAGAGCTGCCGGAATAACCGCCGACCGATATGGAAGGCGGAGAGTAAGGAGCCTAATGTCCGACCTTCTGGTCAAGCTTTACGCTCTGCCCGAAAGCGGTAAAATCTACGCGGCCCTGGCTGAAAAAGGCATAGAGATAAAACGCGCCATCGGCCCGGAAAAACACGCGGTGGCGGCCTGGGTGCTGGCCAACTTCTCAAAACCCTGGGCCAGCGAAGCCGATACGGCTTTCTCGCAGAACCCCCCGGCCATCTTTGTGGCCGTAAAGGACAAGGCGATCATAGGCTTTGCCTGTTACGACACAACGGCTAAAGGCTTTTTCGGGCCCATAGGCGTGGACCAGAAAGTCCGGGCGGGGGGGCTTGGGAAGGGCCTGCTCTTAAGGACGCTGGAGGCCATGCGCGAAGCCGGTTACGGCTACGCCATTGTGGGTTGGGCCGGCCCGGTGGATTTCTTCAAAAAGACCGTAGGGGCCACTGTTATAGACGGGTCGGAACCGGGCGTTTACAAGAATCTGATAAAAGGATAATTGTAGAAGTCAGAAGTAAGATGTCAGAAGTCAGACCATAAGGAGTTCCTTAAAATCTTACATCTTCCCTCCTGCTTCTTACATCTGACTTCTTACTTCTGACCTCTAACATCCATTTTCATGAAAATCAACCACGAGTGGCACCGGGATTTCTTTAAAAATTCTTTTTATAATCCAGCTTCGCCCGCGTCCGTCGCAAAAGCGCCTGAAGAGGTCCGCTTCCTCTTGAAACACCTGAAACTGAAGAAAGGCGCGAAACTTCTTGACCTCTGCTGCGGGCCGGGCAGGCATGCTGTGGAATTCGCAAAGAAAGGGCTGTCGGTCACCGGCTATGATTTTTCGGGGGAATATCTGCAGGAAGCCGCCCGGCGGGCGAAAAAGAAAAAAACCGCGCTCCGCCTTATCCGCGGGGATATGCGGCGGCTGAAGTTTAAGGATGAATTCGACGCCGCCGTCAATCTTTTTACCAGTTTCGGCTACTTTCAGAAATTTCCCGACGACCTTAAAGTGCTGAAAGGCGTAGCCCGCGGCCTTAAGCCCGGCGGCCGCTTTATGCTGGACACCATGAATGGCGAATTCGTCAGAAAAAATTTTCACCCGCGCAGCTGGGCCAAAATGCCGGACGGCTCATACCGCCTGGATGAAACCATTTTTAAAAAAGACGGGGTTTTAGTTGCCTGGACCTTCTTGAAAGCGGGCAAAAAGCCGGCCGGCCGTTTATTCTTCGTCCGTCTTTATTCAAAAAAAACCATAACCGCCGCCATGAAGAAAGCCGGCCTGACCCCCCTGAAATTCTGGGGCGGCTTCTCAGGCAAACCCCTGACCGACAAAACCAACCGCCTGATAGCCTTAGCCGTAAAAAATAAATTACATTAACGCCCTCCGGGCGGACTTTCCGATATTCACCGCAGAGGCGCTGAGGTCGCAGAGTGGAGCGAAGCGATACCGCGGTGTGCGAAGCATAATTCAATCATATCTTTTTCTTCTCTGCGCACTCTGCGACTCAGCGGTGAAACCAAAAAGGAAATCTATAGTATTAAATTTAGAAGAGTTTGGGGATTTCTTTTTCGAAGAACGCTTTTATTTTAGTCCAGGCAGCGGGGTTGAGCATTTTGGGCATAGGCTCCTTTTGGGCGTCTTCAAAATATATCAGCGCTTTCGCGGCCTGTACGGCGAAATGAGGATGGTCCGTAAATTTCCGCTCAGCCCATTTGAAGAGGTCTGCCGCTTTGTGCGACCGGCAAATAAAAAACAGGTCAACAAAATCCTTTTTTGAGCCCCGGTTTATTACGGCGTTCAGCTTCATGGCCGAGATGTCTTCAACGGAGGCGATCTTAAGCCCGTTCCATTTTGACGGCGGTTCAAGCAGTTTGTAAGGATAGTGGAAAAGGCTTACCGCTGTGTTTTCCAGCCGTAAGTGGCAGGTTCCGTCTTTTTCCTCCAGAATTTCCACTTTGCCGGAGGTTTCAAGCCTCTTTTTAAGCGCGAGCCTGTCCGAATAGTCCAGAAGACAGTCCGTTGAAAAAAGATCCAGGTCCAGCGATCTCCTGTGTCCCAGCCGGAGGGCCAGGCCCGTGCCCCCGGCCAGATAAAAATTTCCGCCCGCGGCCAAAGCCAGTCGCCGGACCGCGTCGCGCCCGGAGCTGTCCAGAACTTTTTCGTGCCAGATCATTTTTATTTCCTCCAGATCCCGTCGTTCCTCCACGCCGGGATGGGGTTCGGCCGCGCTCCCAGGACAAGCGACCAGAGCCGGAGCGAGCGGGAGCCTAAAAGCCGGGCGCCGTCTTCCTCTATAAATTTGGCTAGTTCCCGCCGGTTGTAGCGCTTAAATGCCCACTTTATCTCAGCCGACCCGCCGTTTTCCAGTACGCGCGAGATCACGAGGGTTTTGTCCCTTCCCGCGTTAATATTTGAGATATTGTATTCGGGAAAAAGGGACTTAAGCTTTTTCGGCAAAGGTTGGACGGCCAGTGGCCTTTCCGCCGTTCTTTCCACTTCAGCGGCGTCCAGCAGCCATTCCCCGAGGAGTTTCGCTTCCGGTTTAAGGAGGCCGGTTTCAATATAGCGGTAGACCTGTCTGCGTGTGCGCCTTAAAATCCGCGCGGCCTGCGAGACCGTGCGCACTGCCCTGGTCCGCCCCCCGCTCTCAAGGAACAGCGAGCCGTCCGTCTTCTGTATAAGCGATAATTCAATCTTCATTACATATAGTATGACATAAATATACAGGAAAGTCAATGCTTTCGGGCTTGAACATACGGTCCTCGCCGTTCCAGAGGAATGCGCTCCAGCTCCCGGCCATGGCGGAAGACTTAAAAGCCGGCGTTGAGACCTTCTTTAAGGCCAGGGAGATATACAAGCAATTTGATCTTCCATACAAGCGCGGCTTTATTTTCTCCGGACCGGCAGGCTGCGGCAAAACGCTTACGGCAAAAACAATTCTGGCAACCATGCGCCTGCCGTCATTTCTGCTTACCCCCTCTCCCAGCCGGGAGCGAACCATGGGCTGCATAAACTGGGCTTTTGACGCGGCCGCAAGGCATGCGCCGGCTATTCTTCTTATCGAGGAGCTTGAGAAATTCTCCGACCCGGCCTATATTTCAATGGTTTTAAACCTTATGGACGGCTTAAGCGCCATGAAAGGCGTGCTGGCAATTGCCACCACGAATTACCCGGAGAAAATAGACCCGGCGCTGCTGTTGCGCCCCAGCCGGTTCGACCGGGTGTGGAATTTTCCCCTGCCGGATTTAGACTGCCGGTTGCGCCTGCTAAAGAAAAAAGCCAACGGTTACGTTAATACTCTTGTGCTGGAAGAGGTTGCCAGGCAGTCGTCGGGTTTTTCCATGGCCTATGTACAGGAGATTTTTGCCTCGGCTATTTCCCTGGCGCTCAGGGAGGGGCGGAAAGTAACGGATAATGACTTGCTGAAAAGCGTTGAATTGCTAAAAAAGCAGATAAAATCCGCTCCCGCAACAGCCGCCGAGGTAGGCACAGGCGATCAGCGGCTCGGCTTCGTGGCGGTGTAAGAGATGCTAAATTAACTTGTATACTTCAATAAGGCGGATAAGACAGGAGGGATTTATTATGGGAGTCAAGGCCTGTTTGTGTGGGTCATGCAGTTTCGGCAATAAAGCCGACGAGTGTATTAAGTGCGGCCGGCCTTTTGCAAAAATTCCGGCGCAACTTTGCGGAAATTGCGGATTCGGCAACAAAGAAACGGAATGCGTAAAGTGCGGGGCCCCTTTTGCCAGCACACAGGCGTTTTTATGCGATAATTGTGGCTTTGGCAATAAGGCGAACGAATGTGTTAAATGCGGCAATCCGGCGTAAGATGCAAAGGGTGGCATGAGCCTTTTTTCATGAGCCTTTTTTCTTACAAGGAGAAACCATGAAAGAAATTGACGAAAAAATAAAGGAGCTTGAGGAAATAGCATCGAAAATTACCGCCACGAGAAATAATATTGTAAATCAGTTTATTGAACAATGGGAACCAAATCCAAACTTCATTGATGAACGGTTTTACAAGTTTCTTGAAGCCGAGTGGAAAGTGTCGCCTGCCGGAACGGCATATGGAACGCAGCTTAAAGAATCTCTTTTTAAAATTCTTAAAGGGGTTCTGGAAAAAGAAACATATAAAGTTGGAAAAGAAGAAAGTATTAGACCCAAAAAAAGGGAAGATATTGTTATTACCAGTAAAAACTCTTCTCAGACGAAGGTAGTTGTGGAAGTAAAATCTTTTATTGAAAACTCTAATAGCTCACAAAGCATACGGTCTTTAGAAAAAGCAAAAAACGAGATTGAGAGCAGAACTGACATAAAACATAAATATTTTGTTTTTGCCAGTTCCCATTCCTGCAAGCCATCGTTTGATGCCTGGAAACGAAACAAAGACTGGATTTTTTTACAATCACATCGCTTGAATGATGGGAAACACGAACGAATTTGGACGGTTAAGGACTTCGCGGGTTATTATCCACTGATTACACTTATCGAAAGTATAAAAAAGTTTTTGCGATTTGATTGTTATTCTTTTCTATTTCCGGCTTATAAGACCTATTTTATCAGACGGGATTTCATTTTGCGGATAGAGAGGTAGGCGATGGCGGCGGTTAAAACCAAGATATAAAGAAGATCCCAGAGCAGGGCCGGGTTCAGGCGGCCGAAAGCGGCGGCGCGGGTAATGTTAACCAGGTGGGTAAGCGGCAGGAGGTTCGCCGCCAGTTTCACCCAGGCCGGCATGCCGTCAAGCGGAAAGAAGGTGCCGCTGAACAGGAACATCGGGTTGATGAAAAGAAAAACAGGCAGGTTCAAATTGTCTATGTAAGGCGCCGTGGCCGCGAACAGCAGTCCGAAAGACGCGAACATAAGCCCCGCAAGCGCCGACAGGGGCAGAATTGCCAGGCTTGAAGGGTAGGAGGCCAGGCCGAACAGCGTAACTATAAGCAAGATGGCGGCCCCCGCAAATACACCCTTGGTGGCGCCCGAAAGAATCTCGCCGGCCAGTATATCCTCGGCCGAGAGCGGCGTGGTAATGACGGCGTCAAAGGTTTTCTGATAGCGCAGGCGCACGAAGGCGCCGTACATGGTGCTGAAAATAGAATGGAACATTACCCCCACGGCTATCATGCCGGGGGCCAGGAACGTAAGGTAGTCGTAAGCCCGGCCGTCAAAGCTTATCTTCTGCACATAGGCGCCAAGGCCTACGCCGAAGGCCAGGATGTAGAGCACCGGCTCAAGCAGCGGCGGGATGACATTGGTCTTCCAGGTGACCAGCGACACCTCCATATTGCGCCGCCACATGTGCCAGGCGCGGTAAGAGATGTTCCTTAATATGCAGGCGTTATTCATCGCGTAAATGCTTCCCGGTCAGCTTTAAAAACACGTCTTCCAGATTTCCTTTTCCGTCCAGGTGTTTTTCTATAAGCCGCTTCGGCGCTCCCTGCTCCACAATTTTACCGGCGTCTATTATCACAAGCCGGTCGCACAGCAGTTCGGCCTCCTCGATGTAATGCGTGGTCAGCAGGGTGGTCAGGCCGTTGTTCGTCATCCCGCGCACTTCTTCCCAGATCTGGCGGCGGGACTGCGGGTCAAGCCCCGTGGTGGGCTCGTCAAGGACAAGGACCTTCGGTTCGTTTATCAGCGCGCGGGCCAGAAGCAGCCGCTTTTTCAGGCCGCCTGAGAGGTCCTCTATGGGGCGGTCCAGTTTATCGTGCAGATGAAAGCGATTAATCAGCTCTTCGGCGCGCTTTTTGGCTTCGGCGTAGGGAATGTCGAAATAACGGGAATAGACTATAAGGTTCTTTAAAACCGAAAAATCAGGGTCCAGGTTTATCTCCTGGGGACAGACGCCCAATATGTATTTTATCCCGCGCGGGTCTTTGGCGACGCTCAGGCCCTCCACGGTTATGTCGCCGCCGCTCAGCGGCAGGGCGCAGGTGAGCATTTTTACGGTGGTCGTTTTCCCGGCGCCGTTGGGGCCCAGCAGGCCGAAGCATTCTCCCCGGCTTATTTCAAAATCAATGCCGTCCACGGCGCGCAGTTCGCCGTAGTTTTTGCGGAGCTCCGTAACCTTTATCACAGGCTGCATAGCCATACTCTATAAAAAAACCCCGCCCACAACAATGGGACTGCGCCGGCAGGCTTTGGGTTAAGCGCCGCAGGATTGTAAAATCGGGGCCGCCGTCGGGTTTTTCGCGCGCTCCTAGCCGGGTTTTCCGGGGTGGACTTTACCGCAGTCCTGCGTCGCCCAGGGACACAATTCAACTGTATCAAACAGGCGCGCAGAAAATCCACTGGCGGCCCCGACTGAGCTATCCTGCGATGCCAAGCCCAAAGCCTATCAGCCCTGCGTTACTTTTTTTAGATTAGAAAGACGCCTTTTTAGGCGCATGACATTTTTGCATATTGCTGCAAAATTGTCAGGTTCGGCGTTACCTTTTTCGGCTTAGGCGGCGAGTTCGAACATTTTTTCTATGGAGGTTTTGGCGCGGGCGGCGACCTTGGGGGGAACCGTTATTTCCAGCTCCGGCCTGGGGTTTTCCAGCGCGTCAAGCACGCTTTCCAGCGTTATGGACTTCATGTACGGACATAACCTGCACATAGCGATAAAATTCTTCTCAGGGAACTTTATCCTCGCAAACTCGCCGAAACCGCATTCCGTCACCAGCAGGTACGCGGAAGCGTTGGTGTTCCCGATGTAGCGCATCATATCGCCGGTCCCGCCCATAAAATCGACCGCGCTTATGATATCCGACGGACACTCCGCGTGCGCCAGCGCCGCAAGCCCCGGATAGCGCTTCCGGTAGATTTCTATCGTTCTTGCGTCGAACTTCTCGTGGACCACGCAGGTCCCCCGCCAGAGTATCATATCCCTGCCCGGCGTCTTGCCGAGGGTAAAGCTGAGATTGGCGCCCATCAATTTATCGGGGATGAAAATAACCTTCTCATGCGAAGCGTACATCTTGCGCAGGATCTTCTCGGCGTTAGCGCTGGTCACTATGCAGTCCGACTCCGCCTTTACCCCGGCAGAAGTGTTTATATACGTCACCACCGGCGCTCCGGGATGTCCGGCCTTTAATGCCCGGACGTCCGCGGCCGTAATGCTTTCGCTCAGCGAACAGCCCGCGTTCTTTGAAGGCACATAAACCTTTTTGCCCGGGTTCAGTATCTTGGCCGTCTCGCCCATAAAATTCACGCCGCAGAAAACTATCACCTCGGCGTCCGTCTTCCTGGAGTCGTCGGCCAGCTTATAAGAATCGCCGACAAAGTCCCCTATGCCGCATATTATGTCCGGCGTCTGGTAAACATGCGCGCATATTACGGCCTTTTTCTCCTTTTTCAGCCTGTTTATCCGCAAAGTCAGCGCGGCCGCGTCAGAGAGCGGCCGCGCCAGGCAGCCTCCGGCGAGGCCTTTAGCCGTTAATCTTTTTATTTCCTCTTTAATTTCCGTTTCGTTGACCATAGGTCAGGCGCGGGGCGGGAGGTAAAGAAGCAAGGAGGTAAGGAGGTAACGGTAAAAACTTTAAAATTCTTACTTCTTTACTTCCTTGCATCCTTACTTCCTATTCCCTGCCTCCCTGCTTCCCTACCTCCTTACTTCCTTTTCTGTTTTCGCCTTGCTGAGGATATCCGGATAATTTGAGAATATGCCGTCCACGCCGATACGCTCCATCTTTAAGGCGTCTTCTCTTTTGTTGACCGTATAGACGCACACCCTCATGCCGGCTTTGTGCAGCATGGCGACATGGAATTTATAGGCAAGACGCAGGTTCATATGAAAGTTCACGGCGCCGACGGCCTTGGCGCGCATTATGGCCGGCAGCAGCAGCGCCGTCTTGAGGCGCTGCCCCCGGTATCCAAGCTTTAGGCCCTTGTCCAGCGCCCGCAAACGCTTAAGCGTTCCGTAATCAAGGCTTGAGAACAGCGACTTTTCATAGATCCCCGGCCTGGCATTGATGAATTTCATAAGCTCTTTTTCCAGGCCCGGATAAACGTTATCGTCGTTTTTCAGCTCGAAATTTATCCATTCGGCCGCCGGCGAGAGCACGTCTAACGCCTCCGAAAGCAGCGGCACCCGCTCGAACGGATAGCCGAAGCGGTTGCCCACGTTCACTTTTTTGAGTTCGGCGTAATTCAGGCCGGCGATCGCCAGCTCCCGGCCGGCCGTGCGCTTCAGGTCGTAGTCGTGGTGCACGACCAGCTTCCCGTCCCTGGTCAGGTGCACGTCGAACTCGAAATTCTTCGAGCCCATCTTAACGGCCAGCTCAAAGGCGGCTAACGTGTTTTCGGGCGCGTAGCCGGAGGCGCCGCGGTGCGATATTATTTTCATAGAAATCTTTTCCTTATCGGGCCGAAGAATTCCTCCTGATATTCAAAGCCCGCCATTTCTTCCCGGCCGGACCCGGGGCCGTGAAAATCGGTGCCGGCGGTGACCAGCAGGCCGTATTTTTTCGCCAGCTCAAGAAATTCCCTTATGACGGCGTTGGAATGGGCGGGATAAAACGCTTCTATGCCGTCCAGCCCCATATCCTTCCAGCCGCCCAGGTCCATTATATTATAGATAACGCCCGGATGGGCCAGCACGGAGACGCCGCCCGCGGCCTTTATGGTCTTTATCGCTTCCTCTATGCCCGGCCCGCACGGCGGAACATAGGCCGGCTTGCCGTAGGCTATATATTTTTCAAAGGCTTTCTGCCTGGTTTTAATAAAGCCCCTGTTTTTCAGCAGATCGGCCACATGGGGCCGCCCGTACGTATGGTCAATGACGGTGTTCAATTCCTCAAAAGAAATGTCAAAGCCCTGCGTCTTCAGAAGAGCTATTATTTTTTTAATGCGTTCGATCCTTTTTGAGCGGAATTGCGCAAGCGCGGCCAGGAACCCGGGGTCTTTAAGGTCCAGCCCGTAGCCCAGGATATGGAGATTGTCGTGGAGGCTGGCGCTCAGCTCTATGCCGTAAATATAGTTTATCGCCAGCTTTTTGAGACAGGGTTCAAGCTCCTCCCAGCCAAGGCTCGCATCGTGATCGGTCAGGGAAAAAAAAGTTATGCGGGCCTTTGAGGCGGCCCCGGCCAGCTCCGCCGGGGACAGCGTTCCGTCGGAGAAGTTTGAATGGGAATGGAGGTTAATAAGGGGCATCGGTAAAAGTATACAGGCATCAGAATACAGGATACAGGATGTGAGAACAGAAGCAGACATTATACAGAAAATCCTTTAATCCCTGTTTACTGTCTACTGCCTACTGTCTGCTGCCTACTGTCTACTGTTTCCTCAGCCTGCCACCACTTCTTTTACTTCCGGCACGTCTTCTTTGATCGTGCGCTCCACAACGCCTTTAAGCGTCATGGCGGCATGCGGGCAGCAGCCGCAGGCGCCGGTGAGCCGCACCGTCACTATGCCGCTTTTTTCGTCCACGTTCAGCAGCTCAACCGAGCCGCCGTCGGCCGCGAGCATGGGTTTTATCTTGTCAATGGTCTTTTGCACCTGGTCTTTCATAAACGCTCCGTTCCGGAAATTTTCGCAATCGTCGCGCTCATTTGGAGAGCGGCTATATAAATTATACCATGAAGTCGTAAGGCTCCTCCGGCTAAAAAATGCATTTTGGGCCGGAATATATATATAATAGGTGTTTATGCTGCGCGAAAACACAAATGTCCGGCAGATAGCGGGAGACCCGCCCAGGCGCTGGTTCTCGGACGATTTTTTCGACCTGATAGTGTGGTTCGCCCCTGACGGGGCCATTCACGGCTTCCAGTTGTGTTATGACCGCGAGTTTAAACCGCGGGCGCTCACCTGGCTCAGGGACAGCGGCTACACCCACGACGGGATAGACGACGGGGACTACCCGCTGGGCGGTCATAAAGCCGCGCCTATTTTAGTGCAGGACGGCGCGTTCGACTCAAATGATATCGGCGCCAGGTTCGCGGCGGCCGCCGGGGAATTGCCGGTTGACATCCGCGAACCGGTGCTGGCGAAGATCCGCGAATTTAAAAAGGATTTATAGCTCCCGCCATGTCCGCTAATTATAAACCGAAACCGGGTTCCGGCGATAACGGCTTCACCGATCTGTTCGGGGGGAAAAGGGTCGGAAAAACCGACCTGCGGGTAAGGACTAACGCGCTCATTGACGAATTGGCCTCGCTTCTCGGCGTTATTAAGAGCGGCCTTAAAAGCGGAAAAAGCAAACAGGAAATAGCCGGCGTTCAGGGCGCGCTCGTCGCCGTTTCCGGATTTATAGCGGGCGCCGCAGCGGCGCCGGAAATAAAAGCCGCCGTCAGCGGCCTTGAAGCCCTTATCGCCGGCCGCTCGAAATACCTGCCGCCTTTAAAAAAGTTCATACTCCCCGGCAAGAATAAAACCGAAGCCCTGGTCCATCTCGCCCGCTCCAGGGCGCGCCTTTGCGAACTCCTGGCCTGGCGGCTTAAAATGAGGCTCCCCGCCGTTTACCTTAACCGCCTGTCGGACTATCTTTTCCTGCTGGCAAGAAAAAATCTGTAGGAACCATTTTGGCATTGAGGCGGGGATTGTAGCGGAGAAAATACTTGGGTTAAGGATGTGACATGGAAAAACTAAAAGCGGTGGAATCGGTTATTGTCCATCAGAAAAAAGAATGGGGGGAGATTTTAACGAGTTTTGAGACAAAGAACAGGTATGCAGTTTTGGACTCTTCAGGTCAGCAGCTGTATTGGGCCGCCGAGGAGAGCTCGGTTTTAGCCAGACTGCTCCTTAAGGCGCTGCGGCCTTTTAGCATACACATTTTATCCAAGGAAGGCCGGTCCGTCATGAAGGCCGTTAAGCCGTTCCGGTTCTACTTCCACGAGATGGCCGTTTTTAATTCTAAAGGCAACCTCCTGGGGAACGTCAGACGCGAGTTGTCTGTATTGGTAAAAAAATTCACGGTTGAAGATCCCCGGGGGGCCGCGCTTTATAGCATCTGCGCGCCTATCCTGCACCCCTGGACTTTTAAGATCTCAAAGGACGACGCCGAAATCGGAGAAATAGTGAAAAAATGGAGCGGCTTGGGGAAGGAAACTTTTACCGACGCGGACAATTTCAGCGTCAGGTTTCCCCAGGGCGCGGACGCGGACCAGAAAGCCGTGCTTCTCGGGGCCTTATTCCTCATCGATATGGTGTACTTCGAAAAATAAAAATCAGGTTTTTTGGCAACGCTTCCGCTGTCAGGCGGAAAAAATGCCCGGGCAAAATAAAGCTGTTCCGGGTGAAGACATAACCCTGTGATGATTTTAAGGGGAGAACGGGACTTTTTTACCATTCCGCCAGCGCTTCGCGCAGCCAGGGCATAAATGTGGGGTCTTCCCACATGAATCTGGTATGCTGGCCATGAAACGTGTCAACTATCCTGGCGATGATCTCGTCGTAGCGGACTTTAAACTCTTCCAGGGTCTTTGACTGGACGGCCGCCTGATAAAACCCGGCTTCGTACGATTTGAAATCCGAATCCCTTTCAAGGGTCTGCCAAAGCTGCTGGAGTCCCTGCTTACGTATCAGAATTCCCCACTTCCAGCCGTCCAGGCGGTTGCCGTCCGAACTTGGAGTCCTGAGGAACTCCCGGATTTTCCGGAGTTCGCCCTTGCCAAGCTCGAAAGAATACCAGCCGTTCACAGGCTCGATCATTTTTTGGGGGCCGGGGGCGGGCACGTTCACCATCCGCACGGTTACATTGTCGGGGAGCCGGAGATTGAGCACGGTGTTCATGGAGCCGGTACGGTTGACAACGGTCAGCGCGCTGTGCGTGGCTTTTTTGGGCAAAGGAATCCTGGGCAGGATTTCGCCCACTATATGCTTGACGCCCGGAAGCATGAAAATCCACGGCGCATCAAATCCGCGCCAGCCCGCATCCACGCAGAGGTAGAGACTTTTTGGGAAAAGACTGCCGGGGCCGTCATGGACAAGCCCTTTCTGGACGAGATTTGCAAGCATCAGCTGCCCGACCAAACCGCCGAAACTATGCCCTATCAGGCGCAGTTCCCTGTCCGTTTTTATTCCCCGGGCCTCAGCCAGGGCAATGCGATACCGCATGAGCGCTTCCACGGCCTCCGCCACCTGTCTGCCGTTATCGTTGAGAGTATATTTCTGATTGTAATTGACGATGACGAACTGATACGTGTCGTTGAGCCTTGCAAGCGCATACGCGTCCTGGTAATTAAGTCCTATGCCCGGTATGAAAACCACCAGTTTTTTTGACGGATCTATGGGATCAAGCGGGGCAATGGCCGCCCTGCGCCCATTGGCCTTAAGGCGCCTCTGCCATTCAACTTTGGACTTGTGTTTGATCCCCTCGCCCAGGGAGAAAAAAACAGGGTCCAGAGGCTCCCCTATTACCGCACCCGGATGCTCTGCCGGGGCCTGCGCCGGGATGGCCCGCGAAACTCCCGCATACTCCTCCCGCGCCGGTGCGGGGGCCTGAACCTTTACCTGAATTTCTTCCAGCGCCGCCTTTATGTCAAAGCCGCGGTCAAAGTCCATTTCCGGCGCAGCCGCCGATAAGGACGGCGCGAAGGCCGCTGCCAGGATAGCGGCTAACAGGATTTTTTGTCCAACTTTCATTGTTTCTCCCGGTATTTAAGCGTATCACACTGAAAAAACTGCGTAATACATTGTACCGTGCCGGCGGCTTTTTGTCATGGGTCTTATTGCCCAGACGGTTCCAGTCCTTTGTCCCCGCTCCGGCGGGGGGCGCCGCGGAATTTTAGAAAAACACCGCTGCTTTTGCCGTTACGGCGGCGTCGGCTTGGTCTTGAATTAACGCCCTTTCCACCGGAGGCGCTGTGCCCGCCGAGTTGTATTGGCGGGGACCCGCCGGATGGTTGGCGGGCGGGCGCCTGCCTGCCGGCAGACAGGGACTTTACTGCGATTCAGATAAGAAAATGTTAAATCAAACCACAGATGAACACAGGTAAACACAGTAAAATCGTAAATCTTTCATAGTCTGCGTCTGTGTTCATCTGTGTTTACCTGTGGTTGATGTCAAAAAAGGAAATTCCTTACTGCGGTTCAGACAGTGCAGAATTTGCTTAAAAAATCCCCCTTCATCCCCCTTTTTGAAAGGGGGAAAGAGGGGGATTTGGAGCTACTGTCTGAATCATAGATTCAGTTATTTAATAGTGTCCCAGAGTCGTACACGCCCTCCAAACGACCGGCGGGCAGGCAGAATGACCGATAAATAAAAAGACTGTCATCCCCGCAATTTGTAGGCGGGGATCCATTTGAAAAAATAGAAGTTCATGAATTTATGGATTCCTGCCAACAGCACGCCCTCCAAACAACCGGCGGGCAGGCAGGAATGGCAGAATAGGTGTGAAGGTAAACGCTGTCTTTTTCACATGTACGACTCTGGGACACTTCTGATTATTTGTGACATTCGCAGTAACTACTCAGGTCTGTCGTCGTAGTGGCAGAGTTTACTCTGCCCAAAAAGGCAAAGCAAGCTTTGCCACTACAAAAAATACGTGAAAAATACGGAGAACCTGAGCAGTTACCATTCGCAACTAATATTTGATTCTCCCGTAAAAAGTCAATTTTGCTCAAAAATCGCCTTTGTAGCCGCAGGCTTTCCGCCACACAACTTCGGCGGACCCGCCGGTTGTTTGGCGGGCAGCCTGCGTCCGCCTTAGGCGGATGGCTTACTGTTTTTCGCAGGCTTCA
>JAHJSU010000078.1 GCA_018829985.1 Elusimicrobiota bacterium | reverse complement strand
CTAATTTATGGGCGGGTTAGTATACTGTGGCTCGAAAGAGCGGCGCGGGCAGGGCTATGCCAGCACCGTATCAAGGCCTATGGCCTACAAACGGCCAAAATCTTATATAATAATTCCAGAGCGGTTTTGTTGTTTTTTGTGGTGGTAGGGTCGAGATTTGTAACTACTCAGGTCCTTTGGAAAACCCCCCACCCTAACCCTCCCCCTCAAGGGGGGAGGGAATGGAGGGTGTGAGCAGTTACGAATATTTAGCGAACTTTATCCTGAAATCTTGGAGATTAAGGCTTAAGAGGTGCGTGATGAATAAAACACAGAGAAATTTGTTGAAAAATGTTGTTATCGTGGACGCCGGCAATAGCGCGGGCGTGCGGACCGCCGTCGGCAGGGCGAAAAAGGGCGGCTTCAAAACCGTCAGGCCCGACGACCTGGCCGCCCACGTGATAAAGGGGCTCCTGGAAAAAACCGGCGTGGAGCCGCTGAAGATCAGCGATATAAGGCTGGGCTGCGCGTTTCCGGAGGGCGAGCAGGGAATGCAGCCGGCCAGGGTCGCTGTTTTTGCCGCCGGCCTGCCCGTCGACGTGACCGCGATAACCATTAACCGGTTCTGTTCCTCGGGGCTCCAGTCGATTGTTGATGAGATCGCGTATCTCGCGTTGGGAATGAAAAAAATATCCATCGCGGGCGGCCTGGAGAGCATGACGATGATACCCATGGGCGGAGTCAAGTTCGCCCCCAACCCGCGCCTGGTCCAGGAATGGCCGGGCAGCTACCTGTCCATGGGGCTGACCGCCGAACTGCTGGCCGTGCAGGACGCAAATACCAGGGAAGAACAGGACAACTTCGCCCTCCAATCCCACAAAAAAGCGGTCAAGGCCCTGGATGAAGGAAAATGGAAAAATGAGATCCTGCCTTACCCGGTAAAGGAACTGGGCCTGAACGGAAAAGTCCTGAGGGAATTTACGGTGGACGCCGACGAATGCCCGCGAAGAGACACCAACATGGAAGACCTGGCCAAATTAAAGCCGGCATTCCAGGAAAAGGGAACAGTAACGGCCGGCAATTCCTCCCAGGTGAGCGACGGGGCAGCCGTTGTTATGCTTATGACGATGGAAGAGGCGGCCAAGAACGGCCTGAAACCCTTCGCCAGGCTGCTTAGCTACGAAGTGGCGGGGGTCGCCCCGGAAGTAATGGGAATAGGGCCGGTTGAAGCTATTCCCAGGGCGCTGGCCTCGGCCGGCTTAAAAATCGGGAACATTGATATAATTGAGCTCAATGAGGCGTTCGCCTCCCAATCGCTCTCGGTCATCAAGAGGCTTAAAAAGGAAAAAGGGATAGAACTGCCCGCGGACAGGCTCAATGTCGACGGCGGAGCGATAGCCCTCGGGCATCCGCTGGGCTGCACCGGCGCCTACCTGACGATAAAAGGTCTTAATGAATGCAGGCGCAGAAAGGGAAAATACGCGATGGTGACCATGTGCATCGGCGAAGGCATGGGCGCCGCCGGGATTTTTGAGGTGCTGTATTAATCCGAAAATTGCAGTTGAAGTCGATTTTTATAGAGAAACCAATGGATTAAAATATCCATGGCAATTTTCGGAAGGCAATTAGGCTATTAGGCGACTGGGCAATTAGGAAAAACTAAGGGCTTAATAGCCAAGTTGCTTAGGTGCCTCCGAAAAAAAGGAAACTTTTTATGGAAGAAATCAGCAGGATGAAACGCGAAAGGCTGCTGGGCCTGAGAAAGGCGGCGCAGGAGGGCGGCGGGCCGGAGCGGGTGAAAGCCCAGCGCGGCCAGGGAAAATACACGGCCCGGGAGCGCATCGAGCGCCTGGCGGACCCCGGGTCCTTTATCGAGCTGGACAAGTTCGTCCTGCACAAATGCAGCCAGTTCGGCATGGAGAAAAACAAGTTCCCGGGCGACGGGGTCATCACCGGCATCGCGGCGATAAACGGGCAAAAAGTCGCGCTCTTCTCCCAGGACTTCACGGTATTCGGCGGTTCGCTCGGAGACGCCCATGCCAAAAAGATCTGCAAGATCATGGACCTCGCGGAAAGGACCAGGATCCCGGTGATAGGCATCAATGATTCCGGCGGCGCCAGGATTCAGGAAGGCGTCGTCTCGCTCGGGGGCTACGCCGACATCTTCTACCGGAACACGCGGTGCTCGGGCGTCATCCCGCAGCTCTCCCTTATCATGGGGCCCTGCGCGGGCGGGGCGGTCTATTCGCCGGCGATAACCGACTTCATCTTCATGGTTGAGAAAACCTCCTATATGTTCGTGACGGGCCCGGACGTTATCAAGGCGATAACCCACGAGGACATCACCAAGGAAGCTCTGGGCGGGGCCGCCACCCATAATGAGAAATCCGGCGTGGCGCATTTCAGTGCGGCGAGCGAGGACGAGTGCTTTGAAAGGCTCAGGGAGCTCCTCGCCTATCTCCCGCCCAATAACTCGGCCGCGCACGCGCGGATGCCTACCTCGGACCCGGTGACCCGGGACAACGCCCGCCTTAAAGAGGTGGTCCCCTCCAACCCCAAGAAGCCCTACGACATCAGGGAGATCATCCTGGACGTCGTCGACGACGGGCGGTTCCTGGAGGTGCACAAGGACTACGCCGGAAATATCATATGCGGCTTCGCCTCCATCGGCGGCATCAAGATTGCGGTGGTGGCCAACCAGCCCCTGGTGCTGGCGGGCGTGCTGGATATAAACTCCTCCGTGAAGGCCGGCCGCTTCGTGCGCTTCTGCGACGCTTTCAATATCCCGATCTTCACCCTGGTGGACGTGCCGGGTTTTTTGCCCGGCACCGCGCAGGAGTACGGGGGCATCATCAGGCAGGGCTCAAAACTCCTCTATGCCTACAGCGAGGCCAGGGTTCCGCTGGTGACGCTGATCACCCGCAAGGCCTACGGCGGGGCCTACGACGTGATGGCCTCAAAACACATAGGGGCGGATGTGAACCTGGCCTATCCCACGGCCGAGATCGCGGTTATGGGCGCCGACGGTGCCGTGAACATCATCTTCCGCAACGAGCTTAAGGGGCTCACCGGAGCGGAGTTCAAGAAGAAGAAGGGCGAGCTGGTAGCCGGATTTGAGGAGGAGTTCGCAAACCCCTACAAGGCCGCGGAACTGGGCTACATAGACGAAGTAATCACCCCGGAGGAGACGCGGCACAGGGTTTATCAGTTCTTTGAAGCGCTGCAAGGCAAGAAAAAGGCGGGACCCGAGCGCCGCCACGGGAACATTCCGTTATGAAAGGATAAAGGATTAAGGCTAAAGGATAAAGGGAAGAGCGGGATAAAAAAGCATGATTGAGAAACGCATCATGATCGCCAACCGCGGCGAGATCGCCAGCCGCATCGGCCGCGCGGCCCGGGAGCTCGGGCACGTCGCCGTGGGCTTATGGACCGACAACGAGCCCGATGCCAGCCATCTGGCCTTCTGCAGGGAATGGGTCAGGCTCGACGGCCGGTCCCACGCCGAGACTTACCTGAACATCCCCAAACTTGTGGCCCTGGCCAAAAAGCACCGCATTGACGCCGTGCACCCGGGCTACGGCTTCCTGGCGGAGAACGGCGATTTTGCCGAGGCTTTAGC
This sequence comes from Elusimicrobiota bacterium, assembly GCA_018829985.1. Taxonomy (GTDB): domain Bacteria; phylum Elusimicrobiota; class Elusimicrobia; order Elusimicrobiales; family UBA9959; genus JAHJSU01. The sequence continues at coordinate 5,124 of JAHJSU010000078.1, read as the reverse complement.
CGGGGAAGGCATCGTCTTCATCGGGCCCCATCCCAAGGCCATCAGGGACCTGGGAGACAAGGCGGTGTCCAAAACCATCGCAAGGAAAGCGGGCATCCCGGTGGTGCCCGGCTCCGCGGGCGCGGTCAAGAGCGCGCGCGCGGCGGTTGAGGCCGCCCGTGAGACAGGCTACCCTGTCCTGCTCAAGGCGGTGGCCGGCGGCGGGGGACGCGGGATGAGAATCTGCCGCGACGACAAGGAGGTGGAGGGACAATTTGAGGCGACGGGCCGCGAAGCCAGGGCCGCGTTCGGCAACGGCGACCTGCTGGTTGAGAAATACATCGAAAACCCCCACCACATCGAGGTGCAGATCCTGGCGGACAAGAAAGGCAATGTCTTCCACTTCTTTGAGCGCGAATGTTCGATCCAGCGCCGGCACCAGAAGATACTGGAGGAGGCGCCGTCGCCGTTCGTCGGAGACGACGAGGCCCTGCGGCAGAACATCTGCGCTACGGCCGTGCGGCTCGCGCGGGCCGTGGGCTACGACTCGGCCGGCACCGTGGAATTCATCGTGGGTTCGGACCGGTCGTTCTATTTTCTGGAGATGAACACGCGCATCCAGGTGGAGCATCCCATCACCGAGGAGATAACCGGCATAGATCTGATAGTCTGCATGATCCAGTCGGCGCTGGGCGAGGACCTGGGCATTCCTTCCCAGGAATGGATCACGCGCTCGGGCTGCGCGCTTGAATGCCGCATCTGCGCCGAGGACCCCGTCCTGATGATGCCCGCGCCCGGCAGGGTGACGGGGTTCGCGACCAGCTTCCCGCAGGGGACCAGGTTTGACAACTGTCTCTACGCGGGCCTGGAGGTCACCCCTGATTTCGACCCGCTGGTGGGCAAGCTTGTGACCAAGGGCATCATCCGGGCGGTCGCGATCCGCAAGATGGCGGCGGCCCTGGAAGGGCTGCATATCACGGGGCTTAAGACCAATATCCCGCTTCACAGGGAGATCCTTCGCAGTCCGAATTTTCTGGCCGGCCGGTACTCCACCAGCTTTCTGGACGTTGAAAGGCCGCAGGACCTCATCAAGCCGGACCTTGAGCATGACAGCCTGTACAGGCAGCTGGCGGCAATAGAAGCGGCGATGAAGAAAGGCTAAAGGATGAAGGCTGAAGGATAAAGGGAAGAGCGGGATAAAGAGGGATGAGTAAATATTCGGTGAACCCGTCATTTACTCCTGGCCGCTTGATGAGCATGGCTCTTGGTGCGGCACTGGCATAGCCAGTGGCAAAGCTTGCTTTGCCTTTTTACGCAGAGCAAGCTCTGCAACTACGCACTAATCAATGGAAACCTGTGAAGGTTGCATGGGGTTACCGGATATTTACAGGATATTAGGATATGAGATACTACCTTATAGCGGGTGATGGGGAGGAGGTCGTAGTTGATCTCGTGAGCGCCGGGACGGATTCCCCCGGTCCGGCCGGGTTCGAGTTCTGCGCCAGGGACGGCGGCGAATGGAAGCACAGGCAAACGGTTTTCGTCAGGTCGCTGGCGGGGATGCTTTTCACCTCGACCGACGGCGTCGGCTGGAGCAGGACCGCCAGGGAAGACCTTCCCCGGAAGATCGTGAACGCCGGCAGGATCTACGACCTTTACCGGGGCTACAAGCCGTCGGGAGCGGGAACCGCGTCCGCCGGCGGCTTGACGGCGCAGATGCCGGGGCTGGTAGTGAAGATCCCGGCGCGCTCAGGCCAGGAGGTCAGGAAAGGGGAGACCCTCCTGATCCTGGAGGCCATGAAGATGGAGAACGAGATCAAGAGCGCCCTGGACGGCAGGGTCAAGGTCATCCATGTCCGGGAAGGTGAAACCGTGGAGGCCGGGAAGCTGTTGATGGAGTTGGAAGTGCCGGAAATTGCATAGCAATTTCCGGAAGGCTAAAGGATAAAGGTTGAAGGATGAAGGAAAGCCGGGGAATTAAACACGCTCAATTTCCGTTTTCTGTCCTTTAGCCTTAATCCTTTATCCTTTTCTGTATAGGGAGCTGTCATGGTAAAAAAAATTGCGCACCTGGGCATAGTCGTCCGGTCACTCGACGAGGCGGTCTCCTTTTACGAAAAGGTCCTGGGCCTGACCTGCTCCGGCAGGGAAGAGGTCAGGGACCAGAAAGTGCGGGTCGCTTTTTTCGCATGCGGCGAGACCCGTATAGAGCTCATTGAGCCGGTTTCGCCGGACAGCCCGGTAGCGCAGTTCCTGGCCAGACGCGGCGAGGGCCTCCACCACGTGGCTTTTGAAACCGAGGATATAGAGGCACAACTGCGGCTGGCCAAGGCGCAAGGCTGCGTTGTTCTGGACGAAAAGCCCCGCGAGGGCGCCGGGGGCGCCAAGATCGCATTCCTGCATCCCAAGTCCACCCACGGCGTCCTGACGGAATTCTGTGGAAAATGAAGATAAATAATTCCCCCTTTTAGCAAAGGGGGTAGGGGGATTTGAATAAACAGGGAAGTTGGCCGCTTGATGAGCATAGCTCTTGATGCGGCACTGGCATAGCCTTGAAAAAATCTCCCCCAAACCCTCTTTCAAAAAGAGGGGTAACCAAATAATGAAAATCCTCACAGACAGTCCGGCCTTCGCTGAGAAGCTCATCGGGCCGCTCCAGGCCGGCTGCCTTCCGGCGGCCGGGGACGCCCCGTCCGGTGACCCTGTCCGCGCCCTGGCCGACAGGCTGCTCGGGAAGTGGAATATCTACCGCTCCGGGGCCGATTTTCACCCTCTTTGGAAGTATCTTTTGATCGCGGAGCGGGCCCCCGGGTCCCAGTTCGACGACCTGATCGGAATTATCCGGGAGCGGCCGGGCCTGCCCGGAGGCATTCTGGCCCTGGCCGGAAGCGGAACCGGTTTTCACGGCTTCGAGGGCAGGCCGTGGATCTGCGGCGAGGGCAACCTCCACCTGTGCACCTTCCTGGCCCCCGAACAGCCGGCGCCGCGCCGGACAGCCGCGTACATGGTCCTTTCGGTAGTCTCCATTCTCCAAGCGCTGGATTCACTGGGGTTCGGTGGCAGGGCTTCGGTCAAATGGGTCAACGACATCATTATTGAGGACGCCAAGGTCGGCGGGGTGCTGGTCCATACGCAGGCCATGGGAGCGAACGTAAACGGAGTCGTGCTTGGGTTCGGCCTGAACGTGGAGACGTCGCCGGCGGTCCAGCGGGACCGGTTCGTTCCCAGGGCCGGGTCGCTCGCGGAATTCGCGAAGGACAAAACCGCGTGCAGCCTCGGCCTCGTGTTCAGGAGGCTCTCCGCCGTCCTGGCGGACAACTATCAGAAGCTGCTGGCTGGCGGCTATCGTGAGTTGCACGAGATTTATGCGGCGAGATCGGTTGTGCTGGGCCGGGCTGTCGCCATTTACGATCGGGACCGCGAGCTCTGCCGGGGCAAGGCGGTCTCCATCGGCGACAGCCTGGAGCTGTTCCTGGAGGGAGCGGACCGTCCCGTCACCGGCGGAAGGCTGGTATTACTCCGCTAGCCTCAATGCGGTTTAAAAAAGATAAAACCACTCATTTAAGAGGGCGTTATGCACTGGATAAAAGGCGTGAGTTACTTAAGAGAACATAAATTAAAATTAAAATTTGAAGATGGCCGATATAAGATCGTCGATCTTAAGTCCCATCTTACAGGGAAAGTTTTCAAACCTTTAACTGATATTGATTATTTCAGGCGTGTAAAACTAAATAAAGATATAGATACAATTGTGTGGCCGAATAACGCTGATTTCTCGCCGGATTTTCTATACAAAATAGGGAAAAAATAAAAAACTAATTATAGTTACTGCTTCCGGGACAATTTTTCCACTATTTTTCGGCATGCGTCCCTTAATTCCAGGGAAGATGAGGCATTGCTGTCGTAAGACGCCGTTATTTCGCCGGTTTCCACATCCACCACATTCACCGTAATATAGTAGGTGTCCAAAAGCTTTGAGAGCGAACCCACCAGCATCTTTTTAACATTGAGCAGTTTGCCCATTTCAACGGCGCATTGTTGCTCGGTGCAGCCGCTGCTCTGAAACTTCTGCTCGGCCAGCACGGTGTCCATGTTGTTCCTGTCCATCACTTTGTACAACCCGGTGTTCACCAGCTCGGTCCTTAAAAAGTCGGCCACGATTGAAGCGTCCGCCTGCGACACGTTTTTGCCGGTAAACTCAGCCACGGCTATATTTATCATTTCAGTTGATTTTATGACCGGGCAAGGCTGCGTACAGGCGCCGTATCAAGGGCTATGCCGACCTTCAGCACTAACGCAAACTGATCCACTTCTGCTAACTAGAATTGACCCAGGCGGAACGTTTGCGCGCGCAAACAAAAATTCTCACTATGGGTAGTAACTCTCTCATGTATCCCCTTGCTGCCATACGCCTGAATTCCCCAATAGGAAGCCCAGTAGGGTTACCCGTAACACAGGAACGCCCAAGCATAGACATGGGCAGTCATGGCATAAAATATTCTGCTTATCAGCAAAACTCGGGTGGGTCATTTTTCGTTAGCAACCCTGGGTCACTTCAGATTAGCGCTGAAGATAAACGGCCAAATTTTAGGACCCTGTTTTCCACGGCATTTAAGCGTTTAAGCAACATCCATTTTCCCCACTTTCCCTATTGACATGGCTCCCCCGCCAATGCCATACTTTTATAGGAGTAGGAGGCGAACTATGAAAGCGGAAACTTCTGTTCACGCCATACCAATTGAGCAACCGATGGTGCTTATCCCAATGAAAGAGTATAAACTTCTTCTGGAAGAAGCCGGATTCACCCAAACCCCCCAGCTTGACAAACGCATTGCCAAAGCAAGAGCAAGGTTCCGCAAGAATCAAGTCATTTCCTGGAAAAAGCTGAAAAATGAGCTCCGATAAATTTCGGATTGTCATTGACCCTGCTGCAGCAAGAGACCTAAAGCGGCTCCATCGTGCACATCGCGATGTTTGCCGGCACATTGTTTCTACCATAGACTCTTTGGAGTCCTCCCCTTTCTGCGGCAAACCCCTCAAGGGAAACAAGAAGGGATGTCACAGCCTGCGTTATGGCGACTATCGCATAATCTATGAGATTTATCATCACTTGAAAACAATCCATGTTCTCCGCATTGGACATCG
>JAHJSU010000011.1 GCA_018829985.1 Elusimicrobiota bacterium | reverse complement strand
CTCCCGTAAAAAGTCGATTTTGCTCAAAAATCGCCTTTGTAGCCGCAGGCTTTCCGCCACACAACTTCGGCGGACCCGCCGGTTGTTTGGCGGGCAGCCTGCGTCCGCCTTAGGCGGATGGCTTACTGTTTTTCGCAGGCTTCAGCCGGAGGCTGATCCGCCGGGCTGTTTGGCGGAAAAGCCTGCGGCTACCATTTGGGACTTTTTACGGGAGACCCAAGCTTGGGGGGGTGTCGACCTGTGGTTTAATTCCCCCGGAAAGGGTACCGCAGTTCGTGGGCGCCGTATCGAAGCGCGGTGCGCAATAGACGGCCAATGTTTTTTTATATAATTTTTGTATAATATTTATGCGCAGTTCGAAGCGGTCAGCCCGCTTCAATATTCACCCGAAAGGCAATACTTGCGCAGGTGTCCGCCTAAGGCGGATGGCCAGCAGACGGCCAAGTTGCCTCCCGGTGGAGAAACCGGCCCGCCACAAAGCAGTGATCGGTAATCAGTAACCGGTTACCGGCACCTGGTTACTGTTTACAGGATTTACGGTGGCACCGTAGCTCAGAGGTTAGAGCGGGCGTTTCATAAGCGCTAGGTCAGTGGTTCGATTCCACTCGGTGCCACTAATTTTTGCTGTTTTAAGTCCTGTTCCTTCCTAAACAAAACAAATTCCAATTAGGCACGGGCTTTAAAGGGTAAACGGGGGGTAAAGCGATGGCATCATCAGACGTATATTTGACCAAAGAAGGTTTTGAAAAGCTTAAAGAGGAACTGGCGAAGCTCAATCGCCAGAAAAACGACCTTTCACACGAGATCGGCGAAGCCCGTGAACAGGGCGATCTGCGCGAAAACGCCGGCTATGCCGCGGCAAGAGATAAGCAAAGGTTCGTCTTAGGAAGGATAGAGGAGATGCAGACCAAGATCGGCAACGCCAAGATAATAGACGACCTTGCCGTCAACAAGGACGAAATACGACTGGGCGCTACCGTCACCCTGCTGGACGAGGCCTCAAAGAACCAGGTGGAATACACTTTATCCAGCGCGGACGCAACCGACCCGAGTCTTGGCAGGATATCGGTGGATTCGCCTCTGGCGCAGGGGCTTCTGGGCGCCAAAGCGGGAACAAAAGTCCGCGTAAAACTGCCCGGCGGCGAAAAAGCCTTTGAGATAGTCCGGGTGGAATATAAGTAGACGCGCAATTTTGATATAATTAAAGAATGTGGGTTTAAGGGTTTTTACCATGCAGCGGTAAGCTTTACCGTGGCTTTATTTTTGCTGTGAACCCCGCACTTTCAGTGTGAACCGCCGCAGACGGGCCCTGCACTTTTTCCGCTGAGACCGCGCCAAGGGGCGGAGTGTTCTGCGAAGGTGCGGGGCGAACACGATCTATCCCGTGATACGCACTTAAGGAGAAATTATATGGTATTTTGGGGAAAACAGGAGCAGGAATCATCCCAAGGCGGCCAGGCACAGGCTCCACAGGCGCTTCCGCCGCATTACATAGGAACCCTTGAGGACGCCTACCAGGAACTGTTTAAAGCCAAAGGCAGAGCTCCGGGCATAGACCTTGCCATAAAACTCAGCGACATGATCCTTGAGCACGCCGTCAAGGAACGCGCAAGCGACGTACATATAGAAAGCCAGGGCTCCAATGTCCGGGTACGCTTCAGAGTGGACGGCATCCTCCAGGACATGCTCAATTCCCCCAAGAACGCCGATATACCGCTGACCCAGCGCATAAGGGTGCTGGCCGGCTTTGATCCCGAACCGCCGGCTTCCTTCAGGAACGAGGAAGGCCGTTTCCAGAAGATCATAGCCAACCGCGCCATACAGGTCCGCGTCTCGTCTTTTCCGACCGTCAACGGAGAGAAACTCGTTTTAAGGGTGCTGGACCGCCAGCAGCTGGGGATCGACCTGGAACAGCTCGGCATGGACCAGGAAGCGCTTACCACGACTAAAAAGCTCATCCGCAATCCCTACGGCATATTTTTTATAACCGGCTCCACAGGGTCGGGCAAGACCACCTCGCTTTACGCCATGCTCAAGAACATCAGCACCCCGATGATAAACATCATCACGCTCGAGGACCCGGTGGAATACCGGCTTGAAGGCATCAATCAGGCGCAGATAAGCGCAAAGACCGGATTTACCTGGGCGGAGGGCTTACGGACCATCTTGCGCCAGGACCCGGACGTCATCATGGTCGGCGAGATACGGGATTATGAAAGCGCGGAAATAAGCTTAAGGTCGGCCTTGACCGGGCACCTTCTTTTTACGACCATCCACACCATCAACGCGCCCAGCATTATAGAGCGCCTTTTTGAGATGGGCATTCCGCCTTTCCTGATCGCCTCATCCATGCTCGGCGCCATATCGCAGAGACTGGTGCGGAAGGTCTGCCCGCAATGCGCGCAGAAAGCGGCGGCGCCGTCCGAAGCCGTGGTCAGCGAGTTTATAAAGAACATGGACCCCCAGGAAGGCGCGCTGATCAAGGAACTTATTCTCAAACCGGGCGCGGAATACAAAGTGGAAAAAGGCTGTTCCGCCTGCCGCAACACCGGCTACCTGGGCAGGACCGGCATATTTGAGATGATGCTGATGAACGAAGAAGTGCGAAAGCAGGTATTGGACCACAGCCCCACCGATCTTATACGGCGCACGGCCATCCAGACAAGCAAGATGCGCACCCTCCTGATGGACGGTATATTGAAAGCCAGGACCGGCGTAACCACGCTGGCCGAAGTCATAAGAGTCACGGCGACGATGGTGTAATAACAGCGGCGTATAGCATATAGCGTATAGAGGATAGCGCAGATCTCTTCCCTAAACGCTCTACGCTCGCCTCTATACGCTAACCATTTCCTATGCGAATTATCGTGATGAAATTCGGCGGCAGTTCGCTGGCCGAACCGGAAAAGATAAAGGTGATGGCGGAACGGGCCGTGAAAGCCCGCAAACGGGGTTTTGCGGTGGTCATGGCGGTGTCCGCCCCGGCCGATATAACCGATGATCTTATAACCCTTGCCGGGCTTATCACCGCAAAACCGGAACCGCGCGAATATGCCGCCCTGCTTTCAACGGGCGAAGCTGTAAGCGCCGCCCTTATGGCCATGGCGATAAACGAGAAGGGAGTTAAAGCCGTTTCACTTTCCGGCGCTCAGGCAGGCATAAAGACCGGCTCCGCCCACACCGGCGCCGATATAATATCGGTGCGTCCGGAACGGATAATGCGCGAGCTTAGAAAAGGCCGGATAGCGGTGGCGGCCGGTTTTCAGGGACTGAATAAGGCGGGCGATATAACGACTTTGGGCAGGGGCGGTTCGGATTTTACGGCAGTCGCGCTGGCACGCTCGCTTAAAGCGGACGCATGCGAACTTTACACCGATGTAAAGGGCATATACACGGCCAACCCCACGGTGGTCCCCCAGGCCAAAAAAATAAAAAAGATCTCCTATGACGCGGTTATGGAACTCGCGCGCTCCGGCACTGAGGTCAGACAGCTGCGCGCGATAGCCTACGCGAAAAAGCATAACATAGCGCTGCATCTCCGGTCTTCTTTTGAGAATGAAGAAGGCACCTTGGTGGGAAATTTTAAGCCGTCCGGCAAAAAGCCGGAAGTCGTCTGTTTTTTCATCCGGAAAACCGGCGACACGGCTGAAATACGGCTTATAGGCGCGGGCCTCAAAAACCCGGCGGTAAAAAACGCTGTAAGGCGGACCGCCTTAACGAGCGGCCATCCGCTGATAAAAGAAACCTATACCCCGGCCAGGATAATTCTTATAACTTCTTTCCGCTCCGGCGACCGGCTCCTGAAAAACCTTCACAAGGTATTTATTGACACCACCGGATTAAAGCTATAGAATAAAGGAAGTCTAAAGTGTAGAGTTTAGAGTGTAAAGTGCAGAGAAAAAACACTTCCCCGTTTCTCTTTACTTTAGACTTTAGACTTTAAACTTAGAATCTTACTATGGTCGCGACAATCAAAACTGTTTTCGGCGTCTTTTGGGCCACATCCACGTGCTTCCTGCTGTACCTGGCCTACATAGTCCTTCAGACCGAATATAAGCCCCAGCTTATCTGGGCCTGGCTCACCATGTGCTGTTTTACCTTTATCTCGGCCACCTGGCTCGCTTATAATATAATTTCCGCCCCTTACCGAAAGCCCGAAGAAATTAATCAATAATCTGACAGCCTTAACCCCAAAAAGGCGCCCAACAGAATAAGGGGAAAAGGTGCCTTTTTAAGTATAACAAAGAACCCAAACAGCCTTCTGTCGGGTTGGTTTTTGCCTATGAATAGACGATTTTCCCGCTCAAGTCCCAAAAAGGTACCTTTTTCCCCAATGAACTTGGCAAATCGGAGTGAAGACGCTATTGTTTACGAAGATTCATTGAGGCCCGGACGGTTTTTCTGAAGAATCTGCACATGTTGCGGGCGTTCAGCGCTGTTTCTTTATCGGCGGATTCGCCCGGGTAGCGGAACTTGACGGCAAAATCAGTCAGAAAGGCTAAATCTCTACGGTGCGCTTCCCACATAGGTTCAAGTTTTTGGACCATATCCAGCAAAATCGTGAGGTCATGGATTTTAGGGAAACTGATTCCCGCTTCTGAGAGTCTGGCCTTAAAATATTTTTCTGCACATTGCTGAGCGTGAAAACATATAGCATCATTATTCCGGCGCTTTCTGACGCGGCATTCACGCTCTACAATGGCATAATCTCCCTCCGCCTTAGAAATCCACTCAAGCGTGATGCGCTTCATAAAGCAGTTTTCCTTTTGTCAGAATTTCTTTCATGAAACAGTCTCCCATGGCAATTCGCCGGCGTACTGACAGGGGGGTGCGGACCAGCAAATCCAGAGGAAAAGTGGGATGCAACTTCAACCTGATATCAACGGCTTTGTTTGCGTCTTTTTCCCTGCCGGGCAATATAACGAGCAAATCCACATCGGAATCCGGTCCCGGTTTTCCGTTGGCATATGACCCGAAAAGTATAATCCGCTGTGGCTTATATGCCTCGGCGATTTGTCTTGAAAAAGTGCGAATTTCTCTCATTGATACCATTGGAATCCACCTCTGTTTTATTTTATCATTTCTGTACTCGCAAAGGGGTCTTGAATCTTGACATTTTATGGACTACGCCCAACCCGTTCAAATATGCACCAAATCAGTGCCCTGGCGCAAATTTTTACAAGCTTGGCTGCAACCTTGTGGGCGGGAATTGATGTATCAACAAGGGCGGGGATAAATAAATAAAAAATAGCCGGCTAAAAGGCCGGCCGGGGCGGCGGGGTTTTGCTGGCGCACGCCCTTCCGGCTTTCGGCCAAGCCGTTGGAGCTTCACCGCTATCATTAGGCGGCGGCGAAGAATGTTTGAAGCCCGCACTGTGAGCGGGCTGAGTTCTTCGCCGGCGGAAACGGCTTGGACGCTTCCTCATAAAGCCGGTTCCGGCGTGCGAGCGGCAAAATTCCGCCACCCCGGCCAATTGCATAAAAGGCGCAAGGCGGGAACAAAATTTGTGCAAATCCCCCTTAATCCCCCTTTGCTAAAAGGGGGATAGTGCCAGGCACCTGGCGGATGGTAATCCGCCCGCTACACCGGCTGAAATACTTGCGGGCGTGCGAAATATCCCGGCGAATCTGGCGCTGAAGGGCCTCGCGGGAGGGGAACTTATGCTCCGGACGCAGATGCTCAAGAAATTCCACCTCAAGCCGCCTGCCGTAGATCATCCTGTCAAAATCCAGAAGATGCGCCTCAAGCAGCAGCTTCCCGCCGAGACTCCCCACCGACGGCCGCCGCCCCACATTCAGCACCGCCCGGAAACTTTCCCTGCCAAGCCGCACGGTAGCCGCGAATACCCCCGGCGGCAGTATCTTAGCCGGATCAACATCAATGTTAGCGGTAGGAAAGCCCAGCGCCCGGCCGAGGCCGGCCCCTCTTATCACCTTCCCGCCGGCTGAATAATTCCAGCCGAGGCATTTATTGGCCTCCGCTACCCGGCCGTTGCGCAAATGCGTCCTTATCAGCGAAGAGGATATCTTGTGGCCTTCAAAAGTGACGAACGGCAGGGCCTTGTAATAAATACCGGCCGCCGCGCAGTGCTTTTTTAAGAATTCCGTGTTGCCCCTCCGGTTCTTCCCGAACGCAAAATCCCGGCCCACCATCAGCCCGCGCGCGCCGTACACACCCAGAACTATATCGCTGAAAAATCCTTCCGCGCTCATGGCGGAAAGTTCCCGGTCAAAAGGCAGTTCGGCGATATGCGCCACGCCCAGATCCTTGAGCAGGGCCTCTCTCTCCCCGGGCAGGGTTATGAGGCAGTTTTCCGTTTCTCCGGAGAAAACAAATTTAGGCGGCAGCGGAAAATAGACTAAAGCGCCGTCAAAACCCCGTTTGCGGCTTTCCCTGACAAGCGTCTTGACGATCCTCTGGTGCCCGAGATGCACTCCGTCGTAAGTGCCGATGGTTAAATACCTGGACATATTTAGCAGGAGAGTAGTTAGTAGTTAGTAGATAGTAGGTAGTAGCTAGGGGACAGCCGGAGGCTAACGGCGGTTGCGTTAAAATAAATCCATGTTTTTGCCCTATCTGCTACCTACTAACTACCACCTACTATGTGATCAGGTCCGGCGGGACTTCGGCTATCCGGCCTTTTACGGCCTCTACCGTCATTTTTACCAGCGCGTCCGGCTTAAGCGCCCCATCCACCTTCCACCTGTTGACGCTCAAACGCCGGAGTTCGTTAAGATGCCCGCCGGTGCCGAGCATGCGGCCCATCTCGTAGGCAAGGGCGCGCACGTAGGTCCCGCCCGAGCATTCCACCTCAAAATCAATCACCGGGTTTTTAAAAGCGCAGCGGTTCCACTTAATGTTGACTTCCCGCCGCACTATCGGAACGGCCGCGTTTTTCCGGGCCAGTTTGTAAAGATGCTTGCCCTTATACCTGACGGCGGAGAAAGGCGGCACCTGCTGTATTACCTTGCCGGTAAAGAAACCGACGACGCTTTTGATCTTGTCCGCCGTAATGCCCTCTACAGGCGTTTCCTTAAGCACTTTTCCCTCGGCATCCCAGGTGTCGGTCTCCACGCCCAGCTTTATGGCGCCTTTATAGGTCTTGACGCAGCCCTGGAGCCTGGCCTGATATTTCGTGGCCGGCCCTAAAAGCATGACCAGAAGCCCGGTGGCCATGGGGTCCAAAGTGCCGGCATGGCCTATCTTCTTAAAATTAAGCTTTCTGCGCAGGATCTCCACGGCGTCATGGGAGGTTATGCCCTGCGGCTTGTCAAACAGCAGTATGCCCGACAGTTGGGGGGGGTGGGGTTTCATAATTAGGGCCAGTTGATAAAGTAAGAAATACCAGTTGATAAGTTAAAAAAGTTTTAGCGCTTATCAATCTCTCACTTGTCAACTTCCTCACTTATCAACCTATCAACTGGTTTTATCCAACAGCTTTATAAGTCCGGCCCGCACTATTTTTTTAGCCTCGTTCAAATCCATATTCAGTTTGCAGCCGGCCGCGTTCCTGTGCCCGCCGCCGCCTAACGCGTGAGCCAGGACGCTTACGTCTATCCGGGCCTTTGAGCGGAAAGTGACGCTCAGGCGCGCTTTTTCCTGCCTGAACAGCGCGGCCGCTTTTACGCCGGGAGGCATCATGCCGTAATTTATCACGTTCTCGGTATGTTCCGGGGCGGCTTTACAATCGGTAAAGTCGGAAGTCTTCAGCGTCATAAAAGCCACCCGTCCGCCCGCGACCAGTTCCAGACTTTCAAGCGTCCGCCCCAGGAGCTTAAGCGCCGGGTATGATTTGGTAGCGTAGAGATGGTCGTTTATCCTTGAAAAATTAAAGCCGGTCTCCAAAAGGCGGGAGGCCGCCTCAAGGGTGCGGGGACTGGTGGCGGGAAAGTGAAAGCGCCCGGTATCGGTAACAATGCCGACATAAAGGCAGGCGGCCTCGGTCTTTGTAATTTTGACGTTCATGTTATAGAACAGCCTGTGGACGATCTCGGCCGTGGACGAGGAATGCGGCTCCACGATATTCACATCCCCGTACAGCTCGGCGGTCTTGTGATGGTCGATGTTCACCACTTTGCCGCAGCACTTGAGTACAGCGGTAAGGTCCCCGGCTCTTCCGGGCGTGGAGCATTCGAGCAAAATGGCCGCGTCGAACTTATGCCCGGGCGGCAGGCGGCCTGTCCTGATGGTATTGGTATGGGGAAGGAACCTTAAATTCTCCGGTACCGGGTCGTTTGAAAACAGATAGACGCGTTTGCCCAGGCGCTTTAGCACCGAGGAGATGGCAAGCATCGAGCCTATGGTATCCCCGTCCGGATTTACGTGCCCGGCCAGGAAGAAACTCCTTCCGGTAACGATAATCTTTTCGAGCTTTTTAAGTTCCTGTTCAATGTCCGTCGTTTTCATAGTCTACAGTACTACTTTAGAGGTAAGAGGTAAGAAGTCAGAGGTAAGAAAACAGCTTAAATCTTACTTCTTACTTCCTACTTCTTACTTCTAAAGACGTATCTTACTTCTGACCGCTCTCCTCTGACTTCTCTCCGCTTTCGGACTTGATCTTATCGAAGATGCTTTCGAGCTTGGCGGCCTCTTCCGGAGTGGTATCGTATTTGAACACGATAGCCGGTATGACTTTAAGCCTCAGGCGCTTTTTAAGCGTCTGCCTTACATAATGAATGGACGCGGTGAGTATGGCCTGGCTCCTGGCCTTGTCATACTCGCTCCCGAAGACGGAAAAATACACCGACATCATTTTCCCGTCGCCGGACAGTTCCACGCCGGTAAGGGTGAGGATGCCGTGGGTATTGAGGCCGCCGACGTCCTTAAGCGCCAGGCTCACCTCGCGGAGAAACAGCTCCTTGAGGCGGTCTATTCTCTTAAACATGGCTGATTCTTCTTACCCTTTCCTCCCGGGTGACGGCTTCCACGACATCGCCGGGTTTATAGTCCCTGAAGCCTTCTATCATAATGCCGCATTCAAGGCCTTTTTCCACCTCTTTCACGTCTTCCTTAAAGCGCTTAAGGCCGGTTATCTTACCGGAGCCGGCCACCGCGCCGCCGCGCATGATCCGGATGGCCTGGTTCCTGACCACCTTGCCTTCCCGCACCAGCGAACCGGCCACCCTGCCGGAGCTGAGCTCGAACAGCTGCTGTATCTCGGCTCTGCCGGTCACGGTCTCCACCACTTCCGGCGCCAGCAGGCCGCTCATGGCGGCTTTCACGTCCTCCAGCAGGTCGTATATTACCCGGTAGGTCCGCAGCTCCACGCCCGCGCTCTTGGCTTCGTCCTGAACCTTTGCCTCCGCGTCCACATGGAAACCAAAGATCACGGCGTCCGAGGCCTTGGCCAGCAGCACGTCGGATTCGGTGATATTGCCCACGCCGCTGTGCAGTATATGGATGGCCACTTCATGCGTGCTCAGGCGTCCAAGCGAGTCTTTTATGGCCTGCAGCGAACCGAAGACATCCGTCTTAAGGACGATGTTGAGGTTCTTCAGGAGTTTCTGGTCCACCTGCGATTTCAGGGACAGCAGGCTTACGTGTTTCTGATGGATAAGCGCTTCCTCGCGCTTGTGAAGCTTTCTCTTTTCAGCCACGTGGCGCGCCTCTTTTTCGGTCTCATAAACCTTGAAGACGTCGCCCGCGTGGGGGACTTCGCCGCTGATGCCGAGCAGCCCGGAAGGCTCGCTCGGGCCTATACGCTCAAGACGCTCGCCGCGATCGTTTATCAGCGCGCGCACTTTACCGTGAGAGGTGCCCACTACGAAAGGATCTCCCACTTTAATGGCGCCATTCACGGCTATAACGGTGGCAAGCATGCCCATCCTGGGATCCAGCCGGGCTTCTACCACAATGCCGGAGCCAAGCGTGTCGGGGTTCGCCTTGAGTTCCATAATCTCGGCCTGGAGGATCACCATTTCCAGGAGTTTTTCCAGATTGGCGCGTTTTTTGGCCGAGATCTCCACCATCATGGTTTTGCCGCCCCAGTCTTCGGGATTAAGGCCGATATTGGCCAGTCTCTGCTTTATTTCCTGCGGGTTGGCGGCAGGCAGGTCCATCTTGTTGATGGCTACTATTATAGGCACATTAGCCGCCTTGGCGTGATTGATGGCCTCCAGGGTCTGGGGCATCACGCCGTCGACCGCCGACACGACAAGTATCACGATATCGGTTATCTTTACGCCGTGCGCCCTCATGGCCGTAAACGCTTCATGGCCGGGGGTGTCAAGGATGGTTATCCTGCCCCTGGACGTTCCGACCATATAAGCGCCTATATGCTGGGTGATCTGCCCGGCCTCGCTGTCCACGATATTTGATTTGCGTAAAGCGTCCAGCAAGGTGGTCTTGCCGTGGTCGACATGCCCCATGATGGTCACTATCGGGCTCCGGTGTTTCAGGTTCTCCGGGCGTTCTTTCTCCACGACTTCCGCTACTTCCTCGTCGTATATCGGCACGATCTCAAGGTCATAGCCGTAATCGGAGGCTACCAGCGTGGCCACATCCGGATCAAGCCGCTGATTGATGGTGGCGAACACGCCCATGCCCATCAGCTTCTTTATGAAGTCGGTGGGCTTTACCCCGATCTTCTCCGCGAGTTCCCGGACTATCACCTGGGTGGAAACCGTTATTTTGGGCAAAACTTTGACCGCTCCCGGTTTAGACGGTTCGCCCGTAGCAGGGGCGGCGGACGGGGGAACGGGAGCGGACACAGCTCTGGACGGCTGGGCCGGCTTTACCGAAGCGACCGGGGCCTGAGGCGCGGGTTTGGAAGGCGCCGGAGGAACCACGGCGGATTTGACAGCGGGCTTAGCCGCCGGTTTGACCGGCGGATGGGGCGGCTTACCAACAGCCGGGCGCGCCGCAGGCGAAGCCGGTTTAATAGTGTGCGCGTGGGGCAGAGCCGGTTTAGCAGTGTGCGCCGCAGGCGCTTTGGGCGCTTCCGGATGCGCCGCGGAAGCCTTGGGTTTTAAAGGTTCCGGTTTCTTCACCGCTTCGGGCTGTTTATACCCGAGAGGGGGCGGGGGAGGAACGGTCTCCGGCTTGGACACGGAGGTGATCAGCCTGGCCAGCCTCGCGGCTTTCTGCTCCGGCGTTAACACCGGCTTAGGAGGTTCGGGCGCGATTTCAGCGGCTTTCGTTCTGCGCGGTTTCGCGATGTGCGGCTTTTTTTCTTTCGCGTCCCTCTCTCCGGGAGGGGTGGCGGTATCGGCCTGCCCGCCAAGCGCTTGAGCGGCGCTGGTTTGTGCACTTGGCAGGCGGGCGGTTTTCTCAACCGTGGGCTTTTTAGCTTTGACCGGAGCTTTTTTCACTTTCTTTTCCGCGCCTGCCTGACCGGCAGGCAGGTCCGCCTGGCCGTCAGACCGGCCCGCATCAGGCTGGGAGGCGGGTTTTGCCGCCGGTTTTTTCTTCGCCTTCGACGCGTCGCGGAGAGCGTCGTCCGCGGGAACAGAAGCATTATCGCTTAAATTTTCATTTGTTTTCAGTTTCTTCGGGCTCATTTTTTTGCACCTCTTTATTTTCCAAATCCTCGGCGACCGCTGATTGGACGGCCGGCTGAAGGCTGTCCAGGAATTTCTGAGAACCTGAAATTATCTTCTGAGCGGTTTTTTCGCCTATGCCCTGCAGAGACGAGAGATCCTCCACTTTCAGGGTGGCCAGCTTCTTTATATCGTCCATGCCCATTTTTACCAGGGTGTCGGCCACTTTAGCGCCTATGCCGTCCACCTGCAGCAGATCCTGTACCGCCATTTCATTCGTTTTTTTGGCTTCCTCCACTTTCTGTCCTTCCGATTTCACTTCCACTTCCCAGCCTGTCAGCCTTGAGACCAGCTTTATGTTCTGACCTTCGCGGCCTATGGCTATGGCCAGCTGGTCGTCGGGCACGATGACCAGGGCTTTTTTCGAAACTTTGTCAATGACCTTCACGGAAAGCACCGCGGCCGGCGAAAAGGATTTGGCCAGCATAGTGACGGTATCCTCCGTGTAGGGGATGAGGTCTATCTTTTCGTTAGAGAGCTCGCCCATCACAACCCGGATGCGCGAGCCCCGTATGCCGACGCAGGCTCCGACCGGATCCACTTTGGAGGAGTTGCTTTTAACAACCACCTTGGACCTGAAACCGGGGTCGCGGACCACTTCGACTATCTCCACGACTTTTTCCGCTATTTCCGGGACCTCGGCTTCAAAAAGAGCTTTGAGAAAGTTAACGGAGCCCCTGGAAAGAACGATCTGCAGGCCCTTGTTTTCCTTGTCCACGTGGTGTATGATGGCCCGTACGCGCTGGTTCAGGGTATAATGTTCGCGCCTTATCTGTTCCGAATAAGGAAGTATCGCCTCGGTCTTGCCCAGGTCCACGAAAATATCGCGGCCGGCCAGGTGATGCACCAGCCCGGTGACCATTTCGCCCTCGCGGGGCTTGTATTCCTCAAAAAGCTTCACTTTTTCTATTTCCCTTATCTTCTGGATCAGCACCTGCTTGGCGGTCTGGGCCGCGATCCTGGAGAAATCCTGTATATCCACCGGGATATTCACCTCGTCGCCTATTTTAGCGTCAGGCTCGTGTATCACCGCGTCCTTAAGCGTTATCTCAAGTTCCGGGGTGAATACCTGCTCCACCACTTTCTTTACCAGGAAGCCGAGCATCTCGCCGGTTTCCGGGTCCATCGTGGCCGTTATCTGGGCGGTCTTGCCGAAATATTTCCGGAGAGCCGAAACCAGGGAATCGGTTATGGTTTTAAAAACATCCTCCCTCTTGATGTTCTTTTCCCTTTCCAGCTGTTCCAGAGCCATGATAAGCTCGCTTTTGCCTTTGAAAGCCTGTTCTTTGTTCATATGTGTTATACCTCTGTTTAATTAATCTTTAATCGTAACTACTCAGGCATTCAAGGTTCAGCGGTTCAACGGTTCAGGGGTTGAATCTCAAACCGTGAACCCTGGAACCGTGAACCTGGCAACCTGAGCAGTCATCTTTAATCTTCAATTGAATTGTGTTTCTTTATACTTCGTCGTCGCCGGGATGAAGCCGGGCTTCTTCGATGTCATTGAGATTGAATTTCAGGTTATCGCTTAAAAGCACTTCCCCGTTCTCAAGACCGACAATTTCGCCGTAGTAAACGCGCGCGTTGTTGACGGGCTTTTTCAGCCTGATTTTCGCTTTGCTGCCTTTAAACCTCAGGAAATCTTTCTCGTTGCGCAACACCCTGTCGATGCCGGGGGAGGAGATCTCAAGTATATAGCCGCCCGTTATTATATCGTTCACATCTATATAAGCGCCAAGTTTTTCACTCATCCGGCCGCAGTCGTCCAGGGTAACCCCGCCACCTGCTTGCCCGACTTTTCCGCCTGAGGCGCTGCGCCCGCCGGGTTGTATTGGCGGGGATCCGCCGGGTTGTTTGGCGGAGGCGGGCACTTCCGGTCCCGAAGCGGGTGGTGGGGTACTCCCTCCGTTCTCGCGGTCTATGAAGAACTGGAGCAGCGGTTTGGAACCATGCATTAAGATCTTCAGGTCCACAAGCTCAAACCCGTTCTCCGCCAATAACGACACGCTTTCCTTCCCGATCCTTTCCTTGTCCATAATTCACCTAACCCGTCCGCCTAAGGCGGACGGAGGGATGAGGTATGAGGGCTGAGGGATGAAAAAACAATCCTTGTTTTTAATCCTCTCTTTCCTCATCCTTCATCCCTCATCCTTCAGCCTTCCGAAAATTGCCGTGGATATTTTTATCTGAAAGCTTCTCAATCAAACCCGAGTTTAATTGCAATTTTCGGCTAACCGGCCTTGATAAAAAAAAGCGGCTTGAACTACAGCCACCTTACATATATTATAGTAACAATTTTCTTTAAGAAATACAAGGGAACCGTTCCCAAAAACGTTACTACTCAGGTTCACGGTTCAGCGGTTTACCGGTTCAACGGTTGGCCGTCTGATAGGCATAGCCTTGAAAAAGCATGCAGCAGGTTCACGGTTCAGCGGTTCAACGGTTGAAAAAGCAGGCAACAGGTTCACGGTTCAGCGGTTCAACGGTTGAAAAAGCAGGCAACAGGTTCACGGTTCAGCGGTTGAAAAAGGTAGTTCTGAACCCTGAACCGTTGAACCCTGAACTGTGAACCTGACAACCTGAATAGTTACAGCGTTTTCGCGAAATACTCTAAGGCTTTAACGAAAGGTTCGGGAGGCGCGCTCAATACCCCGGCCCCTACCTGCCCTATGCCGGGTTTCTTATGCGCCACCCCGGTGTCAATGAACGGCAGTATCCCTTTTTCCACCACTTTCACCACATCTATACCGGTGGGAGTGCCGCGGAAATCAAGATACGGTATCTGGTAGGCGTTGTTCTCGCCGGCCGTTATCTCATACATCGCCAGCGTATAATTAACCGCGTCCGCCGCCCGCCCGCCCACGAACTGCACTATGGCCGGCGCCGCCGCGATGGCAAAGCCGCCCAGGCCGTTCGTTTCGATGATGGCAGAGTCTCCGATATCGGGATTGGCGTCCTCCTTCGTGTAGCCGGCAAAAAACAAGGCGTCCGGCACCGGCGCCGGGCCGGTGAACCACCTGTTTCCGGTACCGGCCAACTGCACGCCGAAGTCGGCGCCGTTCCTGGCCATGACCACCGCCACCGTGGAATACTTTATATCTCTCGCGGCGTCCAGCCCGGCTTTGCACAGGGCCATGGAAAGGTTCAGGAAAGAATGGTCGTTCGTATTTATAAACTCCAGCACGGCCGCCGTCTGTTCGCAATTGCGCGTTGTCCTGATCACGGCCGGAGCGATAGCCCGGTAGAACAGCGAAGTGGCGGCCCGGTTGCGGTTATGGACTTCGTCGCCCATATGCAAAGCCTGGGCGGTTATGGCTTTGAGGTCCACCCGGCCCAGATGTTCCACGGCCCTTTTAAGCGCCGGGTACAGCGCCGTTTCCATCCATTTAAGCCGCTCTATCACTTCGGCGCAGTAGGCGCCGTAGCGGAGCACCTTGCCCAGGCCCTCGTTCAAGGTGGCATAAGCGTAATTACCGCATTCTTCATTTTTCACTATGAACACCGGCATGGAGGCGGAAATTATTCCGGCCATCGGGCCGACGGACGCATGCTCATGGCAGGGGGAATACTTTATTTTGCCGGAGGCGGCCAGCGCTTCGGCGGCCTTTTCGTCGCGGGCGAGTCCCTCGTAAATAAGCGCGCCCATCACCGCGCCGCGCATGGGGCCGCACATGCGCTCCCAGTTTATGGGGGGACCGGCATGAAGTATAAGGTCTTTCTTCATTCCCGGTATTACCTTGATGGCCGTATCAAGGCCGACGAGCGCGGGCCTTGAGTTAAGTATCTTTTCAACGGCTTTTTTATTGGCCGCGGCTATCCGCGCGCCGTTGGCTTTTATTTTTCTGAAAAGCGCCTGGTCCCCGCTTAAAGGCGGTTTAAACTCCACCTGCGCGACTTTAAACCCGTTTTCCTCAAGGCTGGTTTTAAAGGATTCAAGGCCGATGTTGACCACCTTTAATTCCGATTTGAATAATTTTGAAATGGACATAAGTTCTCCTTGTGCGGAAAGGGGAAAGGGTTTTAGGTGTTAAGGTTTTAAGGGTAACAACAACAGTATTCCTAATTTACCCTTAAACCCTGATGCCCTTAGACCCTCAAACCCCTCCCCCGGACCGCCGCACTATTTCCCCGGCCAGCCTGCACGCCGACGCGTTGGATGGCATAACCATTACCCCGGCTTTTTTAAGGCCGGCGGCCACTACCGAGCGCACCTGCGGGTCGGTCTCGGTGCCGGTGACCGAGGCGGCTATGGAAAGCGTTTTATTGTTTTTAAACGCCTCGTTAACAGCCGGCAGGATGTCGTCAAGCGGGCGCGGATTGGAGCCGTAACCAAGCACCACATCAAGAAGTATGACCGCCGTTTCCGGTCTTTTGGCTTCGGAAACCATCATCTTGTTCCGCAGCGAGTAATCTATCATCGGGTGAGGCCGGCCGACGGTAAACTCGTCTTCGCCCATGTCGATAACGCAGTTACCCTTGAGTTTAAGCGAATCGGGAAGTTTATATTTCATGTCGAGCGGCGCGTTTGACCAGAGCGGGCCGATCATTTCTTTAAGCACGAGCTGGACTTCGCTTACGAACGTGCCGCCGCTGAAGAGGCCTTTCAGGTATTTCTGTCCCGCTCTTTTGTTTTTTGCCTCCGCCTCAGCGGCCGACGCGGCTTCGCGATTGATGTCAAACAGCCGCTCCCGGACCTTGCGCGGGTCGCCCTTGGCGAGATAGACCGCTTTTAAGGCCGCTTCTTCAAGCGTGTCCGCCGGGTAAAAATCCTTTTTTGAGGGCAGCTTCACGTCCCCGCCCAGAAAAACCGCGACCACCGGCTTTTTCACCTTCTTCACTTCGGCAAGTATTTTTTTCAGCACCTGCGGATGGGGGGGTTTTGAGATAAGGATTATAAGCGAAGTGGCTTTGTCTTCGTCCAGCGCTTTCAGGCCCTGGATAAAGGTAACGGCGCCTACTTCCTTTTTCACATCCCTTGAGCCGGCGCCTATCGCCTGGGAGATGCCGCCGCCTTCGTTCGAAATAAGGGAGGACACCTCCTGCAGACCGGTGCCGGCAGCGGCAACTATGCCTATATTGCCTCTCCCGACCGAGTTGGCGAACGCGAGCGGCGCCCCGTTTATGATGGCGGTGCCGCAATCCGGCCCCATCATCAGCAGATTTTTTTTAAAAGCCGTTTTCTTAAGTTCTATTTCCGTTTCCAGGCTTACATTATCCGAGAAAAGCATAACATGCAGGCCGTTCTGGAGGCAGTCCATGGCGACCTTGCCGGCGAACCTGCCCGCCACTGAGACGATAGCCAGATCGGCTCCGCCCAGCATTTGGACGGCGTTTTCTATGCCTTTGGCTTTCGCGCCGGGCGCGGTCCCGCCCTTGGCGCCGGTTACGGGCTTTAAGAGTTCCTCGGCTTTTTTAAGCGCGTCCGCCGCGGACTCCTCATCCCGCGCTTTTACGGTTATCACCAGGTCATTATCTCCGGCCTTATCCAGCTCCGGATTATAAAGCCCCGAAGCTTTGACAATGCCCTTGTTCTCTTTTGTGGCCATGACGATGGCGCAATCCCCCACGCCTTTGACGGAGTTCAGTTCCCTGGCCGTCTTCATCAGCGACACCGAATCGTGGTAAACGCCCTTTTTCACTATCGATTTGATGAACATGCGATGATCTCCTTAAAAGCAGGGTATAGGGTAAGGAGTTTCTTATTTCTGCAACTCTACCCTACACCCTCTCCCCTCTACCCTTTCTGCTGGTGTCCTGCGACTAGTGTAGCGTCCCGCAAATAACTTTACATTTGAAGGCTCAGATTTGAGGCGGATGCGAGGCGCGACGAACGAGCATACCGGGGGTCTGTAAGTGAGGAGCAACGAAGCAGCCGCCCAAAGATGAGCCTCCCCCGGGG
>JAHJSU010000077.1 GCA_018829985.1 Elusimicrobiota bacterium | reverse complement strand
TACAATACAGACCGCCGAGCAGCAGCGGGCGTACAGTTTGTTAGAGACAATCGTAGTGTAGGCAGAACGGCGAACACGGATTTTGTAAATTATGCTGGATTTTTCAGTAGATACTGCTTAACCTGGCGGGGGAACTTCAGATTAAACCCGCCACTATCCACATTGTAACACATTTTATTGTATATCAAAAAAGTTTCTTCGAACAATAACATTATCCCACCCCGCTAATCCAAAAATTCAACTGATGATTTTTCGGGTTAGCGGGTCAGAAACCATACTGCAGCGTAATCCGGTGGCTTATCCCGCCGCTGATATTTTTTTCAATCGACACTTCTTTAGGCAGACCCGGTGCCGGCGGATTTTGCCCGGTTTCCGGGAGGTTAAGCATTTTATTGAAATTTTTCGGCAAAATCGGCGTGCTCAAATCCGCCCGGTAGGCCAATTTAAGATTTTTAAACACATGACAGCCTGCGCTGGCGTAGCCGTAGAGAAGCTTCACTCCCCTGACACGGATTTTCTTATCAAATGAACTGTTCGCCAAACCGGCTACGAGATTGGTTTCGCCGGAAACCCGCAGGGGAATATCCAAAATCTGGCAATTGACCACTGAGCTGACCTCAAACCTTTTACCGAACTCCTTGACCAGCCCGAGTTGCCATTGTTTTGAAGGGGTGCTGAAACCGGCATCAAATTTTGCCCGGTGGACTATCGGGATAAAATCCAACCCTTTCCCGAGTACCGGCGTGGAAAAATATGCCCGGACATGATTTTTCATCCTTGAATAGTAAAACCCGCCGAAAATCCGGGTCCGGTCGCTGATCCTGAATAATGTTGAAACCCCGTACCCGGCGCCCTTGCCGTCAAGCGAGACGTTTCCCAAATCCGTTATCTCTGTTTCCGGATCAACTCCGCGGGGAATGAGGTCAAGCCGCATCCTGGCCATTTCGCGGCCGGCCAGGAATTTCACCGCCCACCATTCTTTTACTTCAAGGCGGAAATACGCCTCATAAGCGTACGTGAGAATATTCAGCGGAGAATCAATGTACTTGAGGCTTATTTTGTCCTGGGAATAATAGCTTAAAGAAAACCGGTCAAGCGATTTATTTTTGGCCGCCCGGACCCCCAGGATATTTCCGGAGTTCAGCTTGACCTTGCCTTCGGCCACATACGCATTTTGGCCGCCCTGGTCCGAAAGCCTCATATCTTTGCCGAAATATTTTTCCACCAGGTCGTAAAAATACTCATTCTCCAGAGGAACTTCCGAATGCGGATATTCCTTTATGCTGAGATCCCCGACATACGCGGATTCACTGCGCCGGCCGCTTAATCCCAGGCTATAGCGGCCCAGGCTTGTCGCCAGCGCGCCGGCATAAATATCCTGCTCCGAATTCAGCCGCGCGAAGGAAAGCGAAGGAAGCTTTCCGCTCAAATCGTTTCTTCTGTACGCTATACCGGCCACGCTCCCGGGTAAAGGAAAATCGAGGGGCAGACTGTAGCGGTATTGGAGGCCTTCCTGCCTCAAAATATCCGTCAGTGCGCCATTTTCCCTGATCAGAAGAATGTCATTGGAAGTATAAGGAATTAATACAAGATCATCTGCGTCAAGCATGCGCGTAGGATACAGGAAATCCGAATTTTCTTCCCAGGCAAAAGAGAGCGCGTAATGATTGGACACAACTTTATTGAAGACGGTGTCTTCCAGTAACCCTGAATATGCCGATCCGGCGCCGGCGGTTATTAAAAGGGCGGCCGATACCAGCATCAGTTTACTGAATCGCATTGGCAAAATCCCTTTGTTTTTCAGTGTCTTTACCTTAATCCTTTCCGCCAGAGGCGCTGCGCCCGCCGGGCAGTATTGGCGGGGACCCGCCGGGCTGTTTTGCGCCAAACATCCTGGCGCATCCGCCGAGTTGTTTGGCGGAGGCGGGTAGCCTTCTGAAAATCGCTTATGAATATATTTAGTAACTACTTGGGTTGTCAGGGTTCACGGTTCAGGGGTTCAGGGGTTTAGAGATTCAGGATTAGTTTCTTCAACCGTTGAACCGCTGAACCGTTGAACCGCCGAACCTGTTTTATACCTTTTTCAACCGTTGAACCTTTGAACCGTTGAACCTTTGAACCTGAGTAGTTACGATAAAAGCCATTTCCAAACCGGGGTTACCGCGATCTCAATTCCCTGTGTGGAGAAAGTTTCCTCCTGGTCCATGGTAAGAATAATTCCTTCGCGCATGCCCAGCTCTTTGCAAGCGGCGGCCAAGCCGGCTGTTTCTCTCTTGCGGTTATCCATGTTTAAGTCGTAACAAACCTGGCAGGCAAGAATAAACCTGCGCCCCTTGCGGCCCACGAAATCGCATTCAACGCTGTTGTTGTCCCAGTAGAAGAATGAAAAATCGCCGGCGCCGGAGCGCCGCTTTAACTCAATTGCCACCAGATTCTCAAGAAGCTTCCCCTTGTCCGGCGAGGCCCCCAGGGATAGCGCCTTGATGAGACCGTTATCCGCCACATAGACTTTACGAAACGTGGAAAGCTGCTCCTTAACCTTGTAGGAAAACCGGTTCAGCGTAAAAAGCAGAAACGTATTTTCCATATATCTAAGGTATTCCCGCGTCGTGTTGGGGCTTTTAATAGCGAGCGCGGCGCTGATCCTGCGCAACGACAGCTTACCGGTAAAATAGTTTACGGCGAGCAGGGCGAATTCCTCCAGAGCGGCGGCATGCCTGACGGAATACCGGATTGCGATATCTTTGGTGATGATGGAACGAAACAGGCTTCTGGCGAACTCGTCCCCGAATTTATGGCATTCAAAAATGCCGCCTTGCAGCAGGTATTGGGAGAACAAACCGTGTATTCCGGCTTTGGTCCTGCTGGAATGCAAAGAGTCCTTCGTCGCCTGAAACGAGTTGAACCGCGCATATTCGCCGAAACTTAAAGGGGACAACGCATGCGCCACAAATCTGCCGGTCAGCCGGCTGGCCAGTTCGGAACTAAGCAGGTTGGCGTTGGAGCCGGTAACGATAAGCCTGTGATTTTCGCGCAGGCGGCTCACAAAGAGCTCCCACTTCTCAATGTTCTGAACTTCGTCAAGGATCAGGAGCTCCCAGCCGGCGTAAAGCTCATGACAGCACTCCAGGAGCATGTTAAAATCTTTCGCTTTAAATCCTACCAGGCGCTCATCATCAAAGTTCACAAAAGCATACCGGCTTTTTTGGGCCAGTAAATGCGCGAAAACGGATTTGCCGGCCCTCCTCATTCCCGTTATCAGAAGCACGTTAGGGTGGCGGATGTATTTCGCCGCAAGATCCAGCCCGTCCCGGCTGATAATGCGTTCCGCCTTCAGCTTTTGCGCGAACGCTTCGCGCTGGTCGGTCAGAATGGTTTTCAGAGTATCTTTATTCATAATGCGTATAATATTACATTATATGCGGTAGTAATGCAAATAATCCGGCAAATTTAAAATGCCTTATACCTTTTCTACTTATTAATTTTCCCTACCTATGTAAGTATTAGAAAGCGAATAAAACGAGCGGCTTTATCGCTGTCTTCCCTTCTTCATCGCTGTAATCTCTTCTAGAACCGGACAAGCAGGGAGTAGCGGAAGGTGTTGCCGAGGTCGCCGAAGGGGACCCAGGCGAAATCGAAGGCGAGGCCGGGGAGGGAAAGCCCGGCGCCCAGCGTGACGCCGCTGGTTCCCTCCACGTCCTTGCGGTGGTTGCTGTAACCCGCCCGGACCAGCCCCCGCAGCTTCCCGGAAAGCTTGCGGCGGTATTCCCCTCCCAAGGCGAAAATCATATCGGCGTCGCGGTAGCGGATAAGATCAAGGGCTAAAAGCAGGCCGGGGCGCGGGCGCGCCGAGCCGCCGAAGACGACGGCCGACGGAAGCGGGTCTTTTTCGGAGCCGAGCTTCAGCCCGGAGCCGATATTGCGCGCCACCAGCGCGATGTCCGCGGGGAAGGGCAGGCCGCCGTCCAGCCGGTACCGGAGGCCTATGTCCGCCGCGAAGGCGCTGCCGGAGACGTCGTCTATCTTTACGCTGACCAGTTTCCCGGTCACGCCGAGGCTCAGCCTGTCGGTCGCGCGGCGGGCGTATGAGAGGCCGTAAGCGAAGTTCGCGGCTTCAAAATAGCCTACCGGCAGGTCGGTGTCTTCCGTGCGCCGCTCCAGATCGCTTACTCCCAGGTTGGCTATGGAGAGGCCCAAAACGTGGCGGTGTGAGCCTTCCCCTATGGGAAGCGCCATCGCGCCGTACTGGTACCTGGAGCCCTGGAGGTACTGGGCGTGCATGGCGCCCAGCATGGGCCTCTCAAGAAGCGCCAGCCCGGCGGGATTATAGTATGCCGCGTAAACGTCGTCGGCGGCGGCAACTTGAGCCTCGGCCATGGCGGCGGCTCCGGCCCCGGCGCCGATCTTCAGGAACTGCGCCGCGCTCGTTCCCGCGTTCGAATTCGCGCAGAGGCCGGGGGAAGCGAGGAACAGGACGGCCAAAAGCGCCGCCAGGGTTCCCGCAAAGTTCTTCAGACAGTTACGCTTCATCGCTTTATTCCCCTGGTTTCCCGGTGTACTGAAAAAATCTCCCCTCCCCCTCTTTCCAAAAGAGGGGTAAATCGTTTACTTACCCTTAAACCCTAAAACCCTTAGACCCTGCTCAGTTGTACCTCGGGTCCTTCACCACGGCCATTTTCCAGAATTTCTTTTTTCCGCCTATCTTGATCTCGCCGAAATAGACGCCGCTTGCCACTTCCCGGCCGGCGCCGTTCCTGCCGTCCCATTCAAAGTAGAAGTATGCTCCGGCCCCTGTAGGTCCGGCGGAGCCTCCAAGGGAGCCGTCAAGCGGCCCGCAGTCGTATTCCCTGACCAGCTCTCCGGCCAGGTTGTATATCCGTATCTTCCCCGACCCGGCGATGCCCCTCGGCACCCCGACCCGGATTATCGTCCCCCGCGTCGTTACCTTAACCGTTCCGCCCGCGTAAGGCCCGCCGCCGGCGTTCAGGTTCAAAGCCTTGGTCTTAATCTCCAGGTTGAACGGGTTCGGGAAGTTGAAGACCTCAATCTCCGCTCCCGCGAACGGACTGGTGGAGGAAATTGGCGGGGTGGAAGCCAGCACGACAAAAACAGAGAAATGATCCACCAGCGCCGAGACCGTATTGTTCGCGGTGTCGAGCTCCCTGCCGTCCTCCTCCAGCTCGAACCTCCGGGTGGAGGAGTTGTAATACCAGATGTTCAGGTTCGTAAGGGACGCCGACGTTGACAGCGACGCGTCATAGGAAATAGTGAGCCTTGCCTTATTCTTAAGCTCCCGCCTTATCCCGGCGGGAAGGAAGATGTCGTAGAAGGCGCTGAAAGGCGTAACCACCGACCCGCCGGCGGCCAGGGGCTCGAAACCTTTTACCCCGTTAGAGAAGGCTATCGGCTCAACCATAGCCGTTGGAGTTTGTTCTCTAACGGGGTTTACCCGCCCGGCCTGCAAAGCCAGAATAGCCGAGGCCATGCGCGGCGGGAAGGCACGCGGGTTTTTAAGGCGTTCAACCTCCGTCGCAAGGGGCGTGAAGCCCAGACTCAGGGCCTGGGCTTTGGCTTGCTCCTTCGTCTTTCCCTTATTTACCCCCACTTCCACGGAGGTTCCGGGGTTAGCGTCCGTTTCCCCTTCCTCCACGAAGGCGCCGGGCAGCACCGCAATATTGGTGTTTTCTATATTCTCGTCATCCTCCTCGGATTCCATATCCAGGTTGCCGCCCTGCATGTTGCTGATCTTCTTCGACTTGGAGGCGTCCACCGCGGTATAGAAGTCGAAAACCTGGTCCAATTCGTAATTGCTTCCCGAGGAAGGATCCAAAGCGGCGGTGAAAGCGCGCAGCCTTACGCTGAATTTGGCCTCGCCGACGGCCGGCCGATAGACGGCGGTCAGGTTTTTGCGCCCCTGCAGCAGCTTCTTATCGCTGCCCAGGAATTGCCCGGTCCCGTCGGGAGCGGAGAGGCCGGCGCCCGCGGAGGTATAAGTTGTCTGTTGGAGAATGTAATCAAGGTCGTTATCCGGGCCGGTTTCATTTCTCAGGGCCTTGTTGCAGCGGAACTTAAGCTGGAGTTGGTTGTTGCCCAGGTATTTGAAGGTGGGGAGGCACTCCGGCACCGGCGTGCGGTAGGTCAGATTGACCGTCTTGGAGGCGGTGGATTCCAACGTCTGGAACGAGACACCGCCCTCGTAGGGAAAGACTATGTCTTCCTCGGAAGAGCCCAGCAGGGCTATCTGGTAGTCCAACCCGGTCTTGAAGCCTGAAATTTCATAGGAGCACACGGTATGCGCGACGGCGTCCTTCTCTACGCTCCCCGGTATATACTCCGCGAAATTGTCGTCCGCGGCCGCTATCCCGCTGACCTCGGCATCGTTCGGGCAGGAGTAGCCGGTCGGCGAGTCCGGGTCGGCTTTTCTTATGGAGCCCAGCGCCGAGCCGCCGCGCGTCAGCGTGAGGCTTCCGGTCGAGACCGTGGCGGTTGTCACCGCAACGGTGGACGAGCTTATCATGTAGCCGAGGCTGGCCGCGTTGAGCGTGTATGTCCCTGTGGAAAGGCCGGGCACTTCGAAACTCCCGTCGGTCTCCGTCTTGGCGGCGATGTCACCGAGCGGATTTATTTTGGGGATGGTCCCTTCGCGCTGCATGAAAACCGCCGCCGCCGGAAAGCCCCTCTGGTCGCCGAACGGATAGGAAAGCGAGCCCCCGTCGGCGGTCAGCACCTGGCCGGTCACTTTGCCCAGCAGCGGCTCAAGCGTGAAATCCGCTAAGGCGGACTTCTGCAGGTCCACCCTCAGGGTCTTGGGGGCGTAGAGGGACGCGCCCTCCGCTTCCTGGAGGTTGTCTTCCCGGGCCGAGGCCGTCAGGTCGAAATAGCGCGAGATGAAGCTTGACACCCATAAGGTATAGCTGCCGTCGGAGGCGGTCTGGGTGTTCACCGAGGCCGGATTATCCACCAGCGCGGGCACGGCGCTCATGGTTATGTTCGGGAGGCGTTCCCCTCCTGAACCTGAAACCGTGCCCGTGATGGACTGGCCCTGGTTCAGGTCCACTATGCCTATATCTTTCACCTGGCCGGCTGAAAGGGTCAGCTGCGCCGTCAGTGCCGGCGCGTAGTTCTGGCTGCCGGCGTTCAGGAAGGCCATGTCCCAGGTCTCCTGCTTGAGGTGGATATCGTAAACCACGCCGGGGGCCAGCGGCTCGATGCGGAACGTGCCGTCGGCCTCTATCGGCCGCCCGGAAACGCTTGACTTCGCGAGTATGTACCCGCCCTCGACCCACGGATTGGCCAGCGCGTAAATCTTAAAATTGGGCGCAAGCAGGGTCGCGTTCGTCCCGGTGATAAGGGCGTCGGAGTTGGCGTCGCGGAGCTTTCCCGTTATGGCGCCGGCGCGCTTAAGCAGCAGTTCCATGCCGGAGACGCCGCCTTGCAGCCCGTCGGGAGAGGTGGTGCGGTCCGGGAACGAGAGCGGCCGGGCGATATATTTTACCGGTGTGCCCAGGTCAACCGCCTCCAGCGTATAGAAGCCGCCCAGCGGAACGCGCTCAAAAAGGTATTCCACGGAGCTTGCGGCGACTCCGGCGCCGGGGTTGCCCAGCAGGATGTCGGACTCCTCCACCACCTCGCCGCGCCTGTTCTTTAAGGTAGCCTTAAGGCTCCTTGCATCCGAAAGCCCTAAATCCAGTGAGATGCTGCCTGAAACGGAGAAGCCGTCCGAGAGCGTGAAATCAACGCCCGTCCTGCTGGAATTGGCTATGGTAACCAGCTGC
This sequence comes from Elusimicrobiota bacterium, assembly GCA_018829985.1. Taxonomy (GTDB): domain Bacteria; phylum Elusimicrobiota; class Elusimicrobia; order Elusimicrobiales; family UBA9959; genus JAHJSU01. Next base: position 3,510 of record JAHJSU010000077.1, on the reverse strand, counting down.
TCCTTGGACGGCACAAGCACCTGGCCCGTAGCCCCGGCCCTCAGCGGCAGCGTCCTCACAAGGTAAACGCCGTTCTGTATGCCGGTTATCGCGAACGTGCCGGCCGGGTCCAGCAAGCCCAGCCTGGTCTTTGCCGCGTCAAAAGTGGTGGTGGAAACCCGGGTCAGCAGTTCGCCGAACTCCCTCCTTATCGCCTCTACCCTGGCGGTGGTGGAGGAAACGCCGGCCGGGTAGCCGGCGGGGGCGTAGAACGGCGCGTTCTGGCTTATCAGCGCGTTCGTGTTGAAGAGCGGGTCTGAGATCTGGTTGATGATCTTCCCGGAAATGGAGTAGGTTTCGCCGCGCAGGTCCAGCGTCGTCGGCACGGTGGAGCCGTTTATCGCCGCGACGGTTATCACGCTGGTCCTTCCGGTCGGCTGGTAGGACATGGTCAGCTCCAGCGTTTCCGTCCTCAGCCCCGAAAGCCTGAAAGTTGCGCTGGAAACGCCGGCGGCGCAGCCCGGGGCCGTCCCGGTGGAGGGCGTCGCGGCGCCGCACAAGAATCCCGGCAGGCCGGTGGAGCTCTGCATTTCAAAGGTCCTGCCGACGCGCAACGGGTCGTCGGACTTGAGTATTCTCCACTTGAGGCCGGCCAGCGTGAAGTCCGGCGCAGGCGCGCCTATCTCATCGGCGGGGTTGGGCAGGCGCAAAAGCCCCGCCACAGCGCCGCTGGCTTTTTCAAAAGAGAAATTCAGGCCGGCGGTCTGGGCCTGGGTGGAGATGAACACCGTCTTGGGAAACCCGCCGGGGCTCTGGAAAGCCGCGTCGGCGTTGAAAGAGATATCCGCGAAGACCTGGTAGCTCGCGCCGGACTTGAGGCCGGCCACCTGGTACTGCGCCGAGCTTGAGACGGCCGAGGACGAGAGATATACCGTGGTCCTGCCCTGCGCGGCCATAGCCTGCGACCAGGCGGTGATGCCGACGGAGAGCGGATAAGTTGAGCCCGCCAGCGCCGCGAAGCCGGAAGTGTCGCCGGTGACGGTGATAGTGCCGACCAGCAGTCCGCCTTCCCTGAACGAAGGCAGGTCAAAGCCCGTTATATCCGGCGCGCCCACCACTACCGGCCCGCTGGAGACCGATTCGAACCCCGGCGCGTAGCCGCGGAGCGTGTAGCTGCCGGGCTCTACGCCGGTTATAAGATAGGCCGCGGCGCTGATACCGGCCGGCAGGCTGACGAGGGCGGAGCCTTTTGCGTAGCCGCCCGCGACCGCCATCACCGACACGGTCAGGCCCGACGGGTTCGGCGACGGGTTGGCGGCGGTGGAAAGTGAAACAAGCCCGGAGAGATTGACCCGCCTGTTAAGCGAAGGCAGGGTCAGTTCAAGCCCGGCCGGGCCGACGTACGCCGCGCTCGACACGGGGAAATATCCCGACAGCCGCGCGGCGATAGTGTAGGTATCCGATGTGACTTCAAAGCGCAAGCGCGTGCGCGTCACGAACTGCTGCAGCGAGGAATTCCACTGCCCCCCGTCGTCAAATGTGGTCGTCCCGGCCTGAAGACGAATAGGCTGCAGGAAGCTTTTGGCCCAGCCGGTCGTGTATACCAGGAGCTCTCCCCATTGCTCATAAGCCTGCGTGGCCCCGGCCTGCAGGGTCGGTATCACCTCAAGTATAGGCGCGCGCAAAAGCGGGATGTTCAGCACGGTGGACGTGCCGGCCACGACCGTCCGGGTAGAGCTTGTGAGATACTGACCCTTTGAGAACGTGAAGGTGTAGGTTCCTATGGAAAGCCCGGACAGCAGGTAGCGCCCGGCGGCATCGGTAATGACCTGGCCGGACACGGGCCCGAAAGCCTGCACTTTGACATCCGGCGCCGGCACGGCAGGGGTGATGCCCGGATCGGTCACCTGGCCCGAAACCTGGTTAACCAGGACATTTATCAGGAGAGTGTCGTTTGATACGCCTCCGGCGGAGATGCGGCTATAATAAGTTCCTGACATTACCGTGCGCCCGGTTTCGGCGCCGAGGTTTATCCTTCCGTCCCAGGCCGCGCGCCCAGGCCAGGCGCTGCCGGAACCCAGGGACTGCCAGATGGCCGTCCCGCCCGAATCAAAGGGGCTGGAAGCGATCTGGACTTTCCATGAGAGGGCGGGGTCGGCGAGGTTGAAATTTATGAACGCCATGTCGCCCGCCCCGTCGCCGTCCGGAGTGATCGTCATGGAGGTTCGGTTGGTGGTAAACGCGCCGCTTGACAGGTTGACATTGGAGAACGGGTCGCCCTGGAGGACATTCACCGCGCAGTAGGCGTAGCGGGCCGTTCCCTCCAGGTTATATTCGGCCTGGATATGCTTTGAGCCGGTGGAGGAGGCAAGCGCGAACAAAGCCGCTGACGATTGGCCGGCCGAAAATGTTATCGTCCTTGGCGTGGAAAAGCCTGCCCCCGCGGAGGTGGAAAGCCGTAAATTTGAATCGGGATCGAACGCCCCGGTGGAGAAGCTGTAGACCCTGCCGGAAACAATGACATCAGTGGAGTTGGAAACGGCCGCCGCGGCCCCGCAGAGATCCTTTCCTGACAGGAGCAGGGCCTGGGAAGTGGTGTACTGCGTCAGTGTCAGGCTCAGCTGCGAGAAAACCATTGTAACGGCCCCGCCGGCTCCGACCGAAACGGCGGGCGAGCCCGAGAAAAGGGGCAGCGCCGCCACATTGGCGTTCTGGGCCGTGGTCACTGTGAACGTGCTAATGCGGGATGAGCAGGGGGCGGGGAGTTTTGAAATAACGAACTGAACGGTGTCTCCCGGATTCAAAGAGCCCGCCGTCACTTTGGCCATGGCGGAGAATTGCCCCGTCAGGGGTTCCAGCGCCCCGGTTGAAGGATCGCCGTCCAAAGCCGCCGTCACGGTATTTGTGCTTGTCACCGTTAACGAAACATAGGCGTTGCATGACGGGCAGTTGCTCTGCAGCGCGCCCCACCCCGACGGCACGCCGAACCCCGCCAGGCCGCCCGACTGCATTCCGGAAGGCCCGGCTATAAGCTGAATGGTAAGATCAGCCAAACTGCCGGCCGTAACTGTTGACGGGGAGATGGTTGAAGTTCCAAGGCCCGAGCAGCCGGCCGCTGAGCAGCCGGGGTCGTAGATGGCGATATTTTTTCCGGAGGCGGTTCCCTGTTTGGGCACGAAGATCGGTTCGGCCCCCTGGTTATTCGGCCCATAGAGCCCCGAGGCTTCCCCGGAGTCGAAAACAATGTTGGAGTTTTGATCGACGAACGCGCGCATGAAATAGGCGACCTCGCCCGGGACCATGAACGAATATGCGCCGGCGGAACTTGTGGAGATAGCCGCTACCGGCTGGCCCGAGAAAGCCGAATTGTTGAAAACCTCTACGCGCACAAACCCGGATTGCGCGCCCGCGTAGGAGATATTGCCGGCTATCGTGCCCAGCTGCGCGGTGGAGGCTGCTAAGATCTCAAAATTGACTCCCGTCTCGGACTGCCCCGAGGCCAGGTTGAGGGATACGGGAGAGGTTCCGCCG
>JAHJSU010000076.1 GCA_018829985.1 Elusimicrobiota bacterium | reverse complement strand
AAGAAATCAGACAACAAACCGTTTGATCCATAAACTTTCTTTGTGCCTTGGTGTCTTAGTGGCTGAGTAATTACTAAAAATCAGCGTTATCAGCGTTCTATATTCTATTCCGCCATCTCATAGCGACCTGAGTAGTTACATTACTTATCCGTTATCGTCCTGAACGCCCCGGGCAGGAATTTCAAAAGCTCCCCGGCCAGCACGCACCGCCCGGTCAGTTTTTCAGCGGCCAAATCTCCGCAAAGTCCGTGCAGGTAAACCCCCAGGGCGGCGCTTTCAAGCGCCGTAGACATCGAAAAACCTTTTGCCCGGCCGGCCTGGGCCCAGAGGCCGGCTATCAAGCCCGCCAGGATATCGCCGGACCCGCCTTTCGCGAGCGCGGGGCCGCCGGTCGTATTGGCAAGACAAAGCCGGCCGTCGCTGACCAGCGTGCCGGGGCCTTTTAGAACGCAGACGCCTCCCGTCAGTCCGGCCAGCCTTTGAATGATGATATTCCTTTCGGTTTTCTTACCGTTCAGCAGCCGCCGGGCTTCGCCGGCATGCGGGGTGAAGATCCTGGGCGCGCCGGTCTTTAAAAAACCCGGATTTCCGGCCAGGGCCAGCGCGTTTAAAGCGTCGGCGTCCACGACCGCGGGGAGCCGGAGCTTTTTAAGGACGGCGATGACGAACCCCGGGACTTCGTCTTTAACGGACAGGCCGGGCCCTATAAGGATAAGGTCGTAATTTTTCTCTTCCTGGAAAACCGCCAGTTTGCCGGCGGCCTTAAGCGCAAAACCGCCGTTTCTGGACGGCAGCGGCAGGGTCATGGCTTCGGGTACGCCGGCGGCGATAACGGGCTGTTCGCAGTCCGGGCAGGCCACCGTCACAAGCCCCGCGCCGGCCTTTAAGGCCGCCCGGGCCGCCAGGACGGCCGCGCCTGTCATACCTTTTGAACCGGCCACTATCAATATTTTGCCGTAATCGCCTTTGTGCGATTTTTTTTTCCGCTTTGTTATAAGCGGCCGCAAAAATTTACCGGTGATCTTTTGAATTTTCATACCTGTCAAGTGTGTTCCCTCATCCCTCATCCCTCATCCCTCATCCCTCATCCCTCATCCCTCATCCCTCATCCCTCATCCCTCATCCCTCATCCCTCATCCCTCATCCCTCATCCTTAACGCCACCGCCACCGCGCACGCGTAGGCGGCGGTATGAGTAAGCGAAAGCATGATCCGCGTGTTTTTAAAACCGGCGCCGGCCAAAACAACTCCCGGACGGCCGGTTTCGGCTTTTGAGACCGGGATATCCTTAAGCCGCAGGTTTTTTATATCCAGCGCTTTGATAACCGCTTCCTTGGCGGCGAAGCGGGCCGCTATGCGCTCGTATTTATTTCTGCTTTTAAGACAGTAGCGCGTTTCTTCGGGAGTGAAAAACCTTTTGAGGGAAGCGGGATGCTTCCCGAATATTTTCCGTATCCTGGCCACCTCGATAATATCTATGCCGATGCCGGCGATGGAAGCCTGAAATTTTTTCCTCATGTGTATCGCCAAGGTAAAGCTATAGGTACAGGCAGAGAACGGCAGGTAAAGGTAAAGACATAGGTAAAGTAACTGCAATTTCTTACTCTACCTTAACCTCTACCTCCACCTTTCCCTACACCTCTGCCTTTACCTGCCGTTATCTTACCGTGACGCTTTTGGCGAGGTTCCTGGGTTTGTCTATGTCGCACTTTTTGGCCAGCGCGATGAAATAAGCGAACAACTGCAAAGGAATGACATTGACCAGCGGGGAAAGTATTTCAAGGGTCTTGGGTACCACTATGTATTTAGAGGCTTTTATATGTTCCCGTGAGTCTTCGTCCACTATGGCGATCACTTCCGCCCCGCGGGCCTTGGCTTCCTCTATATTGCCGGCCACAAGCTGCAGCATTTTTGAAGACGTGGCTATGGCAAGCACCGGCATGCCCTTGTCTATGAGGGCTATCGGGCCGTGCTTCATCTCGCCGGCGGCGTAGCCTTCGGCGTGCACATACGCTATTTCTTTTATCTTCAGCGCGCCTTCAAGGGCTATCGGGAAGTTTATATACCGCGAGATGAACAAAAAATGCTCGCTGCCGGCGAAATCACCGGCTATTTTCAGGATATTATCCTCTCCCGCCAGCGTGGCCTCTATCAGGCGCGGGATTTTCAAAAGTTCGTCCACGTAAATTCTTGCGTCCGTATCAAAGATATTGCCCCTGATAACCGCGAAATGGAGCGCCAGCACGTACATCGCCGTCATTTGCCCCAGGAAAGCCTTGGTCGAGGCCACGCCTATCTCGGGGCCGCAATGGGTGTAGAGCACATAGTCGGCTTCCCGCGTCAGGGTCGAACCCACGGTATTGGTGATCGCTATCACCCTGGCGCCGGAAGCCTTGGCCTCCTTGACGGCGTGCAGCGTGTCGGCGGTCTCGCCGGACTGCGAAACCGCTATTATCAGCGTGTCCTTGTTTATTATTTTCGCGCGGTCCGAGAATTCGGAGGCGAAATCCACCGAGGCCGGCAGGGCGAAATTCTCAAATACATACCGGCCGACCAGGCCCGCGTGATAGGCTGTGCCGCAGGCTATTATCTGCACGTTCTTGATCTCCCTGATAACAGCGGTGGGCAGATTTATTTCCTTCTCCAGCACGTCGCCTTTAAGCGGCAGAAGCCGGCCCCGCAAAGTGTTTTCCACGGACCCGGGCTGTTCGTGTATTTCCTTCAGCATGAAATGCTTGTAGCCGCCCTTCTCCGCCATGGTGGAATCCCACTGGATGGTGACGGGGCTGTGATCAAGCTTCTTGCCCTGGAAACTGAAATAGGACACCGAGGGCGCCTTTACCGCGGCCAGCTCGCCGTCGTTCAAAAAAACGGCTTTTTTGGTGTACTTCAGAAAAGCGGAAACGTCCGAAGCGATGAAGTTTCCCCCCTCTCCCAGACCTATGGCCAGCGGGCTGTGCTGGCGCGCGGCCAATATCATATTCGGGCATTTTGCCCAGATCACGGACAGCGCGAACGAACCTTTCAGGTCGGCTATGGCGCGCCTGACGGCCTCAAAAAAGACCGGCTCAAGCATATCGGCGCGCGCGTTGGCGGCGGAAACATGGAGAGTTTTAAGTTTTTCCTCCACAAGGTGCACGATCGTTTCGGTATCGGTCTCGGATTTGAACTTGTGGCCGGTTTTGGAGAGCTTCTCCTTTATCTCCAGGTAGTTCTCTATTATGCCGTTATGAACTATGACCACCTGGTTATTGCAATCGGTATGCGGGTGGGCGTTGTCTTCCGAGGGCACGCCGTGAGTGGCCCAGCGCGTATGGCCTATGCCGACGAACCCCCCTTTGACCGGGTCTTTGGCCACGAGCTCGTCCAAAGCGTCCACGCGGCCGCTGACGCGCCTGAGGTAAAGTTCGTTCTTCCCGTTAATAATAGCCACGCCGCAGGAGTCATACCCGCGGTATTCAAGCCGCTTGAGCCCGTCTATAAGGACCTCAGCGGCTTTTTTGTCGCCTATATAACCTGTTATTCCGCACATAAATCAGCGTATAGCGTATAGGGGATAGCGTCTAGGGAATATTTACCACTAGCCCCTAGTCCCTAGCCCCTCGCCCCTGTATTTTACTGTATCAGCCTTTTCATGTCCGCCACGGCGCTTTTAAGGCCGACGAACATGGCTCTTGAGATGATGGAAAAACCGATATTGAGGTAGTCCATTCCCTCTATTCTGGCCACCGGCACCACGTTATAATAGTCAAGCCCGTGGCCGGCATGGAGGCGCATATTCAGCTCCTTCACAAGGCACGCGGCCAGCTCAAGCCGCTCAAGCTCCTTGGCCTGCAGTTTCTTGCCCCAGGATTCGGAATATTTGCTTGTGCAAAGCTCTATGCTGTCCGCGCCCAGGTTGCGGGCGTTCCGGATGAACTGCGGTTCCGGGTCCACGAACAGGCTCACCTCTATCCCGGATTCCGAGAGATTCCTGATTATCTTTTCAAGGCCGTCAAGCTTGCCGCCGACCTTTAAGCCGCCCTGGGTGGTGACTTCGTCCGGCAATTCCGGCACTATGCAGACCGAGTCCGGCTGGAATTGCAGCGCCAGCTTTTCCATCTCGGGCGTGGCGGCCATCTCCAGATGCAGCAGGCCTTTCACGTCCTGCCTGACCCTTTCGACATCCGATTCCTGCACATGGCGGCGGTCTCCCCTTAAATGCATAACCACCATGTCTCCTCCGGAGCTCAAGACCACGCGCGCGGCCTCGACGGTGTCGGGGTTCTTTTCCTTCCGGGCCTGCCTTAAAGTAGCGATATGGTCTATATTCACGCCAAGCTTTACATTTTTCATAACCCTCCATAAAACAGAATGCAGTATACAGTAGACGGCACACAGGGTTTGGAAATTTATTCATTCCCTGTATACTGTATTCTGCCTACTGTCTACTATTACCTCTGACCTCTACAAATCAACGCTTAACAGCCTGCAACGCGCCGGAATGTTTCCTGTAATGCTCCATCAGCTCTTCGGCGATATCTTTTATCACGCTCCTTGACTCGCCCTCCACCAGGATGCGCAGCAGCGGTTCCGTGCCGGAATACCTGATGAAGATGCGGCCGTTGCCCTTGAGCATATTTTCAAATCTTGAGATCTTGTTTTTAAAACCCTGCACCTTCTCCAGCGGCGGCTTATGAGCCACTTTAAGCGAGCCCAGTATCTGCGGGTAGCGCTTCCACAACCCTTTAAAACCGCTGAACGGTCTGCCCATGGCGCGCACGGCGGCCAGGATCTGCACCGCCGTAAGTATGCCGTCTCCGGTAGGCGCGAACTCGCGGAAGATTATATGCCCGCTTGATTCCCCGCCGATCTTCAAATCCTCCCGCAGCATGGCGTCCGTGACATTTTTATCGCCGACCGGCACCTGCACCACTTTTATCCCCAGGTCGTTCAAATATTTTATCAGCCCGTAATTGGACATGAACGTCGCCACGGCTTTTCCATTGGTCAGCCTGCGGGTGCGGCGCAGGTACGGCACGGCTATGGAAAGAAGATCGTCCCCGTCCAACAGCCTGCCTTTTTCATCGGAAAACATGCACCGGTCGGCGTCGCCGTCAAAACTTATGCCGCAGAAAGCCCCGGCGGAGAGCACGGCTTTCTGCATGGCGCCGGTATGAAGCGCCCCGCAATCCATATTGATATTATTGCCGTCGGGCCTGGCGCCTATCACGGTAAGCTCGGCGCCCAGTTCCCTGAATATTTCAGGCGCTATCTTATAAACCGCGCCGTTGGCGCAATCTATGACGATCTTAAGACCCTTCAGACTGAACCCCGGCGGCAGGGTGGACTTTATGAAATCCAGGTAATCCCTTGAGTAGTCTTTTTTCCGGATGGCGTGCCTGATGCGCCTGAAAACGAGCGGTTTACCGCTTAAAAGAAGCTCCTCTATCCTGTTCTCTATGGTTCGCTTGAGTTTAAGGCCGTCGCGCGAAAAAAATTTTATACCGTTGAATTCGGGAGGGTTGTGGCTGGCCGAGATGACTATGCCGAAGTCGGCGTTTTCCCTCTTTACCAGGCAGGCCACGGCCGGCGTGGAAATGACCCCGAGGTCCAGCACCTTGAACTTATTCGCCCAGATCCCTTCCACAAGGGCCTTTTTAATGAGTTCGCCGGATGCGCGCGTGTCCCTGCCTATCAGCATAACGGGCGTTCCGGAAGCGGATTTTTTGTAATTTGAAAGCACGAGGGTCGAGGCGTAGCCGATCTTCCGTATAAAGCCGGCCGTGAACGGATAGTTCCACGGAACACCCCGGATGCCGTCGGTGCCGAACAATTTTCCCATAATGAACCGTGCCGTCGGTTTTATCTACGACAGTAATTTTATATTATATCATTAATAGCCGTTGATGGACGCGTGCTGTGGACTCTTTCTTGCCAAGGCGGTTCAGACAGTGCAGAATTTGCTTGGAAAATCCCCCTTCATCCCCCTTTTTGAAAGGGGGAAAGAGGGGGATTTGGAACTACTGTCTGAATCACAGTCTTGATACGCGAGGGCACAAGCCATGGGAGATGGTCTGGTATGCCGTATTTTCCAGCCGGGAAACGGCTTTTGCTTTCGAGAAGTATTTAAAAACCTCAGCCGGCAAAACATTTTTAAGGAGAGGTGTGTGAGCGGTTGAAACAGCAGGTCTCGAAAACCTGTAAGGTGCAAGCCTTCGAGGGTTCGAATCCCTCCCTCTCCGGACAATTTCACATTCGCTTCTATTCAGTCTTTGGTCCAGCCACGGAGACGGAATCCCGGCGCCGGACAGGGCCTTCTGCAATCTTTCCATGCCACGGTAAGACATTTTTACCCGGTCAAACGCAAACGGCAGCACTAATCCTTTATTGTGCGCCGCACACACGGCCTTTTTCAGCAATTCCTCCGGGAACTCGCTTTCCGCCGCGTCTATTATGGTCCTGACCGGCGAAGTGACAATAAACCCATCCCGTTGTTCCACATCCTCCGGGCTTAGCCGTAATTTATAAAGTTGGCATCCGGGCAGCGGTTTTTTGCGGAACGACAATGGCACTGTAAGGTGTAGCAACCCGGAGTCTGTATCGCTCAGACCGTGAATATAGAGCGCCGATTCATGTGAGATCACGCCTTGTATGATATCCCGGCGGCTGCGGGTCCACAAAGACCAGCGGGCCAGGTGCTGATTTGAAAAAAACGGGAAGTCGGACAACCGGAAAACGCCGCGCCCCAACCGTCTCCAGTGGTCTTTTTTCACGTGATAATGCTGGAGACGCCTGGAATACCCGCAGGCCGCCGCCTGCTTTGAAGAAAAACAGCCCTGCTGGCGCAAGGCCAGGCCGCAAAGCGCCCGCCGCCGGTCGTCAATTTTCGGCATAATTGTTACATTCTATGTAATATTATTGCGTTTTTGCCGGCTACCCCCGAGGCAATCTCCAAACCGGATTTTGTCGCTATAGATTTTGAGACCGCTGATTATGAGCCGGACTGGAGCCTGCGCCGCAGGATTTGGACAATCCGCCGCCGCCCCTTAAAGCGGATCAGACTTACTCATAATATTTGCTGATGCGGGTGTGCCCTGCTATGCGATACTTGCCCGCGTCAGTATCTTCATCTGACTTATAGGGGATTTTCCAGACAATGCCGATGGCTCGAAGTTCCTTGCGAATCCGCATCACATCCTCTTTGTCCTGCCAATCGTAAGTATAGACGCAAATAACTTTCTTGGTCGAATCTGTGGCATTAGGATTCGGTCTGGCAGTGGCGACCTTTGCGCTGTCGCCAAGCCTGCCTTCCTCAGTCGCAGTCTTTATCCGCTCCCAAACCGCATCAATATTTTGCAACGGCACGAATATGAGCCACTTGCCGCTTCTATCGGTGGCTTCAGGATACTGGCCGGTCTTTCTCTCCGCGTAAATCCAATAAGCGTCGGTTATTTGAGAGAGCTTGGATTTCGGGATATTTTTCTTGCGTGTCATAGCTTTTGTCAGAGGTTGTCACAATTTCCAGAATTTGCGCACCAGTATGTCTGGTAGATCTGCTGTCATTTGTAATAGTCTTCCTCGCTGATTTCTTCAAATCCCTTAACCCCGAGCGCCTGCAGAGAGGCAGGGGCAGCAGTAATCATGTCACGAATGAGGCGCAAAAGCTCCTTTGGATGCTTTTTGGAGATCCCGGCGATGAGCTTGTCCGCATCTACAAAGGATTCAGGCTTTTTCAGGAATGTCTCGGCCAGCGCTACTGCATGCTTGCAAGGCTGGTATTCCGAGGGGCAGGTACAGGAGGAATCCTTAAACTTTTTATTGGATTTCTGTGTGGCGCGGGTCTTGTATATTCCATAACGCCCCCGGATTATACAGCAAATTGTCCGTCCGACCTTTATGCGCTGGCGCATCATCGGTGAGTCAACATATTCTGCAACACGTTCAGAAAAAGTCTGTTTATATTTTGCTGTCACTATGCCTCCGGCAGCTGCTGGAATTGTGGAGAACAGGTTTCTGTCGTAAGCGGTGTCGCAAGTTTGTCGCTGGTTTCAGGCGCTTATTTGGCGACACATCCTTTCTGTGTGGTCACATAACGCTGTCGCGGACTATTCGGCGAACCCGGATCTGTCATGGCGATGCGACCATTTTTGAGCAGCGGTCTGAGGTGCTGAACAACAAAGCTCTTCCGATCCCTTAAATGCATGAAAGCAAGCATCTCTTTGATGGTGCGCGGTTCCAGACAGAATTCCAACAGCCTGAGCCTATCGTCTGCTTGGCGGCTACTTGGGGGGTGCTTGAGGGCTACTTGAGGGGTGCTTGTACGGTGCTTGTACGGCTGCTTTGTTGAATGTGACCCGGAATCCCTGCTCTTGCTCGAAAACAGGTTCCGGCAATCCGGCGGAAGCGCACTCATCGAGGATCATTTTTGTTCCGCCTCCCCACGCTTCGATTACTCCGGCATAGTAAAATATCTCCGCGATTTGTTTATTACGCGGAACGGATGGATGCTTCTTTCGTAATGATTCAACCGACAGGCTGGAAGGCAGACCGCCGTCGTTCCAGACCATGAGTTCATTGTCGTAGATGCGCACCTCTGTGTCCCGCGTACTCATATAATCCCTATGGCAGATGGCATTGATTACGGCCTCCCGCAATGCCTTCAAAGGATACTCCCAGATAACATCCCGTTGAGGCCGTCCCGTCATTTCAAAACGTGTGTCCAGTTTCTCGCGGAAATAGCCCATGGCGCCTTCCACCTGGTCGAATAGAGTTCCGTCCATGCGGCGGTCATCCACGATAAGGGTTTCATTCCGGAATCGGCCGATTTTAAGCATAGCCTGGCTGTAAAACTGCTGCGGGTTTTTCCCGAAAAGCAGTATTGCCGCCCGTGTAGGTTTACCCCTCTTCACAAGCTCCAATTTTTCCAGCAATTCGGCCGGAGATGTTCCGGCAGGGATGGAACGTCGTTTCTCACGCTTAGCCGTATCCATAAAAGCCTTGACCTTAGGCATTGATATGTCGGATAAATTGGCGCGGACTTCAGGCAACGCATCCCATGTTACGCCTGCGTTTGCCAATACGCAACGGGTGATCTCCTCAATAGTCATCTGGCGGGTTGTGGCGCCGGAGCGGATGAAGGCGCGGCCATGACACATAACCGGTTTGATGCGGTTTTCGTCAACCTGTATCATGACCACCTTCTTGCTTTTGACCGCAAATGCTTCAATAGAAGGATGAAGGCCGCCGGTCACCTGGGAAATCTGATTTACCCAATCCTTGAGCGCATTTTTTATCGAATGAATTCCAATCACAGCGCCTTTATCGTTCACGCCTACAAGCAAAATCCCGCCTTTCGTGTTGGCAAAAGCAGAAATAGTTTCAACAGCTTCTCTGCCGAACGATTCTTTGAACTCCAGCGTCACGGATTCTTCCTGACGCAAAATATCCGAAATTCGGGGTAACTACCCAGGTCGCTATGAGATGGCGGAATAGAATATAGAACGCTGATAACGCTGATTTTTAGTAATTACTCAGCCACTAAGACACCAAGGCACAAAGAAAGTTTATGGATCAAACGGTTTGTTGTCTGATTTCTTTCGTGTCTTT
>JAHJSU010000075.1 GCA_018829985.1 Elusimicrobiota bacterium | reverse complement strand
TCAGGGAAAACTCCGTTACAGGGCTTAGTTTATAAAGGTCCGGCGCGGATCCCTTTAAATCGGAAACTTGGCCGCCCTTGCCGGTCAGCTCAGCGGGTTGATTGGAAGGAACCGGCTCCAGGTCTTTGGCGGCCAGCTTGGGATCTGTTCCATCAAATAGCTGGCTGTTCTGGTTATACAGCCTGTTAAGCCTTGCCTTGGCGTTTTTATCAAGCCCTTTGTTTACTTCGTTGATAACCGGAGCCTCGCCCCTGGAGCAGGAATCCTTGGCCTTTTTCTGCGCGGCTTTTATCAACTCGTCCTTGTGTTTCTTCCAGTTGCAGTTTTTCGCGCAGGCCTTTACTGCGGCGCCGGACTTGACGGATTCCTCGTCCAGGAAACTTGTGACTGAGGCACAAAGCTGGTCCATAACGCCTGCGTCGCAGGTTTGGGGCATGGAGATGACGGCGATTTGCACTATGCGCGCGGGTGCAAAGGCCGCCTCGCCGCTTGGAGGAATGGAATAGAACGCATGAAAAGAGGAGAGAAGAACCGCAAACAGGACCGATATCCCAAATCTAGCCTTCATCACCGGGCCCCCGCAGGCCGCAAGCAGGCCTGCAAGTCAATTATACACCCTGGAACGGCGGAATACAAGGGGCGCGGCCGAAAACGGCTATCCGACGAGCTTTCGAGGCTGAAACTGGCTAACAGCCTGTTTCAAGGGGTGTTTTTGGGGGTGGGATTTGGAGCCTTGAACTGCCCGATTATAGGGCGGTTCGAGGGGCTTCCCGGGGAGTGCTCCCCTTGGTTTTTGCTTTCTCCGGAGCTATCAGGCGGTTTCAGCCGAAGGTGCACCTCCGGCGACGCCGGGGACGCCTGGTTGGGCGATTTGTTTCTTGATTTTAATTTCTTCGGGACAGCCCCGGTTGTCTGTTTTGTTCCTCTGGTAAATAGTGAACCCTTGTTTGAAGTAAAACTTCCGGGTTTCTTCGTATGGTTTATAGTCCACGCTGTCGCCGAGAGTATACGTTGCTATTTCCGTCATGCCATGCTGTCTTCCGAACTCCTCGGCGCGGGCAAGGAGCCGGCTTCCAATTCCCCCCTTCTGATAATCCGGCCTGACACCCATCCAGCCGATGTTTAACCTGCCCTCAGCGAAAAAGAGGGTGATGAAGCCGACAATCTTCCCCTCTGATACCGCGACAATGCCATACTGATGCCGGAGGTCAGCAGGGATAGCGCGGTCGCGGGCGTCCGAATCAAACCACGCAGTGAGCGCCTCAACCACCGCCAGAATACCGCGATGATCTTGTTCTTGAATAGTCCGCGTTTCAATCTTCATCTTTTTGGTTCCATTGTATGAAGCGGTATCCGGGGTGGCGCCTTTTGCGAGATCGGGCTCAGGGTTGTCTGTGGACCTCTTATTTCTTTTCATAATAGGGCACCCCTTAAATGTTCCCCTTCTGCTGCTGGGTAGGTGTTCCTTGGCTAGGTTACTAACATCGTCATCGCGCTGACTACTTGTATATATATATTTGTTCTGAATTATTTGCCGAACGATAAACCCTTATAAAACAAGCGCTTTTTAGGTTTCCGGTATCAAAAGTGAAGGGGGCCGGTATCAAAAGTGAAGGGGATAACTTTCGCAAATTTGGGGGTCCCCCTATCAAAACCGAAAATTCACCCCGGTATCAAAAGTGAAGGGGATAACTTAGTTGTCCACAGCATTTTTGTTAGTAATTGTTATCGGCGTTTTGCTTGAGAGCCGATGTTGAACTGCCGGCGGTGAAGGCCGCAACTCAAAGAAACCATCTTCAAACTTGGCGTTAACCGGCCAGTAAATCCGGATTAACTGTAATATTTTTTTTAGCCGATTGCGGGTGACTTTAATTGCTTCCTGATCGGTTCCTAATTGCTGGAAAAGAAGGTGGTCGGGAAAGGATATTGTTTTATTAAGTTCGTTGTTCCTGTATGCCAGGAATCTGTAAAAATCCAGAGCCAAAGGATTCCGTTTAAAGCACCGGATCATATTCATGTCCAGCGGTACGGAATGGTCATGAATATACCTGGCATAATCTTCACTGAGTATTATCTTCCCTTCAAAAAGCGTCAATTGTTCCGGGTTCGGAACGTCAAAGAAGAAATCCCAGGCTTTGGCCACCACGGTATGGATTCCGCTGACATGGCCGGGATTGGAGTCTTTAATATCCAGTTTGATTGAGCTGGTAACGTAATTAAGCAGTTGCTTCGCGAGACCTTTATTGGCTTTCCCGTCCTTATAGCCAAGTTTTTGTGTGTAGTCCCTGAAAGAGCGGCCGACATCTATTACGTTCGTGTTTTTTGTCCGAACCTCAGTGTCTATAAAGATTTGATTCATGCGGGCGTAACACCCATAGGGGATTTCGCATTTTGGATCGCGGGTTATTATAAGGTCGTATGAATTGCTTTTCTTTATCCAGAAGGTGGGGTTTTCTTTGAGCCTGTGCGTCGGCAGGCCGAAGATCATGAAAATATTGGAGCAAAATGCTATATCGTCCGGGAGCTCCTGAAATTTCTTCCGGACCATCAAATCAATAACTTTTAATGCTGTTGTTTTGTTTATCATATCCTTTGGCTGGAAGCGGGGTCAACATTCCCCCCTCTCTCACCGGCGCCTTCCTGGCCGCCGGCTGCCATGCAAGGGCCTTACTTTCTTATCGTTTATTTTACTGCTTCACCGGGAAGGCTCGGTTTTATTTACCTCTTTTCCTTTTAATCCATCTGCTGTGACCAGGTTAAAAGCTTCCGTTATGCTGTGCCTATCCCAATACGCAAAATTCCGAAGCTTGCGGTATAAATCCTCTTTGATGTAAAAAGTCATCTTAATGGTGCCTTCTGTGTCCTTGTCTCTTTTATGGACTTTGTTGATAATACTTCCTTTATTTTTCATCCCGGTATTGTATGTATTACTGGCTTTATTTGTAATATCTATCTTACTTCCCTTACTTTCATCTGCCACTGTGCTCTTAATAATCCTGTCTTTAAGATTCACATTTTTGCCTATAGCCATATCATTTCACCTTCCTTTTAAAAATTCTTCTGCCAAATCAATAAAATCAACAGCGCCATTGCTTGCCGGAGCATAGCTTAATACGCTCTTTGCGAAGCTCGGAGCCTCCGCGATCTTAACACACTCCCTGATAACAGTATTAAAAATCTTTTCTTTTGTGTTAGTCTTTAAAGTCTGCAATATCTCCTTGGACAAATTTCGCCGGTTATCAAACATGGAAGGGATAATCCCCGCAATTTTTAACCCTTTATTTAAAATTTCCTTAACCTCTACTATGGTATTAAGCAGCTGGGAAAGCCCCTGTAGGCTTAATATCTCCATCTGCAGGGGTATTAATACTTCATGGCTCACGTTAAGGGCGTTAACAGTCAACATAGACAGGGACGGCGGGGAATCTATAAAAACAAAATCAAAACCTTCTAATCCATCCAGCCTATTCTTTAAAATGTTTTCCCGGCCGATCTTGGTGGAAAGGCTTAACTCCACATCTGCCAATGTTAAACTTCCGGGGACAACCTGGGGTCCTTCCTGGGTTGGAGTCAGCGTATTGATTAACCGGGTCTTGCCGTTAAGCATTACGTCGGCGATTGTGGGGTTTGCGTCTTTAATCCCAAGCGAATAGGTAAGACTCGTCTGGGGGTCAAAATCAATCAGGAGCACTCGTTTGCCTTTGTTTGCCAGGGCAACACCCAGGTTAATGGCCGTGGTGGTTTTACCTGTGCCCCCTTTTTGATTGACGATTGTTATAATCCGCATAGCTCTTTTAAGTCCCTTATCGCAAGTTGTGCTTGTAAGACTTATGATAAAAATATAGCAAACAAAAATTGTTTTATCAATATTAAAAGCGTTTCTTGAATTCCGCGCAGGCGTCTTCGGGGGAAACGTTTAAGTAAATTTCCGTTGTTGAAAGATGGTCGTGGCCCAAAAACATTTGGAGGTAGCGGGTACTGAGGCCTTTCTTGACGCAGGCAGCGGCAAAGGTATGGCGAAGCACATGGGGGGAAACCTTTTGGGAGATGCCGGCGCGGTTTGAAACGCGGCGGACGATCTTCTGTATGCCGCGGGCGGTGTAGCCGAAGGTGTCGTTAAGGGAAAAATAATTGGACAGGACGGTAAAGGCTCTTTCTGTGAGCGGCACTATGCGGCGTTTTGTCTTTTTGCCGAACGGGCCGCCCTTGCCGTAGACCAGGAGCCGGCGGTCCTGCCAGAGGACGTTCTCTTTGGTGAGAGCGGCCAGCTCCGAGACGCGCAGGCCGGTGTCGAGCAGCGTTGAGATAACGACTTTTTCGATCCCGGAGCTGCAGGCGTTCATGAGCCGATCGGCGTTTTCATTTGTTAAGGGTTCGCGCTTATATTGGTATCTT
>JAHJSU010000074.1 GCA_018829985.1 Elusimicrobiota bacterium | reverse complement strand
CGGTTGGCTCTATCAACCTCCGTAACGGTCTTACACCGTCTAGCGTGTGCGCGTGCCGCGCACACTGTAGTGGCAAAGCTTGCTTTGCCTTTTTGGGCAGAGTAAACTCTGCCACTACGACGACAGACCTGAGTAGTTACCATCCTTTTCTTATTGACCCCCGTCATAGGTCCTCCTGCCCAGAAAAAAAGGGGCCTTTCGCCTCTAAAAAAAGCCCGCCCCGGTTGGTATCATTTATATGCAGGTATATATACAGGTATTTTTGCAGGAGGGTCAACCGATGAAACATATCGCAGTCATTTTGATACTCGCGGGCCTCGCCCCTATGGGCTGGTCGGGCGGAATGGAAAACGATCGCTCGCCGCTGCCGCAGATAGACGCGGGCGGCATACTTAACCAGATACAGAACTCCCGCAACGACTTCCCGCAGCCGAATCCTACAGCGCCGGACCTGAAAGACAAACATATCAGCTCCAGCCAGCTTAAGGACCTTCTCAGGGACTCCAACCCCGAGATACGCAAAGCGGCGGTAAAGAGCGCCAGGACTTACATCTTGAACAGCTTCGCTTACGAGCGCGTAATGGACATTCTTGAGAACGCGAACGAGCGTCTTGACATACGGGTGGAGGCGGCGCGTACGCTGTCCTACGCGGCAGGCAATTCCAGGATACGGGAGTCCCTTGTCGATATAATAAAGTACGGCAACAACCCCCGTGAACTGCGCGTGATGTCCTACAAAGCCCTGTGGGGAGTGGCCGGCGGCCATTCCAGGATACAGGATTTCCTGAGGGACGCCATAAAATACAGCGAAAAGGACCTCGACGCCCGGAGAGCGGCCATATGGGCCATTTTCGACGCCACCCGCAACAGCCGGCCCCGGGAGGTACTGCTCGACCTGCTCCGGTACGGCAACGAAGAGGAACTTACCAGGATAGAGGCTGTAAAAAGCCTTTACGGCGCGATGGGCTATTCGAGGGTTAAAGAACTGATGATGGACCTGGTCCGGAACTCCAATGAAAAAAAGCCGGTGAAGCTGGCCGCGATAGCGGCGCTTTCCGGCGCCTCGGGCGATTCCAGGGTGCAGAACTTCCTGAAAGACCTTATGCGCTACGGCGCCGACACCGAGATCAAGACCGCCGCCATAGAGGCAGCGGCCCCCAACATGGCCAAGATCAGGGAATATTTCCACCTCGGCTACAAGGTGGAGAACGGCGGATTCGTCAGCCCGATAGAGAAAGAGTAGCGCTTCGGAATGTTTTTCAAATCCCGGGCCCCGTTAAAGGCCCGGGATTTTTATTTGAATAGACGGCGGCAGTTTATTAGAATATAGCGATGCAAACCAGACATTTGGCGATAATGCTGACGGACATAAAGGGGTTTACCTCCAAGACGGCTTCCTTTTCAAGGGCCGAAACGCTGGACCTCCTGAAAAGGCACAAGGAAATGGTCCTTCCCGTGGTCGAGAAATTCCACGGCAGGCTGGTGAAGACCATAGGCGACGCCTTCCTGGTGGTCTTTGAAAGCCCGACGGACTCGGTGCTCTGCGGCGTGGAAATACAAACCGTCTTAAAGGCGCATAACGCCGATAAAGTCCAGGATGAAAGAATAGAGATAAGGATAGCCATAAACTCCGGCGAGGTGGCCATAGAGGAGGGCGGCGACATCTACGGCGACGCCGTCAACATAACCTCAAGGCTTGAAAGCATCGCCGAAGCGGGCGAGGTCTTCTTCACGGAGGCGGTGTATCTCGCCATGAACAAGAAAGAGGTCCCCTCCAGCGAGATAGGCTACCGCCAGTTCAAAGGCATCCCGGAAAAAATAAAGGTCTTCAGGGTCCTGCGCGAAATCCCGGTCGGGAAGGGCTCCCCCGATATGCCGGTCTCGGCCACGTCGCTCGCGCAGCCCGGGCCGGCCGTTCCGGCGCCGGATGCCGCGGCCCCGCATATACTGAAGCCGCCTGAAAGGGCCGGCTTCTGGCGCCGATGCGCCGCGCTCTCTCTTGACGTCGTTTTCTTCCTGATAATCACGAGCACGCTCGGACTTCGATCCTGCGGTCCCACTGCCAAGGTCTCCGGCCCTGAGGCGAAGAACGTCCCTGATATAACCATTGAAAACGTCCGCATCAACAGAAGCGGGCTGGAAATTACGGGCGAAGACGGGGAAAAGGTGGTTATAAACAAGGACGGGACCAATGTGACCGCCAAAGGCGGCCTCAAGTGGAAATGGAACAAGAAAAACCAAAGCAAAATCGGGGTCGGTACGGACAAAAAGAAGGTTCCGTTCGCCATGCTGCTCTGGGCGCTTTACGGGGGGCTGCTCGTCTGGCGTTTCGGCGCCACTCCGGGAAAAATGATACTGAAAATACGGGTGGTGGACTATTCCACCGGCGAAAAAATCGGCGCCGACAAGTCTTTCCTGCGCGCTTTCTTTTCGCTGGTTTCGCTTTTTATGCTGCTGGGCTACGCATGGGCCCTCTGGGAGAAGGACAAGCGCACCTGGCACGACATAATCGCCGGCACCAAAAGCGTCCGGATATAATGTATTGGGAAATTCAGTAACGCCGTCGGCTGCAAGTTCAGAGCGCTTGTTGGGGAACGGGACAGGCGTAGGGTTGCCCCTTCCGCCGCGTAGGAAACCCTCCCGTGGTTTCCCCCCGAAACGGGGCCCCCCATCCGCTATGCGGCTACAGAGCAACCCCACACCTGTCCCGTGCAGAAATTTAATACGCAAAATCTTTCGTCTACTTTTAATTAAATGTTCCCCGCCCTCTATAAAACATCCATTCCCGCCCCCAATGTCGCAGCCACGCTAAAGGCAAAAAGGTACCTTTTTTCCCAAGCTGTTTCCGCCGGCGGCTCAAGACTCTTTAGAAAATGCTACAATCAAAAGCGATGAAAAAAAACGGAAAGGCCCCCAGCCCAAGCTTGGGGGGGCTGAATGATTTTAAAAGGGACGTCTGGGTAAAGCTCCGCGCATCCGAGCGCCTTGCGCGGTCCTGGGCCATGCGCAAACTCCTCAAGAACCCCGGAGCGGTTCATGACAAAAAACTTTTTCCGCAGCCTTAACGCCTCCGGAACGCGGTATCTCCTCATCAGCGGGCAGGCGGCCGTTATATACGGCGCCGCGACTTTTTCCGAGGATATTGACCTGTGGGTATCCCCTGAGGCCCAAAATTGGGAAAAATTCAGGGCGGTCCTGGCGAAAACCGGGGCGAGGATATATAAACTTACGCCGGAACTGTCTCCGGAGTTTATTCTGAAAGGCCACGGGTTTCATTTTACGTTTCCCCGCAGTTCCGGAGAACCCCAATGGTATTTAGACGTGATGGGCGTTGTTCCGCGGGCGGGCGGTTTTGAGCGGGCGTCAAGCCGCAAGGAAATTTACAGGACGGCCTGGGGCGTTTTGCCCGTTATCGGGCTCAGGGACCTGGTTGAACTGAAAAAAACCAGGCGGCTGGCCGATTATCCGGTCATTTCGGAGCTGGCGCGGCTGGAACAGGAGAGGCTTTCGCGCAAAACCATAACCGCCGGGGACTGGCGGTGGATACTCTCCAGCAGTTTTGAGGCGGAGGATATAATCCGATATCTGAAAAACGGCAGAGCCCGGAAAATCGCCGGGCAAATGAAACGCCCATGCCTGGCTTTCTGCATTAAGGCGGTTGAAAATTCCGTCTCCGGGGCGGCTCATATGCCGGCCGCGGCGAGGGAAATCGCGTCCGAGATTGAGGCGCTCAAGGCAAAGGACCGGCTTTACTGGCAGCCGGTGCTGGACGATTTAAGGCAGTTGAGTTTAAAAAAACTATTATTGAACAAAGGCGCCCGGCTGCCCTTTACCGGAAAAACCGCGCGTCAAAAACAATAAAATCCATCTTTCCCCCAAAAATAAATGGCCGCTGTCCCTCAATCCATTCCCGCCCCCAAGGTCGCAGCCAAATTTTTATCTAATTAATTCTGCGCAATTACCGTAACCGCCCGGACAGCTTAAAATTTGAACCTGGGGCCGGTCCGGAACGATCACATTTAACGAGTATAGCCCGTATCTTGCGGCAACTG